>CAXBSH010000539.1:0-3039 GCA_963977705.1 uncultured Planctomycetaceae bacterium
GGCCTTCTCCAACTCGGCCACCTGGGCCGCCGCAGCCCGGAAGCCGCCGGTGGGGAAGGATTCGATACAGCGGCCGGTACGCTGATTATGTCCTCGTCTACCGCCGAATTATTTCGGGCATGCATCGAAGATTCTGTCCAGCGCTGTCTGCAGCGCGGGACGGACACGGCAGGTTCGGCTGAGAATTCCATCGGGCAATTCGCTGGCCTGATCCCCCAGCTGCAGCAGTCGCCACTCAGCGCTCACCCGGCCATCCGACAATGGATCCGCCACGCATGGAGACGTGATCCCACTGCCGCCGAACTGCAGCGACTGGAAAGATTGCAGCAGGATGCTTTGAACGACGGAGTTTCCCCGGCGGAAATGCTGACGGAAGTCCTGACGGCCGTGCTGCTGTCACCCTCCTTCCTTTATGTACTGGAAATCCCCCCGCAAACCGATAGCGACTTTCGCATCTCGCAGCACGAACTGGCAACTCGCCTCGCACTGTTTCTCTGGTCAGCACTGCCCGATGAACCGCTGCTGACCGCCGCCGATCAGGGGCTCCTGACAACCGATGAACAGTTGACACAGCAGATTCACCGCCTGCTCCAGCATCCGCGAGCTGCCAGTCTGGGGACCAGTTTTGGACTGCAGTGGCTGGGGCTGGATCAGTTGCCCCGGGCGCAGAAGGATCTCACTGTCTATCCCTCATTTTCGCCGCAAATTGCAGCACTGCTGCAGCACGAAGCTGCTTTGCTGGTCAGTACGGTTCTGCGCCACGATCGGCCGCTGGAAGAACTGCTGTCCGCTGAATATGTCTGGGTGAATCAGCAACTGGCCGACTATTATGAACTTGCGACCCCTTCTCCGCTGACAGACTGGCAGCAACTGCAGATTTCTGATGGGTCTCGTGGAGGCCTGCTGGCACTGGGTGCTGTGATGGTCGCCACATCCACTCCAACTCGCACCAGCCCTGTCCTGCGAGGACGCTGGGTACTTGACAGAATCCTGGGACAGCGCGTGCTGCCGGCACCGGCTGATGTCCCAGCCTTCGAGCAGACAGCAGAATCTCACCCACAACTGACGCTCAGGCAGCAACTGGAACAGCATCGCGCCAGCCCCACCTGCCGCGCCTGCCATGAACTGATGGATCCGCTCGGTTTTGCCCTCGAAGAAATGGATCCGGTCGGTCGTCGCCGGGCAGGTATCGCTGGACAGCCGATCGATGCTGTCGCCACACTGCCTGACGGAACGCAGATCGCTGGTCTGGATGGCCTGCGCCGCGCTGTGCTCCAGCGCAGATCCCAGTGGCTGCCCCACCTTGTCCGAAAATTGACGGGCTACGCTGCTGGGCGCGAACTGTTTGATACTGAAGAATGTCTGCTGGAAGAAATTGTGCAGCAAACCGAAGCCCGCGGTGCCACCGGCGTCGCACTGATTCGCAGCATTGTTGCCAGTGAAATCTTTCAGTGGCGACGGTTAAGTCCTGCAGCAGAACTGGTGGTGGCTCCATGACATTCAGGACGAACAACAGTCGCCGACACTTTCTGCGCGGCGCCGGGCTGACTTTGCCCCTGCCGTGGCTGCCGTCACTGTCGTGGCAGGCCTTCGCCAAAGACTCCGTCCAGACTCCGCCACTACGGACTGCCTTTCTGCATTTTCCCAATGGCGCGTGGATGCCGGACTGGACACCCGCTGAAAATGGCGATCAGCTGATCCTGAGTCCCACGCTGCAGCCTCTTGAACCGCTGCGGTCGCTGGTCACCGTGTTTTCCGGACTGGACAAACCGCACAGTCGCACCCCCGACGGACATGCTCACAAAACCGCCAACTTTCTGACCGGTATGCCCGTCAACTCCACGACTGGACGCGATTTCAGTGCTGGAGGGATCTCAGTTGATCAACAGATTGCACAGCATTTCAACGGACTGACACCGCTGCACAGTCTGGTGTTGGGAGTTGAACCAATTGCCGGTGGAATTGATCCGGCGAATGGTGTCACGCTGCTCTATGGTAGTTGCATTTCGTGGCAGACAGCCGGGCGTCCTGTGTTGCCCCAGGTTTCGCCCGAATCGGTCTTCGACCGCCTGTTCGGGCGCTCCCCTGAGGACATGGGCAGGACGTCTTCCCGCAGACTGCTGAATTTCGTGCTGGAAGACGCCCGCTCGATCAGCCGCCAACTGGGAAAAGATGATCAGATCAAGCTTCAGGAATATCTTGAAGCGGTGGATACGATGGAATCGCGAGTTCGCTTTCTGAATCAGCATCCGCAGCATCCACTGTTGAAACTCGCCCAGTCCGCTCGTCCGCAGAGACCTCAGACTCCAGAAACCTTTCATCAGCATCTGTCTGTCATGCTGGATCTGCTGGTATTGGCCTTCCGTTGTGATGCCGTACGCACTGCCAGCGTTATGCTGGCCAATGATACTTCGCAGCAGATCTTTCCGCTTGAGAATGGCTGGACCGAGCCGCATCACTCGGTCTCACACCATCAGACAGATCCACAGAAAATTCGCCAGTATCAGCACATCAATCGCTGGTATGTGCAGCAATTCGCAAACCTTGCTCAACGGCTGGCTCAGGTTCGCGAAGGCGCCGGCACATTACTGGACAGCTGCCTGCTGCTGCTGGGGTCCGGTATGTCGGATGGCAATGGCCATGTGCCTGACGACCTGCCAATTGTGCTGCTGACCGGACGTGCAACCGGCATCAACGGCAGTGTTCACAAACTGTATACAGACCGCACCGTCCCCCTCTGCAACCTGTACCTGTCCATCCTGCAGAAACTTGGCCTGCCAGCAACCTCCTTCGGTGACAGTGACGGAACCCTGTTCTGATCTTCCACCATGAATCGATCGTCCCTGCACCACCCCTCCAAACTCAACGCCCAAACGCTGGCTTCCCCCCGGGACCACCGAGCACCAGCTCGGTGACGCAAATTCAAGGTCCCTTCGGCTCGGCAGGAGCCTCGCCCTCCCAAAGGTACCTTCGCTTTCACTGAAAACTGATCACTGACCACTGATCACTGACCCCTGATCACTGACCCCTGATCACTGA
>CAXBSH010000540.1:0-3015 GCA_963977705.1 uncultured Planctomycetaceae bacterium
GTGGGTTGACCAGCGCGATGCCAGCCGGGTGTTCAGTACCGAGGAGTTGCTGACGCTTTCGGCGAGTGAGCGGTTCACGGGTACTGTGACAGCGCGCGCGGGTGAACACTGTGATTCGCAGGATCCGCAGCCAGCTCTGTGGACGTGGGGTCCGCTGGAACAACAGCGGGGACATCAGTTGTTTCCGCAGTTGCGGCCCGGGCGTCTGTCGATGGTGGTGGGTGCGAGGCATTTGCAGGCGGACTCAGCCGTCTTCGTGGATGGTCGGCGAGTGGCAGCGCGGTTTGAGCTGCAGCCGGAGACTTTGAAGCTGACTCTGAGCGAGTTGCCGGCTACGGGTCTGCACTTTCTGCAGTTGCGCAATCCGGACGGTTTGTTCAGCAACGAATTCCTGTTTACGGTGGCCGAGTCTGCCGACGACAGTGCGGCACTGCAGGACGATGGTTCGCTGGGGGCGGCGCTGCAGCGGTCGGGGCTGAAATTCTTACCGGGCACCTGGGTTGATGCGGAGACGCAGGGTTCGCAACTGACGCTCAGGTTTGAGTGGAAAATTGAGGGCCGGGTGCTGGAAAGCAGCAGCCGGGATGCAAATGGTCAGTCGGTCGCACTGATGACTCGTAGTCCCGATGGCCGTTCGATTGAGCATCATGGCGGTGATCGGGAGGGACGAGTGTTTTCCGGTGTATGGACATCGCCTGAGAACGGGCAGGCTCGCCTTACGCTGCAAGTCCAGGAACAGGGAAATCCCTCGGCAAGTCTGGTGATTCGCTATGATCTGCTGGACGAGAATCATCTGGATGTGACTTTGGAATTACCTGACCCGATTCGTGTTTCTCTGGTGCGAAAGCAGTGATGACATGACGGAAGTGCAGTTGAGTGTGCAGTCGCAGCGCAGGCATGATCTGGATGCGCTGCGGGCTTTTGCGATGCTGTTGGGCATTGCGCTGCACGGTGCGATTCCTTATGCTCCGGGTTTCCCCTGGGCGATTCAGGATTCGCAGAGCAGTCCGGTTTTTACGTGGATGTTCATGATCATCCATGGATTTCGGATGCCGTTGTTCTTTCTGATCAGCGGTTACTTCACGATGATGATCTGGCGTCAGCGCGGTTTGCTGCGACTGGTACAGCAGCGTGCTCTGCGAATTCTGCTGCCGTGTCTGCTGGGATTGATCACAATCCTTCCGTTGACTCGCTGGCTGGGAGCATTGGCAGCTGGTTCTGCAGCGAATGTTACAGTGGCGGAGGAATCATCGCAGTCTGTGGATACGATCGCTGCAGTGATACGGCGAGCCGATCAGCAGAAGCTAAGTGAATTGCTGGTGGACAAAGCGCTGGCGAATCAGCCGGATCCGCAGTTTCAGGTTCGTCCGCTGGCATGGGCTGCGATGTGCGGAAACACAGCAGCTGCCACGTTGCTGCTGGATGCGGGGGCCGACATTGAAGGTCGGAATGCAGATGGCTCGACAGCGCTGCATGGAGCCGCGTTTATTGGTGATGCCACGATGCTGCAGCTATTACTGGGTCGCGGAGCGGATGCGGGGGCAAAGAATCTGGCGGGCGATCCACCCGCCAGATCAGCGACTGCTGATGTTCCCGGCACAATGTTCATCTGGGGGCTGCTGCAGCTGCCGCCGCGTGATCCTGACGCTGTGGCGGCGGGGCGGCAGAAATGTCTGCAGCTGCTGCCACCACTGCCGCAGGCGGCGGCGAATGCTGACCCCGACAATCTGACCAAAGCTCGCGATGCCTACCGCAGCCTGCTGACGGCTCAAAGCTGGAATCTTGCGTGGTCGGCTGCCCCCGGCGCTGTGCCATTTCACCTCATGCTGACGCCCGTATTCGACCATCTTTGGTTTCTCTGGTTTCTGTGCTGGATGGTTCTGGGATTTGTGATGTTTGTTCCGGTGATTGTGTGGGCTGGGCAGCGAATGTGGCCCGGCAGGCAGGTGTCGCGGTTACTGACGATCGGGTGGGGCTGGCTGTGCTGGTTACTGCCCACGGCGGCCGTGAGTTGTTTTATGGGGCTTTTCGGGCCGGCTTTCGGTCCCGATACATCGATGGGGATTCTGCCCCAGCCTCATGTGCTGCTGTATTACTCGCTGTTCTTCACGTTCGGCTGTCTGTACTTTGAATCGTCCGATCGCGAGGGGCGATTGGGAAAATGGTGGTGGCTGACACTGCCAGTGGCTCTGGCAGTTCTGCTGCCACTGACCTTCGTTGTCGGTGATTCGCGGATGTTATCTTCGCTGCTGCAGGCCGCCTATGCCTGGCTGATGAGTTTTGGTTGCCTCGGGATCTTCCGTCGCTGGATGTCGCATCCCAGTCCGCGTGTGCGCTGGCTCTCGGACGCTTCGTACTGGCTGTATCTGTCTCATCTGCCAGTGCTGTTCGTTCTGCAGGCGCCAATCCGCTCGTGGCCAGTTTCCTCGTATGTAAAATTCAGTCTGACATGCAGCCTGTGCACAATCCTGCTGCTGCTGGTGTATCACTGGTGTGTCCGTGAAACATGGATCGGTGTCCTGCTGAACGGACCACGAAAAAAGGCGGAAGTAAAATGACGTGTGCGACGTCATTGCGGCGTTCGAGTGTGGGTGGTTTTTCACCACGGCAGAGACGCAAGAACGAATGCTCGCAGAGTCTCCGGGCGAGCCGTTAGCGTCAGCTGAAGGGTGTTGTTGTGCTGCCGTTACCGAACTGGTGCTCGGTGGTCGTAGCATGGGCTTCAGCCCGTGTCGTCCACCGCGTTCAAGCCCCATCCAAGGCGAGCCGTTAGCGTCAGCTGACAGGTGTTGTTGTGCTGCCGTTACCGAGTTGGTGCTCGGTGGTCCGAGGGAAGTTCCCTTTGGGAGGGCGAGGCTCCCGCCGAGCCGAAGTCAATTTTCAGTGTTCAGTCGTTGTTCGCCCTCCCCTCGTTGCCCGGCCATTCCTGACGCCGGGGACAAAAGTCGTAGTCTGGGCTTCCGCCCGGGCACAAACGTCTCGTCACCCTTGAAATCCCCAGTGTTTTTAAGAGAT
>CAXBSH010000541.1:0-3000 GCA_963977705.1 uncultured Planctomycetaceae bacterium
GATCAGGAATTCACTGAAGCCGCCAGGGTGCTTGAGATGATCTCCCAAACGCCGGAACAACTCTACGAATACAACGCGCGAGTCAAAGCGCAGCGCGATGAAGAAGCTCGCATCATCTACGCACAGCAACAAGGGATCGAACAGGGGATCGAAATCGGCGAAACACGTGGCGAAACACGTGGTGAGGCCCGTGGGATTCGCCGAGGTCTGTTGCAGGGCCAAATCCTGCTGTTGCAGCAACTGCTGAAACTGCCAACCTGCACTGACGAACAATTTGCCGTCTGTGACATCAACCAACTCACTCAGATGCTCACACAACTGCAGCAGCAGTTCAAAAGTCACAAGGCCTAAGATACGTCTGGAGGTTCCGTCGCCCATAACCCGGCCCGGACGGAAGACTCACACTGCATACGCTCCAAACACTGCACAGTCGTGCCGCAGGACCTCATCAACGGACACGTTCCACCACGAATAGCTTCAGAACTCACACCCGACGGTTTACGCCCGTCGGCTTGCTTAAGCACACCTGGGACCTCCGAGCACCAGCTCGGGGACAGTCCCGTGGATCCCATTCGCCTTGTGGGCATCAGTACACGCAATAGCCCGGCTTGGGCAATTGCAGGCCACTAAGCGGATTTGCAGGGGTGAAAGGGTGCCGGGCAGGAATGCCCGGGCTACGGTGGTTCTCCCACCCTGGTACCTCCGAGCACCAGCTCGGGGACGCGAATACAACGTCACTTCGGCTCGGCGGGAGCCTCGCCTTCCCAAGGGGGGACCATCGAACACCAGCTCGGCGAGGACAATACAGCAGCACAACACCCGATGGCTTACGCCAACGGCTCGCCCCACCAAGCGGGGACCGCCGGGCACCAGCAAAGCCTTACCCATCCAAAGGGAAAACTGCAGGACCGCTGACTGCTTTCACAGTCGATTTTCGGCTTTGCGCGACGCTACTTTGGCAAGGGCCTGATGATAGACCGCAACGTAGCGGTCGGCCGATTGCTGCCATGACCAGTCGCGGTGCATGCCATTACGCACAAGACGGTTCCAGACGGCGGCATCCTGCCATGCCGACAAAGCCTGTTCCACGGCCGTGGTAAAGCCCGCCATGGAATAGTCGGCAAAGACAAAACCTGTGGCAGTTTCCAAACCGGCAGGAGTCCCATCGTAATGGCTGACGGAATCCGTAAGGCCACCGACCTGCCGCACGATCGGAATCGTTCCGTACCGCTGGCTGTACATCTGGTTCAGCCCGCAGGGTTCGAACTGACTGGGCATCAGAAACAGGTCTGCTCCGGCTTCAATCTGATGCGCCAGAGATTCGTCAAAACCGATTACAGCACTGACCTGTTCCGGGTGGCGTTTGGCCAGATCACGCAGCAGAGCTTCATAGCGAGCGTCACCCGTCCCCAGAAACGCCAGCTGTACTCGCCGATTCAACAGGGCACTGGCACAGCCGGCAATCAGATCCAGACCCTTCTGATCGACCAGACGTGAGACCATGCCGATCAGCGGAGCTCGTGGACTGCTGGCCAGCCCCAGTCGCTGCTGCAGATGAGCCTTACAGCGAGCTTTCCCGGTTTGCCAGTTGTCTGCCGAAAACGGTGCCGGCAGCAACGGATCAGTGGCCGGATTCCACACATCGATATCAATACCATTCAGAATGCCGGTGAGGGCTGACTGCCGCCAGCGAAGCAGTCCGTCAAGCCCGCAGCCACCTTCCGGCGTACAGATCTCACGCGCATACGTCGGACTGACCGTCGTCAACTGATCCGCAAAAGCCAGTCCGGTCTTCAGCAGATTCAACGAACCCCACGCTTCCATGTGACTGGGGTTGTAAAAGCCCCAGTGCATGCCCGTCAGCAGCATGTCCATCTTCCAGAACGCGCCCTGATAGGCCATGTTGTGGATGGTCATCACGGAGGCCGTCTGTTCGAACCCGGCGATCTGTGCATACCGGGAATTCAGCAGCGCCGGAATCAGTCCGGTCTGCCAGTCATTGCAGTGCAGAATATCCGGACGCAGGACCATCAGGCGGCAGATTTCAGGAACCGCTCGACTGAAGAAACAGAAGCGTTCACTGTTATCCGCATAGCCACCACCCGCATCGCCATAAGGCTGTCCACGGTCAAAGTAGGCGGCCTGTCGTACCAGCAGCACAGTGGCTGTGGACTGCGGATACCGCGCCCAGCTGACCTCGCCGGTCATGCTGCGACCGTTCATATCGATCGTGAACTGCAGACCCGTATCATGCACCGCGGGCAACCCCGCTTTGTTCTGCCGCAGCGGAGTATAATCGGGGATGATCAGAGTTACTTCGTGACCGCAGTCCGCCAGTGCTTTGGTCAGAGCACCGGCCACATCGGCCAGGCCCCCCGTTTTGAAAAACGGCACAGCCTCAGAAGCAGCCAGAACAATGCGCAGGGGTTTGACAGGGACTGACGACATGCGTTTGACAGATTCTGCAGAGACCAGTTATTTGACGGAAATCAGTTCCACCACAAAGTGCAGCGTGGCATTGGGAGGAATGGAACCGGGTGATCCGCGACTGCCATAACCCAGCTCAGACGGAATCCACAATTCAATCATGCCACCTTCACCAACCAGCTGCAGCCCTTCAGTCCAGCCCGGCACCACAGAACCCAGCGGGAATGACGTCGTTTCACCGCGTCCATACGAACTGTCAAACTCACGACCACTGTCCAGCCAGCCTCGGTAATGCACTTCCACCGTGTTGCTGGCCGTGGGCTTAAGCCCGGTGGTGTTTCGCAGAATCCGGTACTTCAGACCGGAAGGAGTTTCAGAAAACTGAGTCGACACGTCCTTGTCCACGGGGCCAACACCCGAACGCAGGGATTCGCGATCCAGAAGATGCGCCTGCCATGATGGACAGGATGATGGAGGCGTTGGTCAAAACCTTCTCAAGGAATGTCTATGAGGATATGCTCGGCGTGGTTGAATTGGTCAAGGGATCAAATTTAGAATGGACGATCGTGAGAG
>CAXBSH010000542.1:0-2991 GCA_963977705.1 uncultured Planctomycetaceae bacterium
GCCGCCGCACCCACACGCATCATCGCAGCGCAGTCGGATGGTGTTGTACGCATCCTTGACGATACCCTTGCCGACGTTGAACAGCTGAATCTGCCCTCCGAAGAAAAGCCAAAACGCTGCGAAATCGCTCGCGATGGCAGCCACGCAGCCATCCTCACACATGCTGGTAAAATCTTCCTCTGGACCCCGGGAAAAATCATGCTCCTGCCTGGTGGAAGCAGTCGCCGATTTGCGTCCATCGGGTTTCTTCCGGATGGTCAACTGACCGTCGCCGATCGTCGCACTCTGCAGATTGTCGATCCCGCCACCGGACAGCCCACATCGCAACAGTACACCGGACTGCAGGCGTGGCCCTACGCGCTCTACGATTATCTGGTCCGACCACTGTATCGCGTCTTCCCGAAACCCAGCGAACTCGATTATGCTGTTCGCTACCTCGTCACCGGTGAAACCACGATTCGCATCGGCGAAGGTCCGGAACGCGGCGCCAGTGAAAACCTGCAGGACAAACGCATCGTCTTTGATCCATGGGGCTCCCTCTATAGTAACCTTGCGTTTATTCTCGTGATGCTGGGTCTGGGGTGCCTGTACCTGATTCGATCCGATTTCTGAACATAACTCAGCTCAGACAGGGAACAACCAGATGGTGATATCCGGCATGTTCGTTCTGCTCTTCTTCGGGTTTTCCATAGTGATCACTGTCATTGGTGCGGTGATCTTCTTTATGGCGTTTCGCAAAACGGTCAGATTTCAGAATCAGGTTTTTGACGCCGTCCAGAACCAGTTGCAGCAGGCCCGCCGTCCCTCCGTGTCCAACTGTCCGCATTGTGGTGGCGCCATCCCACCGGACTCACCCGAGGTCAATGGTACGTTCGTCTGCACCTGGTGCCAGCGCAGCTTCTGACAGCGACCGGCAGGTCTCCATCCCCCCCCACACAAAACTCCTTCGGCCGACAGGATCTTCCGATTTCCACTGACACCCTGACACTTGACGATGCCGGACGTGAACAGTCACGACAGCTCAGCCTGCAGGGAGTACGCCCTCCGGCCGATGTCGCCGGCTACTCGTTCGTACGCCGACTTGGGATGGGGGCGTTCGGAGTCGTCTGGCTGGCGCGTGAAGATCGCACCGGTCGCATGGTCGCTATCAAATTCTATCCTCGACAGCGAGGCATGAACTGGACGCTGCTCAGTCGCGAAGTTGAAAAACTGGCAGCCGTTTACACATCGCATCATATCGTTCGCCTGCTGGACGTCGGTTGGACAGCAGATCCACCGTATTTCATTATGGAGTACGTCGAAGGCGGCTCGCTCACGGCACGGCTTGCCGATCAGCCATTGCCCCTCGAACAGTCCGTCAGAATCACTCGCGAAATCTGCAGTGCACTGGTGGACGCGCATGGTGCTGGAGTCCTGCATTGCGATCTCAAGCCCGATAATGTGCTGCTGGACGGTCAGGGCAGCGTGCGTTTGTGCGACTTTGGTCAGGCCCGCATGTCTCACGAGCACAGTCCTGCTCTGGGGACACTGTATTACATGGCGCCGGAACAGGCCGATCTCGAATCACCCCCGGATGCGCGCTGGGACGTGTACGCCGTCGGCGCGATTCTCTATCAGATGCTTACCGGGGCTCCGCCTCACCGATCGCCGGAGATTGAACGCAGACTGCAGAATCTCGGCAGCCTTGAAGAACGACTGGCGACTTATCGGCGACTGGTCCAGTCAAACAGTCGCCCCTCAGGCCATCGCGGCCTGCCCACAGCCGATCAGCGACTGCTGGAAATCCTCGACCGCTGCCTCGCAATTGACCCGGCACAGCGGTTTCCGAATGCTCAGGCCATCCTTGAAGCTCTGGACGCACGTGATCGCCAGCGATCACGCCGCCCCCTGCTGCTTGTCGGCTTCCTCGTACCGCTGCTGCTGACCGCTGCCCTGCTGCCAATCCTCGGCTATGCACTCTCCAGAAATCGCGATACGGCAGAACAGCAGATGAGCGAACGAGCACTGGAGAGCGATGCCCTCTCCGCCAGACTGCAGGCAGCTGCACTCGAAGATGAACTGCAGCAGCGACTGCAGGAGCTGGAAACCATTGCCGCAGGAAACGATCTTCGCCGTGAACTTGAAGCGCTGATGCAGCGGCCCCTGCAGGAAGTGATCAGTGAAGTGCGACAACTGGCCGAAGCCCCCCTCGAAGCGCGACCGCGCTGGATGCAACTCCTCGACACGGCCTGGGAACGGTCACGCGAAGCTGCCGGGGCAACAAAACGCGGGGACGATACCAGCTGGTTTCTTACCGATGTCACCGGAACCCAGATCTGGCGTCGTGAATACAGTGAACGCACAATCGGTGAAAACTTCGCCCATCGCGACTACTTTCACGGCCTTGGTGTGAACTTTGAACGCGGACAGCTGGCAACGCCACGCTCCCCACTGCAGAAACCACATGTCAGTGCCGCCTACAAAAGCACCACCACAGATCGACAGACCGTGGCCTTCAGCGTGCCGCTGTTCTCTGCCGATGGGCAGATCATCGGAGTCTTCGCTCGCACAGTTCACCTCGGAGATCTGCAGGCACGACTGCGAGGACGGATGTCGGCTGCCGGGGAAAACAGCGTCGAACGGATCATCGCACTCGCTGAAGTGCTTGATGCCCGACAGATCCGACTGCTCGATCATCCGTACCTCACAGAACAGTTCCTCAGAACCCAGGAAAATCAGGCACAGGACGAGGCCCTGTTCCGTGAACTGACACTTGATCCCGACGTCGCCAGCAGCATTCAGACCCTGCTGCGGAATACGTCCGAAATCCGTGAAGCCAAACTCAGCCTTTATCGCGATCCGGTCGGCCGAATACAGTCGCCCGTGGCACAACCCTGGGCCGGTGACTGGATGGCAGCCGTTGCGCCTGTCAAAGGAACTCGCTGGGCCGTCATCGTCCAGGAACGACGATCCGGAGTCCTGGCACCCATTCAGCAGATGGAACGCAACGCC
>CAXBSH010000543.1:0-2967 GCA_963977705.1 uncultured Planctomycetaceae bacterium
GCCCGGCGCTCGGCGCGTGTCGCTTCTCTGTCCGCCTCGCCTCGGACCCGTGCTGACATCATTCGTACAGCCCAGTTCGCAATATGCGCAGCCCGGATCAGCAGCGTCCTTCGTCGTGTTGGCCCCTCCCGCGCCGTCCACGTCGGCCGCCGCATCCACGCCGACGTCGTCAGCCGGTGGCCTGCACGTGAACCTGGCGTGGTCGTCGGCCGCGGCCTGCTGGACGGGAAAGTCGTCTTCGGCGCGGCCCAGGAGGGCGGTTTCATGGGCGGCGCGGTGGGCGAGGTCCACGGCGCCAAGCTCGTCGGGCTGCTGCAGCGCGCGCTGCGCGACCGGCCGCCGCCGATCCGCCTGCTCGGCGTGAGCCTCTCGCGGCTCGTCGAGGGCGAGCAGCTGCACCTGCCGCTCGACTGTCATTCCGGACAACTGAGCGATCGCCGATGCCAGCAACGCTCGGTTCTGCTGCCGTCGACGACTCCATGGCAACAGCGGAAACAGCCGGAAAGGCAGTGAGTTGATGCGGGGATTCAGCAGCTGTGGAAACTGCTGGTTCAGGACTGCAAGAGTAGACTGCTGCAGTTCAGTGGTCAGTCGCGTGAGCAGTGGTCGGGGATTTACGGCGAAATCCGCCATGGTCTGCAGAAGCTGCTGAAAGCCTCGATCGCCGGTCTGCTGCCCCAGAGTGTGCAGGCCACGTTCATCAAAGCAGACAAGGCTTGCAGAATCACCGGCCGACAGTGCATTGCGGGCGACCGAGGCGGCGACAAAGCAGGCCTGGTCCAGCAGGCGACTGCCAAAGCCACCAACCCGCATGCTGATGCCACCGTCAAGGAACAGCTGCAGGCGGATGGGAACTTCCGATTCGTACTGTCGAGTCATCAGACGGTCACGGCGGGCCGAGACTTTCCATGCAATCGATTTGGGCGGATCGCCAGGGACATAATCCCGCAGTTCCAGCAGTTCAGAACCCATGCCGGCCCGCTGCAGCCGATGAATGCCGTGTCTGGGGATGGCATTGATGCGTTTGATCAGCGGACGATGCTCGCCGGTTTCCAGCCATGCCGGCAGGACGCGAAAAATCTGACGACAGACGACGAAGCTTTCCGAGCGAAAGAAGCCGTGACGATCCTGCAGAATGATGCGGAATCCCGGCAGAAACAGCTGACCAGTACCGCGCAGTCGCCCGCTCCAGGTGAAGATCGCCGATCGAAATGCAGAACTGACCTGCACCTCGTGGGCGGATTGCTGTACGTCAATGTTTTCCGGCAGCACATCTTCGATTCGCAGTGGCGGATGACAGACAGTTCCACCAGTGGAAATGCGAACTTCGACACGCATCAGTCGACCGGCCTGCAGCGTACCGTTCGAGTCACTGCGATCGTTGACAACACGCTGAAACTGCAATCGTGGGATCAGCCTGATCCGACGCCATTGAAACCAGGCATATTCCAGCATCAGCCACAGCACTGTCGACAGAGCCAGAGCAGAGACGGTGGCCTGTCCGCGGATCAGTCCGGCAAACAGCCCGCACAGTGCGACCAGCAGAACAGCTCGGCCAAGTGCTGTCATCGCGAGCGATCCTGCACGACCGGGACGCTGCGGATGACCTGCTGAATGACAGCATCGACTCGCCGTCCGTCCAGTTCCGCTTCAGGTCGCAGAATCAGGCGATGGCTGAGCACTGGCAGGCAGACGTCCTGGATATCGGCGTGAGTCAGAAAGCCGCGTCCGTGCAGCAGCGCCTGAGCACGAGCAGCCTTCAGCAGGCTGATGGCTGCTCGCGGGCTGGCACCAAGCGCAAGGTCGGCATGGCGACGACTTTGCCGCACAAGGTCCACCACGTATTCCTGCAGTTCGCGGGTGGCGTAAACGGAATCAAGGGCGGCACGCATGGCGAGGATTTCATCGGCTGTGGTGACCGGAGTCGGACGCGCCGCCGGGCGACTGTGCAGATCCAGCATGGCAACTTCCTGATCCCGCTCAGGGTAGCCAACATTGACTCGAAACAAAAAACGGTCCAGCTGCGCTTCAGGCAGGCGGTAAACACCTTCCTGCTCAATCGGGTTCTGAGTGGCCAGCACCATGAAGGGGTCAGGCAGTGGCAGCGTCCGCCCTTCAATCGTCGTTTGCCGTTCCTGCATCGCTTCCAGCAGAGCCGATTGAGTTCGAGCGGGTGCTCGGTTCAGTTCATCGGCCAGCAGCAGCTGACAGAACACCGGTCCCTTACGCAGGACGAATTCACTGGTGGCGCGATCCAGTACCTGTGTTCCGGTAACGTCCGACGGCAGCAGATCCGGAGTAAACTGGATGCGTTCGAAATGCAGTCCCAGCACGCTGGAAAAAGTTCGGCACAACGTCGTCTTGGCGGTTCCGGGAACACCTTCAAGCAGGACATGACCGCCTGCCAGCAGGGCCATCAGCAGCTGATCCGTGACGGCCTCCAACCCCACCACAACCTGCGACACAGCCTGCTGAGTCTGTTCGCGAAGAAAACGTACCTGAGCTGCTGTATCTGTGGAAAAACCGGAACTCACGGCGGCGCTTTTCTGTTGACTGCGGGGGAAATGGGCGGTGCGCGATTGGCAACCGCGACAGAGAATAGCAGGAAACGTTTCAAGATCGAGCGATTCCCGTGGTCAGGGAATGACGCAGGCGGGATTTTTCCTGATGATCCAGCACTCAGACTGTTGTGATTCTGACCCGGAACAAGCCGGTACTGTCTGGATTCCCGCAATCCAGCCGAGTACGATCCGGGGTTCCAACTTCGTTCCCGGATAGTTCCTGCATTCTTCGGCAACTGCGCACGTTTTATGATTGATCGCACCAGTACGTCGTTCACCGACAGTTGTTCTGCTGAATTGACCGAGCTGCTGGAGGCTGCAGAGTTGACGGGGGCTGAGCAGTCCGGGGTTGCTGCGGCAGACGCGGTGGACTGGGTTGTGCTGGCTCGTTATGGGCTTGTGCCAC
>CAXBSH010000544.1:0-2957 GCA_963977705.1 uncultured Planctomycetaceae bacterium
GGAGCCTCGCCCTCCCGAGGGGAAGTTCGCGCGTACTGACCACTGACTACTGACCACTGAAAACTGAAAACTGACCACTGAAAACCGTCCCGCGGTCACCGAGCATCGGTTCGGGGCGTATGTAGGATCAGACGATCGGCCCTTAATCACGACTTTCTTCCAGCTGCAGCATCAGCAGAGCCTGTTCCATTTCTTCAGGCTTGAACCCGAAGGGACCGCGTCCGCTCTTCCATGCGACTCGACCGGCTGTGTCGATGACATACAGCCGCGCGGGCATGGCACTCCACAGGTTGCCCGCCGTGTCTTCAATATCATCCACATAGAACGGGATCGCGGGCTTCAAGCGTGCCACACACTGCTCCGCCACCTGCTGCCGCTCGGCAAAGGTGGTCGGCTGTGCGACTGCAACTCCCGCTTTTTCATTGGATGTCATGGCCCACCCGTCTGTGGGATGCGCTTCTCGTACATAGACGAACAGAAAATCGGCGAAGTCCTTCTGACGATTCCAGACAGCCTCGACTGTGGGATACATCGAGCGAAACGGTCCACAGGTGAAATTACCAAAGACCAGTACCAGCGGTCGTTTACCAAGTCGTTCCGAAAGTCGCACAGAATCCTTTCCGGACAACGATTTGGCGGTGAACTCCGGAGCCATCTCGTCGAGTCCCGGGCCTTCCTGCAACGATCCGATCTCACCGCTCAGAAAACCCCTGATCAGCACATCCTTCGAAGGCATGTCGCCCGGCTGAAAACCACTGGCCGGCGGAATCAGTGCGTCTCGAAACTGTTCGAAGCGGATCGGCTCGCCCGTCTTACTGACCTTGTCAAACCAGGCGGCAAATTCCTCGGCGGTCAGCAGTCCGTCTCCACTGGGTTCAAAGCGACGAAAGATGCGATTGACCATATACGACTGGCGGACCCATGGGTTGTCATCGGACCAGTCAAGATCAAAGGCTGTCAGTTTCCCGTCATGGTCTCGATCGAGCTGTTCGAAAATTCGTTCCCTGCCGAGGAATTGTTCGCGAGTCAACGGCTGTTGAGGATCGGACTGCTGATGCTTTGCCAAACGCTCGAAGGAGAACCGACTGACCGCCGGGTGAAACCACCCTGCGGTTCCGTCCAGTTGTCCGCCCCGCGCGATCACCAGATACATCGCGACGGCCTCCGGCATTCGCAGACCTTCGTAAGCCTTTTCAATCTGCTCCGGTGTGTACTTCAGCAGATCCGGACCGGGTTTCGGGGGAGTCGCAGGCGGTTCTGCTGTTTCGGTATCGGTCCTGACGGGTGATTCATCAAGCAGGGTGGCAGCGAACTGAGGAAGAACGAGGAAAAGAAGTATCGCGTTTGCCCACATGACAGTTGTCTCCGGCTGACCTGCGTTACTGGACCGATCATGTCGCAGAATCCGCGGGGCTGTCCCCGTCCGATTCTTCAGACCTGGGATTCTATGATCCGAGTACCAATTTTGAAAGAACGAGCAGCTCATTCATGGGTAAGGACTGTGGCAATTCGGAATCAAGTGTTGCAGAAGGGCAACAAACTGTTGGATTGGGCCGAAGTCGACCTGAAAAAGGATCTCAGTCGTGTTTTGCACATCGACAATCAGGTGAGAAGTCGCTTATTGTTTCAGTGCTGGGGCCACCGCTGTCGTTTCCTGAACTAACAGTAAAGCGAAGGGGCTGTCGTCGACACGTCCCTCGATCAGTGTGTAACAGAATACCTGCAGCCGAGGACAGTGGGGCGTGGATTGTCAAACAGCCAGCCTGATGCCTGTGGGAAACAGCGAATCCAGCTTAGCGGAGTTTGTTTTCCAGTACGGTTGTCAGCCGGATTCGTATCTGGCGACAGCGCCAGGGCGTCGTGTGTTCTGGTCGCAGCATGGGCGTGGTCTTGTGTCCTATGCCGTATCGGGCCGGTATGTGCTGGTCAGTGGCGGCCTGATCTGTCCGGCCGATGAACGTGAAAACCTGCTGATGCAGTTCCTGCAGTATTGCGCCGGATATCAGTGGCGAGTGATTTTCTTCTTTATTCCGGAAGATTGCATAGACGTATTTCGCAGACTGGGCTGCTATACGACGAAGATCGGTGAAGAGAGTGTGCTGGATCTTGAGCAACTGACATTCTGCGGACGTCCGTGGGAGTGGGTGAGGCGTCAGGTAAACTATTGTCGACGTCATCATGTGACATTTCGCGAAGTTGATCGTGAGAAGTACAGCGAGGTGGAGTGGCAGAGATTTGAGCTGGAGTTGCGAGCCGTCTGTGAAAGTTCCATGACACAAAAAGCACAGCAGATGGAACTGCAGTTTCTGGATGGGACAATCGACGGTCATGCGCTCGGACATCGGCGGCTGTTTATTGCCGAGACCTGTGTCAATGGGATTTCCCGGATTGAGGGCTACGTTGTTTGCAACCCGCTGATGGCGGGAATGTCATGGGCTGCGGAAATCTATCGACATCGACATGATTCAGTGCGTGGCACAATTGCGTATCTGTTCCATCAGATTGCCCTGCAGCTGAAGCAGGAGGGTGTGTTGCAGTTCAGTCTGTGTCTTGCACCGGGGCAGAATTGTGAACAGCACGTGCCCCACGAACGCCCGATCGTGCGCCGCATGATTCTGCTGCTGCGGGACCGGGGATCTGCGTTTTTTGATATGCAGGGGATCTGCTATTTCAAAAGCAGATTTCGGCCGCGTTACCAGAATTGCTACATCTGTTCGCCAGCGGTCTCTGATCGGTTTCCCCTGCTGGTGGCGGTCGGAGGACTGCTGGCGACGTTGCGAGTTCTTGGGCTGTTGCGAGTGTCACCGCGACAATTATGGAAAGTGTGGCGGTTGGGTCGTAACCGGAAACGGTCAGTTGAGGACGTTGCATCTAACTCATAACAGCCGAGATTTCGTGACCACCCTGCGAGATCTCAACAGGGCGTCCCGTGTGATCGGGGACACGTGTGGCCGGAT
>CAXBSH010000545.1:0-2949 GCA_963977705.1 uncultured Planctomycetaceae bacterium
GCCAATTTTTTGGGGGTGCCCCAGACCCAGGGCTGCGCCCTGGGCTACCAGAAAACGGCCCTTCAGGCCTGAATCGCCGCCATACGCCCGGCACAAACCAAACACACGCCGCAACAGCCTCCTGCCCCGACGGGTTTGGTGGGTAACGACACGGGCTGAAGCCCATGCTACAACCACCGAGCGCTGGCTCGGTGAGGAAGTCGAGGGGCACCTTTGCTGAGTGGTGATCAGCCTACGGAGTGGCTGAGCGACGGGGAAATGTGCGCCGCGTTGCAGGTTGGTGAGGGCCAAAGGGCTGCCGGGCAGGAATGCCCGGTCTACGGTGCTTCACTGATAACTGACCACTGATAACTGACCACTGATAACTGATCACTGACCACTGATAACTGTTGCAGGCTGTTCTATCGGCTGATGACTGGTTAGAAAACGTACTGGATGTCTGACCTGCCGGTTGCCTTCTGTGGGGCGTGGGCAGGTTGGCGGGGCTTGCTGATGTGGGAGTGATAGCGTGTCAAATCGAGCGAAGTCCGGTCCCTATCGTGGTTTTCGCCGAGCGACTCCGGTGGGGGCTGTGCCTGGCACGTTGCAGCGTGTGTCCGAGCCGGTTTCGGCTGCCTGCCGGATCACTCGTATCGAATGGTCGCACGACTTTATTCACGAGGAAGTGATTGATACGTTTGAGGAGCTGAACGAGCTGGTGCCGGCGGATCGCCGGTATTGGTTTCGTGTGGAAGGTACTCTGGATGTTGAGACTGTGCGGCGGCTGGGAGAAACCTTTGATCTGCATCCACTGGCGCTGGAAGACGTCCTTAATACTCATCAGCGGTGCAAGGTAGAAGAGTACCCTGATGTGCTGTTCCTCGTGACTCGCCTGCCCGTGCATGAACCGGAAGGTCAGCTGGCGACCGAACAGGTCAGTATGTTTCTGGGTGACGGGTTTCTGGTCACGCTGCACGAAGGACGAGCTCCTGTGCTGAATCCGGTGCGTGATCGTCTGCTGAATGCACGCGGTCGGATTCGCGAATTCGGTGCGGATTATCTGGCTTACGCCGTGCTGGATACCGTGATTGACAATTTCTTTCCGGTGCTGGAACGGCTGGGTGAGCGATTGAATCAGGTGGATGATTCGCTGGAGTCTGCGGGCAGCAGTGATATTCGGACTGAGCTGCGGCATGTGCGGGCCGATCTGCTGCTGCTGCGTCGCACAATCTGGCCTCAGCGGGATGCTTTGTCGCTGTTGCTGCGCGACGACTGTCCGCTGGTCACCACGCCAACTCGCACGTGGCTGCGGGACTGTTACGACCATACGATTCAGCTGATGGACGTCATTGAAACGTGTCGTGAGTTGTGTGCGGACCTGCGGGACTTTCATGTGGCGGAGATCAGTTATCGCAGTGGCGAAGTGATGCGCATGCTGACGGTGATTGCGACACTGTTTATGCCGCTCAGTTTTATCGCGGGGTTTTACGGGATGAATTTTCAGCACATGCCGGAACTTGGCTGGCGTTGGGGCTATCCCGCGGCGATTGTGCTGATGCTGACCGTCGTTGGAACTTTGGGCTGGCTGTTTCGCCGCAAACACTGGTTCTGATGGTGTGTTGTGGATCGGGGCGATGGTTTCGGGTTTGCGACAGTGCAGCTGCGTCGAGCGATCGTGGCTGTGGAGGTGGACGGGCAGGAATGACGCGGAGGACAAAATGTAGCCCGAGCATTCCTGCTCGGCCCCGGAGTATGAGTGCGCCGAGTTCGTATTCGGTGTTGGGGCGATTTTCCCCGCAGAGACGCTGAGGCGCAGAGTGTATTGCTGTTTGTTTCGTGTTTGGTTTTGGGGTGATTTTTCCCGCAGAGGCGCTGAGGCGCAGAGGGGATTGTTCTGTGTTCATTTCTCAGCGTCTCTGCGGGAACTGGCCTTCGTTGTTGCACCGTGGAGTTATGGACGGTGATCGTGACGATGGTTTTGGGTTGCGAAGGTGCGGTTGCGTCGAACGCACGAGGTTGTGGGGGCGGAAGGGGGAGTGCGGCCGGGCTAAAGCCCAGTCTACGGTGGTACACTGAAAGACTGCCGGACGCAGTGGTTGATGCTGCGTGGACTTGGTGGCAAGGTCTATTCGCGAGTTCTTCCGAAGACCAGCTCAAGCTCCTGATCTTCCTTCAACCGTCGTGAACGGATAGTGATCACGTCCTTCACCAGGCGAGCACCGCCGGGGACGCGAATCACAATCTGCACTTTGTTCTTCACCACGTCCAGAATCGTGCTGGATTCCAATCGCTTGATACCGCCTCCGGGGACCGGATAACCGGCCGCACCTGGTGTGCGAGTATCGTACGGGAGCTTCTGTTCGTAACCGTCACTGCCCTTCACTTTGCCCGACAGATCACTGACGCGGTATTTGTTCACGTCGTCCGGCAGCTTGACTTCGATGACGATTGAATAGGCTTGTCGTTGCTGCGGATCGGCAGGAATTGTAAAGGCCGTGAAACTGCCTTTGGTGACAGCCAGGCCATCGACCGGAATCTTCAGCAGCCCGCCCGCATCGGAAGAATTATCAGCGGGATCCTGCTGAGCCGACATGGCGGCAAACGCGTCTTCTGTTGAAGAACGCAGCCACGCGTTTTCCGCCTGCTGCAACTGCCTGGCCATTTGCTCGATCGTTGACGGCGCCTGCAGGTTGGCGGAATTCAGGTTGTCGGCCGTTTCAATAAAGGCTTCGGAATCGAGGACTTCAGTGTCACCCAGCGCAGCCTGCAATGGGCGATCTTCAAAGGACAGCAGTTCAAGCACATCAAACCCGAACACTGGCAACAGCACCAGTGCCGTAGCCCACGCTGCCAGATGCATCGTCAAGGATGAATACACACTGACGGCGGCCGCCGAGGACAGTGCTGTCAGGACCGGACCGACCGGACCGACTGTGTCCTGCTGAGAGGGATCCTGTGAGTCATCAGTCT
>CAXBSH010000546.1:0-2930 GCA_963977705.1 uncultured Planctomycetaceae bacterium
GTATGGGTAGCCGCCAGCATTCGGCTCGGCGGGAGCCTCGCCCTCCCAAGGGGAACTTACGTGCACTGACCACTGACCACTTGCCGCCCGCCCCCCCGGATTCTTTCCGCGGTATTCCGTGGCAAAAACACAGCAGCACCGCAACACCGCGCGCAGCGTTTCACACAGATCCCACAAACACCGCCACGTTACTTCACAGCAGGTTTCAGGATATGCGGTGTCTGCTCCTGATTCCCAGCTGCGTCCCTCGCACGCGCGACAAGTCCATCGCCCGGTACTTCGGCGAATTCCGCAAACCAGTCAGTCACTCCCGCAACAGATCTCACTACGGTCGCCGGACGTCCGTTCACCAGCACCTCTGCGATCTCTCCGTTGTCATGTGTGACCCCGCTGACACGCAGTGCCGTTCCTGTACGCTCCAATGCCGTGATGATGGTGGCTGGCGGCAGATCATCCACGGGATCCAGCAGCCGCGGCCAGGTCAGATCGGTCACTTCTGCAACGCGGGATTCATCACCGGTCAGCGGTGGCTCTTCCCGATACGTCAGCCCGTCCTGCTGCAGATCGGTCGCTCGCAGACTGACCAGTCGAGCATGGCGGCCGGCTCCGTAGTAATCGTGGATGAAATACGGAACACCTCGCCCCACGAACGGATTCACGCGCTGGCTGCCACCCCGATTGAAAATGGCCCGTCGCTGATCGACTTCGCTGATCACCACATTGCGAAAATGACACTCAGCGTTGCCACTCAGATTGTTGTCCGTCATGTGCACCAGCGGATGAGCCTGTGAGTCGTTGCGAAAGTGCTCCAGTTTCAGGCCATCGACTGTGATGCTGCCGTTCTGAGCACTGGCATCGTCCATCCCGCGATTGAACGGCTCGGATCCCAGTCGGGACAGATGCACATTGCGATACTCGTGATTATCGAATGCCGGTCGATAGACTCCGTACTGAGTTCCATCGATGCGCAGGCCATCAATCAGCATGCTGGGACTGTGCGGGCGAAACGCGTAATGCGCCTGCCAGATCCGAAAGTTGCGAATGACATGAGGATGCTGACGATCGGGCCCCGTCCAGTCGATCCGCTGAATCGCATCCAGCATGCGTTGATCCGTAATGCCGCTGTCAGGCTGCTGATCGCCGTTTGCCGCCACAACCATCCCGGCAAAATTGCCATGTGCTTCGTTGTTCTCAAAACGCCAGATTGGCAAGGTTCTCACATCCACAACCTCACTGGAGCCATCCGGCTGACGAATCGGGATGCGACTGTCAAAATTTGAACGATTCTGCATGTCATAGCGAAAGCCATACTGGTCACTCTCGACACCAACGTTTCCAGTCAGTGTATTCAGACCATTCGCCCACCAGAAAGCCGCTCCGTCGTTCTGGTCAAATGGCAGCACCTGCTTCGGTAACCGCTTACCCGCATAAGACTGAACTCCCAGATTGCGGTCGAGCAGATTGTAAACTTCCGAGCCGTCTTCCATGAAATAGCCATGGCCCACGCTCTGATAGCCCACACAATCACGCACAAGCAGGTATTGAGTCCCGTGGATGGTCACCCAGCGGTTATGCGAATCCACGACGGCAGCCCCCACGACACCGCTGCCACGCATCGTGTCCCCCACAAGGTGAAAGTGAATCGGGTAACGTCCCAGTACAGATTCCTTACCAAGGTGCCGAAAGGCCGCATAACTGATGCCTCCGCGGCTGAACTTGTGATACACCGTGTGGCCTCGCACACCGTCCGCAACCGCCGATTCAACCGTCACATTACGAGTCAGGTTCGCCACTTCACTGCGGAATTCTCCGGCACCCCGATGCAAATACTGCAACGGCTGATCCAGTTCAATCGTCGTGCCATCAATCGAAACAATGCGTCGCTGTTCCGTCTGCGGCTGCTGATCCTGCCCCGGCCCCGGTCGGAATGACCCGTAACCCTGCTGCTCCGAACCCGTCACAATCACCTCGTCACCCACCCGCCAGCCAGTCACAGCTTCCGCAAGGGTCAGTCGGCGATCGCCGGCCCTGACGTCTGCGTTCAACTTCGTCCAGCTGCAGCTTAGTGGTGAGCCGTGTAGTTCCATCCGTCCCGAGCAGCAGGCAATCGCCGGTGCATCCTCGCGATTCATCCCTTCCAGATAATGCAGACGAATGCGAGCTGTGTGCTGAGCAGGAATTGGCTGCTCGGCCGTTCCAACCAGCAGTGTCGGCCACTGCGAATCGGGCGTCTCCGGGCCCTGATCTGCTCCTTCAAATTCGCAGGCAAATCCATGCTCCGAGCAAGCATCACTGTGCTGGACGGTCAACAGACCCACATTCAGTTCCGTGTCCCGGTCGCGAGCAAAGCTGAGCGTTCCGACAACCTGAATCAGCCTTAGCACAGCCTCACTTCGCACGTCATAGGTCACCGTGGTACCGCGAGCAATCAACACTCGATCCCCGGCGACTGGAACCTGAGCCGGCTGCCACGTGGACTTATCCGACCAGTTGCCATTGCGAACCGATCGAACTGTGAACTCCACATGCTGATGTTCCTCGTGCGAGTGCTTCGTATCGGACGCAACGGCTGGAACGAAGTCCCACAGCAGAAGAACAGCACAAACAACAGCGACGACAGAACTCGGCAAGACGCGGAAACGGTCCATGGCAGGAATGCTCCGAGCAGATGAGGTGGGTACAGGCGCCGCAGTATCGCAGGCCAGCAGTGCCGATGGCAACCGAACCGGTGCCTTGGTTAGTCTGTCCTGCTAAATTTCCTAAAGATATCTGGGGACCGCCAACAGTCCATTGTGATACGGGATTCCAGTATATATAATTGCCATAGTTAGTCCCCAGTGGTGTAAAAGATCCTGTTGGTCCTTGTGGACCAGTCGCACCTGTAAATGTAGCTGTACCTGGAACTCCTTGTGGACCAGTAGGTCCAGTAG
>CAXBSH010000547.1:0-2929 GCA_963977705.1 uncultured Planctomycetaceae bacterium
TCATTCAGTCTTACCAGCTATGTGATTCCCTGGGCTGTGTCCAACATCGAACAGATTGTGACTCAGGCGATGGAAGACATTTTCCTGGATGCACTGGCCCATGATCGTCATTTCAGTGATCCGGTGCGTGGGTTTTCAATCACCGTCCATGAAGTTCAGAATCGGGTGCTGAAGGATGCCACCTTCCAGTACCGGACTCGCAGTCACGAGCAGATCAGTATGCGGGCGGCGGAAGCGTCGATGCGATTTGATCTGGATGCCAAGGTGATTCGGATCCTGCTGAAGAATGCGCGGGGAACGCGGTCGGGTGGGGATACTCTGGCGGAACTGGATCGGACTGAGCTGACGTTTCCGTTGCCGCAGGAACTGGCTCGAGTGAAGTCGCGACACATGACGCTGGAAGCACTGATGCGGGGTGTTGAGGAGCAGCAGGTGGCTCAGCGGAGAAAGCAGTCTGAGGCGGCTCAGGAAGCTGCCATGCTGCTGATGATGGGTGATTTTCAGCAGCTGTCCGGGGATCAGTTGACAGTGCTGCAGACAGAGCAGCGACGTGCTCGCAATCAGGAGCTGCGATTCCGTACTGAGATTCACAGTCGTTTCTCGATGGCTGCCAGCTGTCTGTTTTTTGTGTTTATTGGTGGTCCGTTTGCCATGCTGCAGGCGCGGCGTCAGTTCATTACCACGTTCGTGATGTGCTTTTTGCCCATTCTGCTGATTTACTATCCGGTCATGTTTCTGATGGTGAATCTTTCCAAGAACGCTTCGGTGAATCCCCTGTGGGCCATGTGGGTGCCCAATCTGATCCTCGGCTGTGTCGGGATCTCTGTGTTGAGTCGCGTGGTGCGTCACTGAAGTGGCGGGAGTGATGTTGCGGGGGTGATGTCATTGTTGCAGCGTCGATCGGCTGAAGCCTCGGCCACCCTGGGAATGCAGTGCGCTTGTTCGGTGATGGTCATCCACGTATTCGCGGTTCCGCAGGAGCCTCACCTACCCGAGGGGTGCGTTGCGTGTTTTGCACACTGAAGATTCACGGGCAGAAGCCCATGCTACGGTGGTGCGTCCGTGGGATCACCGAGCACCAGCTCAGTAACGTTTCCGGTGCACCTTTTTGCCTTGTGGGGATCGATGCAGAGAAAGGTCTCGTCAGGGACACCGTATGTTGGTCAGCGGTTTTTTGTGGGGTAAACGGTGGCCGGGCAGGAATGCTTCGTTATTACCCATAAAAGGCGACGTTTGTTATGTCGCTCCGCTGCTGAGGAAGAGGAAATCCAAGATTTTCGGCTGGGGTTTTGCCTGGGCGTTGCCCAGGGCTACGTTGACTATGGCCGTTGGCCAATCGTGGATGGGAGGCGGTGGGTTTTTCCCTTGGGCGTTGCTCAAGGCTACGTTGTGTATGGCCGTTGGCCAATTGTGGGAGAGCGGCAGAGGGGGCGCGGGCTGACGTTCGGCGGGCCGTTTTTTAATGAAGGCGTGGTGGGTCGTTACCGGGGCAAGAGGGGTGATGACGGGCAAGCATGTCGTCGAGAACAAAATGTAGCCCGAGCATTCCTGCTCGGCCCCGTTCATTAAAAAAAACTGGGGATTTCAAGGGTGAGGACAAGTTTGTGCCCGGGCTGACGCCCAGACTACGACTTTTGTCCCTCGCGTCATTCCTGCTCGGCCCCATCCATTGAAAAATACTGCGAGTTTCAAGGGTGACGAAAAGTTCGTACACGGGCTGAAGCCCATGCTACGGCTCTGTTGCTCGCGCCAAGCATGTCCGGAGTGTGATTCCTTCCGTTGCCTTCCGTGGCGAAACAAGAACCACGATTCAGACAGGACAATCACACCACGCACGATATTTCACGTTGAGCCTCTTGTCCTCAAGGGGCCGGCTCACTGGCTCACTGGCTGTCTGGCTGCCTGGATTCTCGGTTTGCCGATGACTGTCCAGATCCGGGCGGGACATTCGACCGTTGGTGTTTTTTTCTGTAGGATCTCCAACTCTGCCTTCGAGGTTTTCTGAAACACGTAATGAAAGTTGTAAGCCGGCATGCAATACGACGTTTTTGGACTGGGTAACGCGCTTGTGGACATTCAGGCGCGGATCAGTGATCACTGGCTGGCTCAGACGGGTTTTGACAAAGGTATCATGACTCTGGTGGATGATACTCAGCAGCGCGCAGTTCTGGATCGTCTGTCCGGGGTTTCACTGCATCGCTGTGCGGGTGGTTCTGCGGCCAATACGATCGTGGCTGTGGCGGATTTCGGTGGCAAGGCAGGCTTTGCCGGGCGAGTTGCTGATGACGAACTGGGGCAGTTTTTTGTCTCTGACATGCGTCGACTGGGTGTGCGGATGGATGTTCCTCTGGCAACTGGTGGCCAGACCGGTACATCCGCCATTCTGATCTCTGAGGACGCTCAGCGTACCATGCTGACCAATCTCGGGATTTCGGCCACATTCTGTGCTGATGATCTGAATGCGGACGAGATTCGCAAGGCCCGTTATGTGTATATCGAAGGGTATCTGCTGCTGAATCCGGTGCAGAAGGCTGCCGTGTATCGGGCGATTGAGATTGCGAAGAGTGCGGGCTGTCGGATTGCATTCACGGCCTCGGATCCGTTTTTGTGTGATCTGCTGAAGGACGAGATCTGGTCGCTGGTCCGCGGGCCGGTGGATTTGTTTTTCTGCAACGAGCTTGAGGCTCAGGCGTTGACCGGGAAAACGGATGCTGTGGAGTGTGCAGCGGAGCTGCATCGCAGTTGCGAGAGCGTGGCAATGACATTGGGTGCGAATGGTTCGCTGTTAATGCATGCTGGGCAGGCGATTCCGATCGAGGGTGTTCCGACGCAGGCCATTGACACCACGGGTGCGGGTGATATGTACGCTGGTGCTTTACTGTTTGGAATTACGAACGGGCTGAGCTGGAAGCAGGCAGGGCATCTGGCA
>CAXBSH010000548.1:0-2926 GCA_963977705.1 uncultured Planctomycetaceae bacterium
CGTGGTGTCTGAGCAAAGCCTCCTGCAAAAACCGCCGGCCCCTCACATCTCGGAACACACACGACCCGTAACCACCGTCCAGCGCACCCTCGGCAACCTGAGATTGACGCTGCTGAAAAGCTTTCCACGCCGCAGCAGAAGGATTCCGTTGATGCTGCTGCAAAAACGCCGCTTGCTCATCTCGCAGTTGCTGTAACACTGCGGGCGGCAGAGCATCGGCTTGACGAGCAGTCACAAAATACGTCCCACCCTCCTGACGCCAGTGCGGCAGGCGACGCTGGTAGGTCTGCACTTCGCGATCCAAATCCAGCACCTGAAACCCCGGCGGCAGGCGAAAAAATGGATCATCCTCGATCGCCCTCTGCATCATCAGGATCACCTCAGAACGCCGGAACCAAACGGCAAACGCAAGAGTAAATTCAAACTTCGAAGAACGCCCCCACCACCACCAACCGCAGCCTACCGCACCCGTAGCCTACCTCACCCGTAGCCTGGGCTTCAGCCCGGGAACCACACCCCAAACACAACACCAACAGAACTCAATCGCCCCAAAGCCCACACGACCGAAACGCCCCCACCCACCCCAACCGTAACCTGGGCTTCAGCCCGGGAACCACACCCCAAAACCACAACACCAACCAAACCCGAACACCACCCAATCGCCGCAAAGCCCGCGCTACCCCACGCCCCCCGTTGGTTGCCACCCCGAGCTTGTCAGCGTACCCTGATGCAGCACGCTGGCCACCAGCAGCGCGTCCACTCCAGCCTGTTCGGCAGCGGCCACACACTCCGGGCCCCGCACGCCTCCGCCGGTAATCAGTTGCAGCTCCGGAAACTGCTGCTTCAGTTCGCGACAAAGCGTCAGCGTGGGAATTCCCGCGCCGGTACCGACCGCCTGCAGATCCAGCAGCAGCAGCCGCTGCACTCCCAAATCCCGCAATCGAGCAGCCGCCTGCAGCGCCGTCAGCGACTGCCATGCCGGATCCGCGAACACGGGTTGACCGCCCCGCAGATCGAGACTGACAATCAGTTGGCCCAAAAGGCCGCTGCAAAACAAATGTTCCAGCTGGCCTGCCGTTTCCGTTCCCAGCACGGGCGTCACCCGCTGCAGCCGCGTCACAGCCTGCAGATCAGCAACCGAACGGATCCCGGCATCCAACCACAACGATCCGGCCGCCCCCGCCAACCCTTCAATCAACGCCCACTGAGGCCGTCCATGTACGATCGCATCCAGATCGGCCACATAACAGCAATCGCCGGACACCACCCTCCGCATTGCCGTCAGCAACTGCAGTGGATCCTGACCATCCCCCAACACCCCCTGGACACACCGATACCGCTCCCGCTGCCCTGCAATCGCATGCACCGCACAACCAGACAAAAGGTCAAGAACTGGAATCAAACGCATCGCTACAAGACCATCGCCGGGCACTTGATGCTTCCCATAGAGCACCACGCCTATTCACCCGCGTGACACAAGGTGCCGCAGGTAATCACCGTACTCGTTGCCGTATCGCTTCGCCAGTTCCGCCAACTGCTGCAGGTCAATAAACCCCATCCGCCACGCGATCTCTTCCGGGCAGGAAATCTTCAGTCCCATACGTTTTTCGATCGCTGAAACGAAGTTACCGGCTTCCAGCAACGCATCATGAGTCCCCGTATCCAGCCACGCAAAGCCACGCGACAGCATTTCCACATTCAACTGCCCCCGCCGCAGATACTCACGATTGACATCGGTAATCTCCAGCTCGCCTCGCGGTGATGGCTTCAGCTGCCTGGCAATCTGCACGACGTCGTTGTCGTAGAAGTACAGCCCTGGGACGGCCAAGTCAGACTTCGGCTGCTGTGGCTTTTCTTCCAGGGACACCGCCCGACCGTCCGCGTCGACCTCCACCACACCATAAGCGCGCGGATCACGTACCTGATAGCCAAAGATTGTGGCACCTGTCGTACGAGCCGCTGCAGCGGCCAGCGTTTTGCGAAAACCCTGACCGTAGAAAATATTGTCCCCCAGCACCAGTGCCGATCGACTGGTGCCGATAAAGTCGGCCCCCAGCACAAACGCCTGAGCCAGTCCTTCAGGTCTGGGCTGCTCGATATAGGAAAACTGCATCCCCCACGCAGTCCCATCGCCCAGCAGACTGCGAAAACCCGGCAGATCACGAGGTGACGAGATCACCAGCACTTCGCGGATACCGGCCAGCATCAGAGTCGACAGCGGATAATAAATCATCGGCTTGTCATAAACCGGAGCCATCTGCTTACTGATTCCGTGAGTGATCGGAAACAGCCGGGAGCCGGTGCCCCCGGCAAGGATGATGCCTTTGGTGGTGGTCATGATCGGGGGTTATCGATAGTTGAGTGGGTGCATTGAGGTACGAGACCGCGAAGCCCCGGGGGTATTTGGCTGTGCGGATGGTTCAAAACGCAGGCCAGGGAAGGATACGGTATAACGCAAGCGGGTATTGTCAGAGGAAATCACTGCGTTGAAACCCCGCGTTACAAGTTCGCACCCGTGAACCTGCACAGCACGGACGACACTTAACCTGCGCATTCCGGATTGACAGAATCAGTTTCGGACAACGACTGAAGTTGAACTCATGAAGGAAACAGTCGATCCCGGCGGTCCAGCAGCGGCTTCTCCACAAAACGCCAACTCAACAATGCCACCCCGTAACACAGAAATGAGCACAATGGAAACGAGAAGATCCATGAATGCCAACGCACCCACCCCAGACCGGCGATCGAATCGAACGGAATACTATGCCAGAGTGGTCCGAAGACAGTGCTTCTGAACCATTCACCAAGCGGCAGGTGAATCAGATACACACCGTACGAAACGACTCCCAATCGCCGCATCAATGAAGAACCAAGCAGTCTTTCCAGGGGCCCAAATGACGGTGCTCCGTCCCAGCAGATCAACACC
>CAXBSH010000549.1:0-2910 GCA_963977705.1 uncultured Planctomycetaceae bacterium
CTGGAATGATTACGGAATCGGTATGCTGTTGAAGGGCAAGGCCGAGCTGCGTCAGGCCATGGAAGCCTTCCGCCGCGTCGAAGAGCTCGGGCGCTACGACGGACCTCTGAACCTCGCTCGAGCACTGGTGGAGGAAGCCGGGCCGGGGCAGCTGGACGAAGCTGCCGCCGCTCTGCAGCGAGCCGCCGCGCACAGCGATCCGGCCGCACCACCATGGACCGTCGCATGGCTCAGTGGAGTCATCAATCGGCAGCAGGGACGGCTGGCAGATGCAGAAACCAATTTCCGACAGGTCACGGAAGAACGCACGGAAGAAATGGTTCGTCGCAAGTTCGATTTCAGTCGCGACTATATTGTTCTGAATCTGCTGGGACAGACAATCTTCGACCGAGCTCAGCAGATTCGTGGCAGCGATGATGCTGCGAAGGAAAAACGGCTTGCGCGGCTGCAGGAGGCTGTGGAAGTGTTCCGCCGCACGCTGCAGATCGACAGCGAAAATGTTGATGCCCACTACAACCTTGCCCAGCTGTATCAGCAGCTGGGTGCTGCAGAACAGGCTGCCGTGCACCAGCAGGCTCATGAAAAATACAAGATCGACGATACGGCTCGCGGGGAAGCTGTGGCAGCCGCTCGTCGAAAATATCCTGCTGCCGACTTCGCAGCGGAACCGCTTGTCGTTTACGATCTGCAGCGCAGTCAACAGACTCAGCAGCAGGCCGCTGATGCTCAGTCTGTGACACCTGATGGCAGTGCCGAGGAGTAGTGTACGGATGGCGGACAGCAGACAGCCGGATGTTGAACAGTCGGAAGAAATTCAGAACGACGAGGTCGTGGGCCGGGCGATTCGCTGGTCACTGGCTGTCTTCGTGCTGCTTGCCGCCGGAGCTGCCGGCGTCTGGTGGCTGTCGCGTCCGGCCCCCGCGCCTGTCGCCGGACCTGCCGCCAAAACGGCACTTCCAGAAGCTCGGTCCGGACCGCGCCTTGAAATCCCCAACATCCCATTTACTGACATCACCTCCACCGCCGGCATCGACTTCATTCATCAGAATGGCGCTGAAGGAGAAAAACTGCTGCCCGAAACCACGGGCGGTGGGGGCGCCTTCTTTGATTTCGACAATGATGGTGACCAGGATTTGCTGTGCATCAATTCCAGTGTCTGGCCGTGGGCTCGAACCAAACCCGCACAGCCTCCACTGTCGGCACTCTATGCCAATGACGGAACCGGTCGCTTTACCAACGTCACAAACGGCTCCGGACTGGATGTGCCGATGTATGGGAACGGAGTCGCCTGCGGTGATGTGGACAACGACGGAGACGTGGACCTGTTCATCAGCTGCCTTGGTGCCAATCACCTGTTCCTGAACTCCGGCAACGGAAAATTCCAGGACATCACGGCACAGGCCGGAGTGGCGGGTGAAGAGTCTGCGTGGAGCACCAGCTGCGGATTTTTCGATGTCGAAAATGACGGTGACCTGGACCTGTTCGTCTGCAACTACATCCAGTGGGATCGCGAAACAGATAAGGGCATGAACTTCACACTTGACGGACAGCTGCGGGCCTACGGACGCCCGACCGACTTCAAAGGTGCGTTTCCCGTGCTGTATCTGAACGATGGCAAAGCCGGCTTCCGGGACGCCTCGGTGGATCTTGGAATTCAGGTCCGTGATCCGAACACCGGAGCTCCGTTGTCAAAGTCTCTGGGGGTCACGTTCCCCGACCTGAATGCCGACGGGCGCCCTGATATCATGGTGGCCAACGATACGGTGCAGAACCTGCTGTTTCTCAGTCAGCCCACCGGCGGATTTCAGGAAGTGGCTGCAGGATCCGGAGTCGCTTTTGACAATGCCGGGGCTGCCCGCGGAGCTATGGGACTGGACTTCGCCAGCTTCCGAAACTCGCCCGCTGTCGGGATCGCTATTGGCAACTTCGCTACGGAAATGACCGCGCTGTATGTCTGTCAGAATCCCGGCACGACCATGCCGGTGTTCCGGGATGAGGCCGTTTCCAATGGCATCGGTCCGGTGACTCGAACGGATTTGAAATTCGGAGTTCTGTTTGTGGACGCTGATCTCGATGGACGGCTGGATCTGTTCGAAAACAATGGACATCTTGAAGCCGACATCAGCATTGTGCAGTCTAGTCAGCGTTATGAACAGCCCCCGCATCTGCTGTGGAACTGTGGACCGGAGGAAGAAACTGAATTCGTGATGCTGGGCGAACAGAAAACCAGTGCGGATTTTGCTCGCCGCATGGTGGGGCGTGGAGCGACGATGGCCGACATTGACGGCGACGGAGATCTGGATCTCGCCCTGTTTGCCTCTGGTGCCCGCCCCCGACTGCTGCGCAATGACCAGCAACTGGGACACCACTGGCTGCGCATTCGTCTGCAGGGGAAAACAGTCAATCGGGACGCCATTGGAACGCAGGTTGAGCTGGTGCTGGCGGACGGTACTCGACAGTTCCGCACCGTGATGCCCACTCGCAGTTATCAGTCTCAGGTGGAACTGCCCGTCTCGTTCGGCCTTGGCAACCAGACGAAAGTTCAGGAGCTGCGAATTACGTGGCCCGGCGGCCAGCAGCAGACACTGATCCCCGAAGGCATCGACCGCACCGTGGACGTCGTCCAGGCCGAAATTCCGAACAAGTAAACCACGACCTGCCACGCCCCCCCGGTCAACCGCCCCTCCCGGGACCTCCGAGCACCAGCTCGGATAAACTGATCCACCGACCTCCGGCTCGGCAGGAGCCTCGCCCTCCCGAGTGGACCTTGCGATTGCTGAAAACTGAACACTGACAACTGACAACTGACCTCCGGCTCGGCAGGAGCCTCGCCCTCCCGAGTGGACCTTGCGATTGCTGAAAACTGAACACTGATAACTGAGAACTGACAACCGGCTCGGCAGGAGCCTC
>CAXBSH010000550.1:0-2908 GCA_963977705.1 uncultured Planctomycetaceae bacterium
ACAGTCGGACACCGCCGATGATCAGGAACCCCGCGACTGGCTGGACGGCGTGGCCGATGCCGTCCACGAACTGGCTCGCGAAAACCCCGGCGATATTCTGGTATTCCTGCCCACGGAACGCGATATTCGGGAAGCTGCCAGAGTTCTTGCGGGACGCCGTTTACCGGGCGATCTGCAGGAACGCAGCAGTGAAATCGTGCCGCTGTTCGGACGTCTTTCGATGGAAGAACAGGCTCGCGTGTTCGCCTCCAGTCCTCATCGGCGGATCGTGCTGGCCACCAACGTAGCGGAATCGTCGTTGACCGTGCCGGGGATTCGTTCGGTGGTGGATACCGGGACCGCCCGCATCAGTCGGTACTCCGCCCGTTCCCGCATGCAGCGACTGCCCGTGGAACCGGTGTCGCAGGCATCCGCCAATCAGCGGGCCGGACGCTGCGGTCGTGTTGGACCGGGAATCTGCATTCGGTTGTACAGTGAGGCAGACTACAGGACACGCGAAGCCTTCACAGCCCCAGAGATTCAGCGGACCAATCTGGCTGCTGTGATTCTGCGAACGCTCAGCCTGAAACTGGGGAACCTTGAAGATTTCCCCTTCCTCGATCCGCCGAAGATCACCGTAATCCGCGAGGGTTACCGTACGCTGGAGGAACTGGGAGCGATTGTGACCGAGGCCGAAGCCGCTGCCTCTCGCGAAAGTGCGGTCGAAGAATCGGCCGACTCAGATGTCCCTGCCGCAAAAGCAGTCGCAACGCAGCCTCAGAAAACAGGTGGCAAACAACCGCAGGGCAGGGCACCCGCACGTTCTGAACACAGCCCACAGCTGCAGGCAGGTGCCTTGACCGACATCGGGCGACGTATGGCCGCACTGCCTGTCGACCCCGCGATCGCTCGCATCATCCTGGCCGCTGTCGAAATGCATTCGCTGCCGGAAGTGCTGGCCATTGCCGCCTTCCTTGAATGCCAGGACCCCCGCGAACGACCCATCGAAAAGCAGCAGGCCGCTGACGAAGCTCATCGCAAATTCTTCAACCGTGATTCAGATTTTCTGACCATCCTGAATCTCTGGGATGCGTGGCACGAAAAACAGCGGACCATGTCCAACAGTCAGCTCCGCAAATGGTGTCAGCAGCATTTCCTGTCATGGCTGCGGATGCGCGAATGGGTGGACGTCCACGGTCAGTTGCGTGAGTTGCTTGAGGACAGTGATGAGCCCGCGATTCAGCAGGCTGCCAGGGCGCTGGCGAAGCAACGGCAGCACCCGGAAAAACCGCTTGCCGAGCAGCGACATAATGACTTTGCTGCAACTCACAAGGCACTGCTGACCGGATTACTGCCCAATATCGCCATGCAGACTCCGGAGGGGGAATTTGCCGGGGCTGGTGGTGGCAAGCTGGCACTCTGGCCGGGTTCTGCACTGGCCCCGAAAGGTGCGAAGTGGTTTGTTGCTGCGGAACTGGTGGAAACGACTCGCCGATATGCCCGCACCATTGCTCGTATTCAGCCGGAATGGATTGAGCCTTTGGCCGGCCACCTTGTCAGCCGCGATTACTTTGAACCGCACTGGGATCCGGAAGCCGGCAATGTGATGATCTACGAAAAGGTCAGTCTGTGGGGACTGCCGATTGTGACGCGCCGTCGAACCACGCTCGCCCGCATCGATCCCGTCAAATCACGCGAAATGCTGATTCAGCATGGCCTTGTGGAGCTTGGGTTGTTGTATGGGCAGGTTTCCGATGGCTCCGGACCGCCTCCTCAGGATGACTATGAAGATGAGGAAGAATCGCTGGAACGCGGTGCGACACGCGTCCGACCGCGGTCGCAGCAGGCGTCTTCTCGTGGAAAGACGGGCACATCCGGCGGCCGTCGCCGTGGCTGGGGTCACGAATTTCCGTTCCTGCAGCACAATGTTGGTGTGCTGCAGCAGTTGAAGGAATTGCAGGCAAAGACCAGATCGCATCACCTGCTGCCCGGCGATGAAGTCCTGTTTGAATTCTACAACTCGCAGATTCCGGCCGAGTGTACTGATCGGGATCGCCTGCGACGCTGGTATCAGAGAACTCATGCGCGAGTACCGCGGCTGCTGCAGTTTGATATCAATCAGTTTTCTGATGAATCCCAGCGACAGCAGCATCTCAGCCTGTTTCCCGAATCGGCTCAGTTCGGGGCCATGCATCTGCCGCTCAGCTATCAACTGGATCCCGGTCAGGAGGCGGACGGCGTCACTGTCAGTCTGCCATTGGAAGGCTTACCGCAGCTGACCGAATCACGCCTCGACTGGCTGGTCCCTGGCCTGCTGGAACAGAAGGTTCTGGCACTGGTCAGAGCACTGCCGAAATCCCTGCGACGACATTTCGTGCCTGCTCCGGATTCCGCTCGGCTGGTTGCATCCGACCTCGAATTTGCCCGCGGCGACTTTCTGCACAGCGTGGCAGTGCGGTTGTCACAGCTTTCAGGGGAACGCATCGCTGCTCAGGATTTTGACGCCGGACAGATCCCCGATCATCTGAAGTTCAACATTCGAGTGCTGGATGATCAGCGGCGAATTCTGATTGAAGGCCGGGATCTGAAGCAGCTTCGGGCTACGCTGGCCGAAAAGGCGGCTGCCGCAGCAACTGAGGCGGATCGGCGGGCTGCTGCCGTGGGACCGACGCCTGAAGAAGCCCAGTGGCTCCGTACCGGATTTCGCAGCTGGGAGTTTTTTGATATTCCGGAACACATTGAGATTGTGCGCGCCGGGATGTCATTGAGGGCATTTCCCGCGCTGCGGGATGATCAGGAAACCGTCGCACTGATGCTGTGTCAGACGCCGGAGGATGCACGCCGACAGTTGCGCAACGGTCTGCGACGCCTGTTTCTGCTCAGCGATAAGAAACGCATTCTGACGCAGGTCGGGAACCTGCCGAACATC
>CAXBSH010000551.1:0-2906 GCA_963977705.1 uncultured Planctomycetaceae bacterium
CGTGGGTGCGTTGACTATGGCCGTTGGCCAATGCGGGGTTGTGTGCGTGGCGTGGACCTTGGGCGATGCCCAAGGCTCAGTTGTGTATGGCCTTTGGCCAAAACTGGGTGAGTGTTGGGTGGCGGTTTGGGGTGTTACCGAGCTGGTGCTCGGTGGTCCCGGGGCGGTGTTTGGCGAGTCGTTAGCGTCAGTTGATGGGTGTTGTCATGTGGTGGTTCCGATGTGCGTCTGAATTCGCATCAAATATTTTTCGCTGATCGTTCATGGTTTACTCACAGTGCTATGCTGCACTGGGGCAGACTCAGTCGTTCATTTTTCTCCGTGAGCCGGGAGGCTCGCAGTTTCAGGCAGATCAGGGAACAGCATGAACCGTCGTCAGATTCAGCAGCAGGAATGGACTCGCCGGCAGTGGATTTTCTCGGGGGCTTCACTTGCGGTGCTGCCGTGGCTGGCGCAACGCAGTACGGCGTTCGGTGTCCTGCGAAATCCGCGGTTTGCAGAGAATCCATTTACGCTGGGAGTGGCTTCGGGGGATCCGACGAGTGACGGTGTCGTTTTGTGGACGCGACTGGCGCCTGATCCGCTGCAGGGTGGTGGGTTATCTGCTGACAACATTGAAGTCCGTTGGGAACTGGCGGCCGACGAAGGTTTTCGGAAGATTGTGCAGAGTGGTGTGGAAACTGCTGCGTCAGCACTGGGGCATTCGGTTCACGTGGAAGTCAGCGGGCTGCAGCCAGACTCGTGGTACTGGTTTCGTTTCCTGTGCGGCGACGCGGTCAGCCGCAGCGGGCGAACTCGGACGATGCCGGCAGCAGACAGTCTTCCTGCACGGCTGAAAATGTGTTTTGCGTCGTGTCAGCATTACGAAACAGGCCTGTTCACAGCTTACGAACACATGGCGCAGGAGCATCCGGATCTGGTGCTGCACCTGGGTGATTACATTTACGAGTACGAGGGCAAGGATAACCGTGTGCGGAAACATGCGGGCCCCGAAATCACGACGCTGGAGCATTATCGCAACCGGTATGCTCAGTATCGCCTTGATCCGCAGCTGCAGACCATGCATGCGGTCTGTCCATGGCTGGTGGTGTGGGATGATCATGAATTTGACAACAACTGTGCCGGGGCGGTTTCTGAAGAGGCGGGAGTGGACCCGCAGCAGTTTCTGCTGCGTCGCGCTAATGCCTATCAGGCGTACTACGAAAACATGCCCTTGCGAAAGCCGGCAATGCCAAGTGGCCCGGATATGCGTCTGTATCGCACGATCGATTTCGGACGGCTGGCCCGGATTGAAATGCTGGATACGCGACAGTACCGCTCAGATCAGCCCAATGGTGATGGTCTGAAACCGCTGTCCGGCGCAGCACTGGATGCTGGCACGACCATGCTGGGCGACCAGCAGGAACAGTGGTTGCTGCAGGAGCTGAGCAGTTCCCACGCGCGCTGGAATATCCTTGGGCAGCAGGTGATGATGGCTCGCGTTGATCGTGTGCCCGGTGCCGATCAGAAGTTCAGTATGGATCAGTGGTCCGGATATGAAACGGCACGTAATCGGCTGCTGTCAGAAATCGTTTCGCGAAAGATTTCCAATCCGATTGTGCTGACCGGGGACATTCATTCCAACTGGGTGAATGACCTGTTGCTGGATTTCGGGCGTCCACAGGATGCGGCAGTGGCGACGGAATTTGTCTGCACATCAATTTCCTCCGGTGGCAACGGGACTCAGAAAGCTACTGGGCATGCCCTGCTGATGTCTGAAAATCCGTTCGTGAAATTCCAGAATTCCGAACGGGGCTACGTCAGTTGTGAGGTGACGCCCGAGGAGTGGCGCAGTCGGTATCAGGTCGTTGAGTATGTGGATCGTCCGGGAGCTCCGCTGATTACGCGGTCAGCGTGGGCCGTAGAGAATGGCCGAGCCGGATCGCGGCAGATCTGAGTGACTTAGAATGCCTGTACGGGATAGGCTGTGATCACCTCGCGCCGATTCTCTGTCACGATACGAACCAGACGACACTCAGGATTGCCATCCTCGGCACCTTCAGAACCGCCGACGTATCCCAGTCGTCGTTTGAGGTTGACGGTGGTGACCGTGCGATTGTTCTGCTGCTGGCGTTTCACCAGCGGGCCGCCGGCAGCAGACTTGCGCCACGCTTCATCAATCGTGGCCAGCCAGCGGTTGCGATCACCCTCAAAGACACCGTGCAGTTTCTTCGCCGGGTTATCCTGCAGATGCTGAGCAACATGATCAATGCGATGTCCTTCGGCGCTGCCGGGCAGATACAGCAGTCCGGCTGGCGATTCGAAAACATTGGCCCGCACTTCCCGCAGTCGAAACGTTTTGTCCTGCGGAGAACCGGTTTGCTGTTTGGAGCTGGCTGTTCCGGCGGGTTCCTGGGCCTGTACGATGGACTGCAGGCCAATCTGATCCTGCAACGCAGGCGTTGTGCTGTACAGCAGTCCGGCCAGACCGAAGACGGTCAAGGCCGTGAAAAATGCCCATTGCAGTCGTGAATTGTCCCGAGGTGAGGCCGTCGTCATTTCTGCTCCTTAAGCATACCGACTGTAACGGTTTTTGCTCGATTCTGCCCACGGAACGAGGGCGATGTCGAGGCAATGCTGCCGTTTTCTGTCTAATATGCTCGGGTTTGGCCACGTCACAACTACTTCGCCACCTCTGGTAATCCACCAAATTGCCACCGGCTCGGATGTTGCCCTGCACCAACGACAACGGATGATAGGAAAGTGGTCAGTGGTCAGTGGTCAGTGGTCAGTGGTCAGTAGCCAGTAGCCAGTAGCCAGTAGCCAGTAGGCTGCAGTCTGCAGTCTGCAGGCGCGGGCTGACCGCTGAAAGCTGACCGCTGAAAGCTATTCTTCGGTTCGGCGGGAGCCTCACCCTCCCAAGGGGG
>CAXBSH010000552.1:0-2891 GCA_963977705.1 uncultured Planctomycetaceae bacterium
TGCCACTGGTCAGTGTCTGATCCGTCATCCACCACAATGACCTGACAGGCGGCGGACTGCTGCAGTACCGAATCGATCGTCAGCCGCAGCAAATCAGCGCGGTTATAATGCGGGATAACCACCGCCACGTCGGCAGGCTTCTGCAATTTCAGTGCCTCGGTTCGGGTTTGAATTAAAGTCGCCGGCCCCGGCGAATCAGCCGTCTCAGCAACCTGCGCAACACGCGATCGGGCGCATACGTCCGCCACAGTCGCCAGTCCACCGTCCAGACAGCGCCATGGGCTGTCCCTGCAAGTTTTCTCTGCATCAGGGCGGGAAGCGACAGCAGATTATGAGGGTACAGGTATTCGTAAGGTCCGGGTACGAATGGTCCTGCCAACTCCCCCGGATACTCTTCACGGAGTCCAGCGTGCAGATGCATCGCCCGCACAGTCAGAGCTGGATTGATCACCCGATACCCGGCCTGCCGCAATTCAAACAGTATCCGATTGTCACAGCGTGGAATGCCGACGCAGTAGTCAGCAACGACTTTCCGCACCGGACCGCGAAATACCCAAACATCCTGACTGTCATTACGGTCGAACAGCACCGCAGTTCCGTCAGCCCGGACATCCCAGCGTGATAGGGCAGAGCACTGATGAGGCTGCAACTCTTCCACCAGCAACCTCAGCGTCTGATCGAAGTAAATGTCGCTGTTTGCAATCGCTGTGATGTCGTGGCGGTCAACACACAGTTCGTTGGCCCAACGAAAAAAATCCTGATAGGTGGGGCGAGCCGTGACGGCTCGGAATCGCAGCTTCGGGTGCGTCAGCGGTGGCACCGCTCCCCGCTCCAGCAGCAGACACACCTGATCCACGCAGGCAAGTGCCAGATTGGCCTGCAGGCAGTTTCGCAGTTCCTCAGCGCGACGCGGAATCGACTCCGGATACCACGACTGAAACAGCCGCACCATCAATAGCTGACCCCCGCCGACATGAACTTCGTGCAGCCCGGACGCTTCACCGGCCCGGGGGCAGCCATCGCAAGGCAGACCGAACTCGACGACGAATCCGGTCAACGAGGCGGCTTTCCGTCCATCGCTGCAGTTCAGCCCGATAATGCTGCTGATGTGATTTGAGGATGCGCGGTGATTCCACCGGCGCCTGCGGAACCACTTTCACAGAATCTGTGATGGGAATACGTTCATACACAGCCGCCGCGCTGTGACAGTTCTCTCCGGTTCCGTCAAAACCTAGGTTTCTGACAAGCGACCGGCCGGGATAAAGACACAATCCCTGCCGCAGAAAGATCGATGCGTACCAGCGAACTGCCCACGTCTGCAGGCGACCGTCTGCATTTCGCTGCAGTTCGTCCAGATGGAATGAGTAACCATCCAGATCAAATCGCCGCGGATCCCCCTGCAGCACCAGCGCCAACAGTCTTTCAGCGTCGGGCTGATAATGCCTCCATGCTCGCTTCCACGTGGCCCAGCCCCAGGGGTGCGAAGCCCTGAGAAATCCGGTCTGTGGAGGAAACCAGCCGCAGGGAAAGCTGAACCCACAAACCTGCATCACCTGCTGGCAGTCAAGATAGAGCGTCAGAGCATTATTCATGTACTGCAGAAAACCGGGCGATGTTTCAAGATCGTCTTCCAGCACGATGACCGAGCCCTGCTGTTCAACGATTTCCGTGACACCTGCCACGATGGAAGCTGCCAGGCCGCGATTAACTGCACTCTCCCGGATATGCACTTTACCACACCACTGACGTTCGCGGATCAGCTTTCGCACTTCGCTGATTTCATTAAGCTTCTGTGGTGATGCATCGGCCCGCGGACCATCAGCAAAAATCGTCAGTTCTGACTGAGCAGCCAGCGTATTGCCAGCCAGGGACTCCAGAGTTCTGCGGGTGTGCGTGGGGCGAGCATAGACAAACAGCACGACGGGCGCCAGTTGCTGGCCCCCCGAGCTGTTCTGCTGCCCCAGTGTCTCAGACCCATCGGACAGACTGGTTTTACGCATGGGCATCACGACTTGTCAGATACAGCCAGCTCATGATTTCTCCCAGCCCCGACGTAGACCAGCAAGCCGTGCCCGCTCAGTGCCACACGGTCACTGTCATGCCCACAACCAGAGAACGGCGCGTACCTCCAACAGAATCAGCGTCCGTACCATGCAATTGCCTGTTTAATACCTTCACGAAACGGAACGCGGTATCGAAAACCATGCTCAGCCTGCTTCGTGGTATCACCGCCACGGGCAAAGACGCCCGCTGGCTTGTCAGACAGCCCCTGCACTTCCGGAAAGTAACCACATTCTTCGGCAGCGATCCGTGCAAACTGCTTGAAACTGGTATAGATGCCCGTGGACAGGTTTAACGCATCGCCGTCATCGATCTGATCCATGGTTGCCAAAACGCCATCGACACAGTCTTCGATATGTATGAAATCCCGCATCTGGTCACCGGTCCCCCAAACCGTCAGAACGGGCTTACCGATATTGGCCATCGCGCGTTTGCAGATACTGGGGAACGGATAGCTGTCATCCTGATCTTCGCCGTAACCGGAAAACGGTCGATAGCAGACAGACTTGATTCCATGTTTTTCAAATGCCAGCCGTGCCAGGTATTCACAGGTCAGCTTGGCCCAGCCGTAGGTCATATCGGGCATGCCCAGATCCCCGTCAAAGCGGATCGTATCTTCCGTCAGCAGGCGGTAATCGCCTTCGCGCTGGAAGTTAATGGGATAAGCTGCTGAGCTGCTGAAGCACACGGTTTTGCGAGGATGAACGCGTTCCGCCCACTGCCAGTATTCCGCATCGATTGCCAGATCGTCAGCCACAGCCAGTGGCTTGTTTTCAATCATAGCTCGTCCGCCTACCATCGCCGCCAGATGCAGCACATAGTCGAAATCC
>CAXBSH010000553.1:0-2883 GCA_963977705.1 uncultured Planctomycetaceae bacterium
GTGCAGTTCAACCTGATAAAGCCTGGGATTGATCGGATAACGACCAGGATTCAACACCCCAGGCACAATTCCCTTGCTGGTCGCTTCTCCCCGTTCGTCCACCTTCGCCAGGAATTCTCCATAACCGGGATCATCACCTGTCAGACTGACCTTCACACCCATCTCACCCGATGCGATTTCAATCTGCGGCACGATCTCCCATGACCAGACATACGGATTACGGAAGTATCGGCCCTCGGTCAGTACATCACGCTGCACTCCCTTGTGCTGGGGCGAAGGTGCAACCTCATCCGAGTTCTGCAGGTCGATCCCGATCTTGCGAGTGAGTACGGCGATCTGACCGCTGCCCACATCGATCAAAGTCACCTCGTACGCGGTGACTGCAAGCACGATCGCCAACAGCAGCAGCGCCACCGCCCCGCTTGCTTTTCCCGAACCGCCGCTACCCTGCCCCGAGCTGCGACGTCTGCCACCACCACCTCCAGAGGACGTCGTAGAGCCCGCCACTACCACTCGCGGTCGACCAGAACGCTTCTCATCGCCTTCGGACTCTTCAAACACCACATCCGTTACATCCGACATAATGCATTTTCCCGTCATGCGAGGGATCATTCACTGGTTGCCACCGCAGTCTTCGCAGGGATACCTGGCTCACGAAAACGCAGCAGGTGGTCGGCAGATCACAAATTCCGATGGAATTTGATAAATAGCAGAGGAACCAAAGAGTTCTGGGACAAATACCAATTCACGACGCCGGAAACAAAACCCGTAGTCCGGGCTTCAGTCCGGGTCAAAACTCCCCTTGCCGCGGCAACCACCCACCACAGTTTCATCAGAAATGGCCCGGCGAACGTGAGCACCCAAACCCACCGCCGCTCGCCCACAATTGGCCAACGGCCACACACAACGTAGCCTTGGGCGACGCCCAGGGAAAACCGCACCGCCAACAAACCACAATTGGCCAACGGCCATACACAACGTAGCCTTGGGCAACGCCCAAGGAAAACCGCACCACCAACACCCCACAAATTGGCCAACGGCCATACACAACGTAGCCCTGGGCAACGCCCAGGGAAAACTGCACCTCCTACAACCCACAATTTGGCCAACGGCCATAGTCAACGTATCCCTGGGCAACGCCCAGGGAAAATCAAGGCGAAAATCATGGATTTGCCGTTCCGCAGCAGGCATCACAAACACCGCATTTTTATGCGTAATGACGAGCCACAACCCCCCCCCCATCCTCGCAAACCAAGGCACCTTCCCAACATTGCACCAACCATGAATCACACCAGCCACAAAGAGCGAAGTGAATCCTCAATCCCACATCCTCGGGTTGCAGGAACCGGGTGTCTTCACGGAATGTGATGTGCAATTGCGCGAGCTAAAGCCCAGTCTATCTTTCTGTCTACGCCGTCAGGAAAGCTCAGGCTACCGGTCGTCTCCTTCTCTTCCGACACCATCAACAATGCCCGCCTGCTTTCGGTTTCACCAGCACCGCGCAACGCCCACTTTCACACCACTGAGACTGGCTGGAGTTTTCCGGCTGCAATTGCCAGAATCACCCTGCACAGCACTCAACATCCGAAGCGCCCGCTCAGATTTTCAGGATCCGCCCATATGGAACTTGCAGTCCTGCCACGCAGATCACTTTTCCTTGTGCTCGCTCAATTGCTCAGCGTTGCGATCCTGATTTCGACGGCACAGTCAGCAGAACACACCGGCCCGTGGAACCTGCCGGCACTGAAACAGACGCCGGTGGCCGAATTTGGTCCGGCCGAAGGTCTTGTGCGTCCCGTGTACTACGCTGGCGAGCCATTTCTCGGTCAGCCAACTCGCATCTTCGCATGGTATGCCCAACCCGCCGGAGATGGTCCGTTTCCAGCGATGGTACTTGTCCATGGCGGTGGCGGGAAGGCGTTTCGCGACTGGGCTCTGCACTGGGCGAATCGGGGCTACGCAGCCATCGCGATGGACCTCGCCGGACACGGTCCCGCTGGACGACTGCCTGACGGTGGACCTGACCAGTCCGATGAAACCAAATTCAAAGATTTTACGGGCGACGCTGTGAAGGACATGTGGAGTTACCATGCCGTGGCCGCCGTCATTCGCGGACATTCTTTGCTGGCGGCACAACCAACTGTCGACAGAAACCGAATTGGTCTGACGGGCATCAGCTGGGGCGGTTATCTGACATGCCTTGTCGCCAGCCTCGATGACCGCCTGAAAGTTGCCGTACCTGTTTACGGCTGCGGATTCCTGGCAGAAAACAGTGTCTGGACTGAACCACGATTCGTGCCGATGTCACCTGAACAGCGTCAACGCTGGACCACGGAATTTGATCCCGCCAGCTATCTTGCTCAGGTTCGCTGCCCGATTCTGTTGCTGAACGGCACCAACGACTTTGCCTATCCGATGGACAGTTACCGCAAATGCTGCCGGCTGGTCAAACCCGAACTGCGTACCATCTCCATGATCCCACGACTGCCCCATGGCCATATCTGGACGTTCAACGAGGTTGACCAGTTCGTCGACAGCCATCTGCGGAATGGTCAGCCACTGCCGGCCCTTGGCCCATTGCAGTCAACAAAGACCGAACTGCAGGTGAAAGTCACCAGAGGGCATGCAGAAATCAAGGAAGCACAGCTGCACTACACGACTGATACGGGACCATGGCAAAAACGCGAGTGGAAAACGACACCGGCAACGCTGACTGGTGAAACAATCAGCGGCGCCGTCCCTGACGGAACTCAAGCCTGTTATCTGGCGGTGACAGACGCACGCGGGCTGTTCGTCAGCACGGATCACATTGAGGGATCGGAACTGGCCAGGTAACAGGCCACAATATGACGTTGAGCTGTGGGTCAGCCAACTGAATCACCC
>CAXBSH010000554.1:0-2878 GCA_963977705.1 uncultured Planctomycetaceae bacterium
TACGGCGACCACCGAGATCTACACTCTTTCCCTACACGACGCTCTTCCCGATCTCGGCAGGAGCCTCGCCCTCCCAAGGGGGGCTTTGCGGGCACTGAAAACTGAAAAAAGGCCACTGGAGATACCCCAGTGGCCTTTGTCCGATCAACATTCCTAATTGCCTGCAACGCGTCTGCAACCTGGACTGGCCAAGTCAGTTCGCTGCGGTCCCCGGAGTACGCGAATGAGCATGCTGCGGGAAGTCAAATGTCAGAACCAACGGCTCGTTGCCAGTATTCCGAATCTCCACGCCACCCTTCGCCAGTGCTGCCGCTGTGATAAAGCCGATTTCAGAATAGACCTGCCCCAGCACCATGCCATGGTGATAGCGAACCTCCAGCTTGCCCACTCGACCACTGCCGCCGTTCGTATGGAACAACGTCGGACTCTCCGGACAGAAGGTTGTCACTGCACCCGGCTGCAGCGTCAAACGCAGAATCGAACACTTCTGATCACCCAGAAAATCGCCGTACACGATCCACTTTGCATCAACACCCTCTGCAGCAAACTCGTCCGCCGCAATCGCCGGACGCGAATTCTTCAGCACAAACTCCGGATCCTGATTGGCGGCAAAGTCGAATTTTTCCACCAGGTAATCCCAGTCCTCGTGCCGAGCACGCGGATAGTCCTCTTCTCGGCACGCATAGAACGCATCCGCCGCTCCAATCCGACCATCCAGCGTCAGGTCCTCAGCCAGAAAATGCTCGTCCATCGTCACGTGTAATTCATGAGTACACAGGTTGGTGGGCGAATGCAGCACACCGTTCGGCATCACAAAGCCGTTATCCAGCTGCATCATGACGTGTGGAGCCAAATGGCGGATCCCGTTGTACTCGCCCCGACCAAAACGCTTCATGCAGGCAAGAAACTGGTCCCTCGTCACAAACGAATACAGACCCATCGCCGTTGTGTAGTAATGCGATGCACTGACACCCGGGTTGTCAAAGGAATTAATGTCGTACACCTCCCACTTCGACCAGTGCAGGTGATCCGGAATGGGATTCAGATTGTCAAACTTCTTCGACACGATCGGCCACGTTGCACGACCAAACAACGATTTCGCAAACGCCGTGACCTTCGCACCCATCACCGCCGTCGGATTCGCCTCAATCAGATCCTGCAGGGATATCACCTGACCGCTGGGAGTCAGCACGTGAGCTTCCCCTTCGCGGAAAGGTGCCTTCTGCGTGCGAGTGTCGATCACTCCAGTGACAATCGGCACCGTGCAGCACATCCAGATTTCATCCAGCCCCGTGCCATTCATGTAGTCGGGGTAATAAGACTGCTCAGCAAGCCGCAATCGCTTTCCCGGAGTACAGAACGTGCGACCAGCATAACGGTGCAGCAACTGCAGCACCCCATCGTGCTGATTCAGACAGTCATCAAGAACAGCACCCGCCGAACCGGCAGATCCATCGATCACTCCCTGCTGCGGATACTCGTGCAGTTTTTCGGCAAGAATTGATGTCGAAGCAGCCATGAATCAAATACCTTAAGAATTCTGGGAAGTCTAAGCACCTGCGGAATGTGTCCACCGCATGAATCGCAGGTCCCGGCGGCCTCACGCACCGCCCGAAACACCCGCAACGCCCGCCAATCGGGCCGGTCCTGGCTGACAGTGTAAGCAAAAGCATCGCTCGAGGGAACGGAAAGCCCCCTGTCGAGAAACCCGGATTTCCCGCTGGGTTTCCACAAGCCGGAAAAACGTTTTCAGTGTGCCGCCACATCCGCATCCCCGACATTCCTACCCGGCCATCGTTCACCCCACAAAGCCACTTCGTAGCCCACAGCTTTCCTCACTCACGCCACCGTACCCTGCGTTCAGCCCCAGTCGTCGTCAGTTTTCAAGACACACAAAAAACCGTAGTCCGGGCATTCCTGCCCGGCCACTGCCCCCCCAAAAAAGCCACTTCGTACCTCACAGCTCTCCTCACTCACGCCACCGTAGCCTGAGCTTCAGCCGCTTGTCATTACCCACGAACCCCTTCAGGCCAGAACGCCGTTGGGGCGTGTGTTTGGTTTATGCCGTGCCTGCGGTTGCGATTCAGTCCCATCAGGCCACATCTCGGTAGCCAAGGACGCAGCGCCGGGTGACGGGCTTGTTTATTTATCGCGATACTCTTCGACTGGGAAAGCGACGAATCCCGGTCACTGCGCCTGACCCCCAGCCACCCGCTCACACCACCCCTCGTCCTCTGGTCCTTGCATCAACGCCTGCCCGTGGTACGCGTTCGTCTGGCTCAAGCCGAAGATCCGGGACGGCGAATCCAACTGGCAGGGGTCGCCCGGAGCCCCGATTGCGGTCAGGCGGGCGATCAGCTGCTGATCAAAATCGCCGCGTTTGGTCAACGGCCAACCGCTGATGCGATCGAACACTTCCCGCTGGAACGCGAGGCTTGCATGGAATCTGCCTGCGGCGTCCTCCACCCCGTGCTTCCTGTGTCGGTGCTCAGTTCGCTGGATGGTTTTGACACAGACGCCCTTCCATCGCCCGCACGTGCGTACTGACGCGGTGCTGCAGGTAGAGATCGTCATCTCCTGGAGGATCAAATCGCTAAAATGTTCCCTTCTCTCGGCACTTTTTCCGCGGCATCGCGCGAGCCTTCCGGTGACGCTTGATGCCCGGCCACACCAGATGGCTTGCCCAGTGTCACTGCAAACTGAGCAGCCATGTGCTGCGTGTTGATGAACAGCCGTTCTGCCACAGGAACCTGATGCAGGTCGCTTGAAAACGCCCGTTTCCGCTACCCCGCCAGCAAAGCAACGGTCAACACGCCATGCCGCATGCCAAACTCGACGACCGATTTTTCCTGAACGGCCTCAAAGAAGGCCGAATCTC
>CAXBSH010000555.1:0-2874 GCA_963977705.1 uncultured Planctomycetaceae bacterium
GTGCCCCCTGCAACTGCCTCGCAAACACCAATGCAATCCACTGACGCGGGTTGCCCTGCCACCTGCAGCCTGGTTGTTCCTGATGTGAGGTTACGCTTCCGTTCAGTCGAATTTTCGGACGGAGACACGGGGGAAGGAAACGGCCACTCGTCTCGGCGGCGGCCAATTTGCTGAAAATGGCGACACTGAACGTGCTGTTTGCATACCAAGCCAGCGATAAAACTGCAGGCGAGGAAGCATCGATCGATGAATTTCCTGGATGGTTTCCGGGAGTGCGCAGAGAAGACGCGGTCGCGGTTCTGAATCATGAAGCGAATGAAGTTCTGGCTGCAGGGCAGTCATGAGAATACTGTTTGATCATGGTACTCCGGTGCCACTGCGAAAAAGCCTGAGCGAGCACCAGGTCGCTACTGCCTTTCAGATGGGCTGGTCGCGGCTCAGCAATGGTGAATGACTCCATGCTGCTGAGGCTGAAGGATTTGACGCTCTGATCACGACTGATCAAAGTCTGTGGTATCAGCAAAATTTCAGCCATCGCAGGATCGCCATCATCGTGCTCCGATAGACCTCCTGGCCGCGGCTTCGGAATATCACAGCAAGGATCTAGAGGCGGTGGCCCGAGTGACACCCGGAGGCTTTGACGAGGTGCCGATCGCAGACTGACGAGGATTGCAGGGTTGATGGATGCACGCTCCGGCGCTTCGCGACGCGTCAGCTCTGTTCACTCTGTGCCTCTGTGTTTACCGATCAGGTTGTGAGGTGCTGTGAGTGCGGTTTTTTGAAACACAGAGGTACGGAGGAACACGGAGAGTAATCGATGATCCCCGGGGAAGACAGGTGATTAGACACGGTTGCCAGTCGGGTGGGCCCAGGCGTTGGTGGATTCTGCGAATTACCGACTAAGTCACCGACCAAGTCACCAACCACGGTTCTCGCAGACCCGCCCATTTGGTTTTCTGAGCCGAGCCTTCCCGAATTGCGTTTCTGCTTTGCTCGCGTCGGCGTTGATTACGATGCACTCGAGCAGGGAGTCCTACCCAGTGGACAGGGTGGCAGCTGGTGCAAATGTGGTCTGGTAGTTGACGGCTCGGATGTCGAATGTGGTAATGATTGTCGCGGCAGTCAGTGAACAGTCGCTGGCCGAGTGCCAATCACCGTCCTGAAGTGTGCTTCCAGCGGCCGAAGTGACAGACTCCGTACAATTCCCGGTCGCGGTGCGTGGCTCTATTCTGTAGACTCGCGATTGAACTCACAAGACAGCCCGCAGTGAGTTGGTCGCTGAGATCGAGACATCGGGTGGCCGAATTTGATTCTGGTTGTGGTTTTCCAAATGTGGGTAGACCAGGAATTGTTCCATGGCGACAGTCTACATAGAGACATCAGTTGTCAGCTTTCTTCGAACAAATCCGAAGGCAGCGCCTGAATCTGTCCTTCGTCAGCAAATCACGCGAAAATGGTGGGATTTTCACAGACAAAGCTATGACCTTGTGACCGCTCAATACGTGGTTGACGAATCCAGCACTGGGAATGTGCTGCATGTGACAGAGAGGCTGGCATTTCTTGCGGGGATCCCGCTGCTGCAGCTCAATGATGAGATCGATCGTCTGGCGACTGAAATCCTCTCGCGTGCAATTCTCCCTGCCGATGCGTTACTGGACGCCTTGCATATTGCCTGTGTGGCTGTGAACCGAGTAGACTATCTGCTGACGTGGAATTGCAAGCATATTGCCAATCCGATGGTCCTGCCACGAGTGTTCCGGGTATTGAATGACTTCAGGTTGCCATTTCCAGTGATTTGTACTCCCAGAGACATGATGGAGGGGTTCGATGACGAAGCCGATGGTTGATCCCGTCATCGAGGAAATTCATGAAATCCGACGCGAGATAGCGAGGCGATTCAATTATGACGTCCGTGAGATATCAAACGACGCCAAACGACGTCAGGAAGTAGAGGGGCGCCCGCAGTGGAGGCCGGAATCGCCAGTCACCACGGCGGCACCAGAGTGTGGCAGCTCGGGCGGTGACGATGGCCTATCAGCTCCGGTGTCCGGTTGACCAGATCCGTCGGCTGACGAACAGACCTCAGGATAAACTGACCACAGGCATACCGCTGGTTTTGCCAGATAAGCATCCGACCAGTCCCATTCCTATAAGCATCGCTGGCCTGGTGGCCGGTGCATTCCAGTCCTCCAGACTTTTTTCCACGAAAGGTGATCAGCAGCCGTCAGGGAGGACCGTGCTGCAGTGTTATCAGGTCGTGGGTAGTCAAGTTTCGTCGTTTCAACGGTGGAAGAAGTGGTCTTCGAGTTGAAGTCCCAAACGGTGTTGTGAACCACGTTTCTCCCGACACTCCGATCGTTTTTTTGATCACAACAGCTGAGACGTGAACCTCGGAAACAGGATGAGCTTGCTGCTCAGCCGTTGTACCACACTTCACCTCTGTGAACTCCGTGCCTCTGAGTTTACCGATCAGGTCGTGTGTGGCTGTGAGTGCGGTTTTTTGAAACACAGAGGCACAGAGGAACACAGAGAGGTGGGGAACGGAGTGCACAGGGAAGGCAGATGGCTTCGCTTGTGGGAAGCAGCATGTGCAACGCTGCCGGAATCAGAACGCAGGGCAATGGCCGGGCCGGGGATTGAGACTTGACCGCCACCTCAGATGTGGAAAGACGCAACGAGCGGTGCATCATCCCGGCGACCGCAGGGCATAACATCACCATCGTTGACAGAAAGGGATCAACGAAAAATCAAGTGCGCAGCTGCAGGTTGCAGTTTGATGGAGTTGGCGCAAAACGCAGTGGATACTGCTTCCGTGTCAGGAAGGGCATAACCGCTCAGATGCAAACGGTAACACCCATCAGCTTACGCTGATAG
>CAXBSH010000556.1:0-2854 GCA_963977705.1 uncultured Planctomycetaceae bacterium
CTGGAACTGTGGCAGGGGCAGACGGGAGTAGCTGTGGGTGCCGTTGCGGCAGGTCCTGTGTGGCAGCAGTCAAAGCTGGAATCGTGGCAGGGTGATCTGGCGTGGAGTCAGGCATTGCCGGATGTGGCGATCCAGCATTTTCGTAGGGCGATTGAGCTGCAGGGTGGGAATGAGATCGCGCGGCTGAAGCTGGCGGAATTACTGCTGCAGTATGGAGCAGAGGAAGCTTTGTCGGAGCTGCAGTTTCTGCGTTCGCGGAAACCGACCAATCGGGATGTGCTGCTGAGGTTGGCTGCCTGTTATCGGGAACTGGGGGAACTGGAGCGTGCTGCGGAAGTACTGGACGAGCTCCTGAAATATCGACCGGATGACATGTCTGTGCTGCTTGAGCGTGGCAGGCTGGCTTTGGATGCGGGGCAGCTGGCTGATGCGGAACGCTGGCTGCGTGATGCTGAACGTCGCGTGCCGTCGCATCGGGAAGTGCTGTTGGCTCTGGCGCGATGTCTGCAGCTGGCTGGTAAGACGGTGGATGCCGAGAATTATCGCCGGATGGTGAATTCGCTTGATGCTGGTGGTCTGCCTGGTATGGGCGCGGGCGGGACGGCGGCTGGGGGTGCACTATGAGCCTGCGGGGAGTGCTGTTGTGGATCATCGGTGTCGTGCTGATGACTGTGGGGCTGGTCATCTATCGCGTATCTTTGGCCCGGGCCCCTGTGCCTTCAGCGGCAGCGGTCAGTTCATTGCTGCCTGAGCAAGCCACGCAATCGGTGCCGCAGTCTGAGTCAGCGACGGTGACGGGCAGTGCGCCCATTTTTTCAGACGTGGCAACTGCTGCTGGCGTGCAGTTTACCTGCCGGACCGGTGAAGAGTCGGATTTTTATACGATTCTGGAGTCACTGGGTGGCGGGATTGGCCTGCTGGACTATGACGGTGACGGCTGGCTGGATCTGTACTGTGTCGGTGGCGGGCGTTTTACCAGTCGCACGGCGCATGGGATTGAGGGTCTGCCCGGCAGGTTGTATCGCAACGAGGGAAACCTGAAGTTTCGCGATGTGACAATCGCAGCGGGGCTGGACACCGCGACTATGTATTCACATGGGGCCACAGTGCTGGACTGGAATCAGGACGGGCGTCCGGATCTGTTGATTTCGGGATATGGCGGGCTGACTTTGTACTGCAACGAGGATGGTCGGCGTTTCCGCAATGTGACTCAGGAAGCCGGACTCACGGATGCTCGCTGGAGCACCAGTGTGGCTGCCGCTGATCTGTGGGGGCGTGGGCAGTCGGATCTGTTTGTCTGTCGGTATGTGGACTGGTCTTTTGCTCGCGATCCGGTGTGTCCTCTGCGGGGACAGTCTGAGGGCCGCGATGTGTGTGCTCCGCAGAACTTTGCTGCAGTGCCGTCATCGATTTACAGCAGTGACGCGGGGGTTTATCGGGATCACTGGGAACAGTTGAAACCGGCCACGGAGGGAAAGGCGCTGGGGGTGGTGATTGTGGATGTGAATGCAGATGCTCGCCCGGACGTCTATGTTGCCAACGATGCGTCTCCGAACTGGTTGTTCATCAACGAGGGAAACGGGAATTTTCGTGAGTGTGGTCAGGCCGTGGGTGCGGCGATGGACGACAGCGGTCGCTACAACGGCAGCATGGGTGTTGATGCTTCAGATTTTGATGGCAGCGGTCTGGCGTCATTGTGGGTGACGAACTTTGAGAGTGAGTTACCGGCCTTGTACCGAAACACGGGAACGGCGGGATTTGCGTATGCTTCGCAGTCGGCTGGAATCGGGCGTCTGGGAGGTCAGAATGTCGGTTTCGGCACCTCCTTCCTTGACTACGACAACGACGGCTGGGAGGACCTTGTGTTTGTCAACGGCCATGTGGTGCGTTACCCGGTGGGGGCTGATGTGCAGCAGAAGCCGGTGTTGTTGCGGAATGTGGAGCGCGGTGGTCGACGCATGTATCAGGACATAACGGCTTCTGCTGGCTCGTGGTTTCAAAGTGCGGCACTGGGGCGTGGTCTGTCGACAGGTGATCTGGACAACGACGGCTGGCCCGATGTTGTTGTCAGTCACAGCAATAGTCCGGTAGCGATTCTGCGGAATGGGGGCAAAGCGGCGCAGGGTGCGGCAGCCGAGCGTCACTGGCTGGGATTGCAGCTGCAGGGACGCGGTCATCGTCCGCTGGCGGGGGCTACGGTGACGGTGCAATTGAATGATCGCAGGGTGACTCGATTCATCCGTGGCGGAGGCAGTTATCTGTCGACTGGTGATTCACGACTGTTGGTTGGATTGGGCGCAGAGCAGCAGGTGACCAGCGTCACGGTGCAGTGGCCGTGGGGCCAACAGCAACAGTGGACTGTTCCCGCGGTCGATCGATACTGGCTGCTGCGCGAAGGTGAGTCGGAAATGCTGGACGCCACGGGAGCTCCAATCGGGTGGTGACGCCTGCCAGCAGCGGGATGTGTGCAGGATATTCACCCGGTCGAACGGGATTCCAGCCGATGAGTGAAGTGCGCCTCGGGAGGGCGAGGCTCCTGGCGACCCGAAAGTGCCGTATCCGCCCTTTGGGAGGGCGAGGCTCCCGCCGAGCCGAAACACCGATCGATGCTCCTCCCCGAACTCGCGTCCGTCAGCCCCATAGCGAGCCGTTAGCGTAAGCGGACGGGTGCTGTCACTGTGCGGCTGACGGGCATTGGGGTGATTCACCGTCGGCTAGCGCCGTTCTGTTCACGGTGTGTGTCTGTATTGCATGAATTGCAATTCAGGCCTAGAGGGTCGTTTTCCGATAGCCCAGATCGCAGCCCTCGGACTGGGGCGCCCCCACCCCACAATTGGCCAACGGCCAGAGTCAC
>CAXBSH010000557.1:0-2849 GCA_963977705.1 uncultured Planctomycetaceae bacterium
CACGGCCTTGATACGGTCATGCTCACGGCTCCCACCACCGACGACAAGCGCCTGCCGGCGGTGCTCAAGTATTCGGCGGGTTTCGTCTACTTCGTCTCGGTGCTCGGAATCACCGGCACCAAGTCCGCGACGGAAGACGCGGTACGGACCCACGTCGCCCGTATCAAGCGGCATACCGACCTTCCCATCGGCGTGGGCTTCGGCATACGCGACGGTGCCACTGCGCGCGCGATTTGCCAGGTGGCCGATGCCGCCATCATCGGCAGTCGCATCATTCAGGAAATCGAACGGCTCAGTACCGAAACAACTCCCGCCATCGAAATTGTCTATCTGCAGCAGGTCCGAGGAGAAAGCCTGAACGAACTGATCGAAAATGTTCTGGAAGACCTGACCGGGCCCTTGCAGGGACAGGTCACCATCACACCACTGATCAAACCCAATGCCCTGCTGCTGATCGGCTGGGGCGAAGCGGTCAAAGCCGCCAAAGAGCTGGCCCAGCGACTGGATGAATCCGTCGCCCCGGAAACGCAGCTGGAAGTCTTCCGCCTGCGCCGCGCTGCCGCCACTGCCGTTGAAGCCACGATCGCCGAATTCCTCAACAGCCGGGGTGGACTGGGACCGGAAGTCACCGTCACCGCCGACAGCCGCACCAATTCTCTGCTGGTCAACGCCGCTCCGCGGGATCTGGCCGAAGTGCGACTGCTGGTGGAACAACTGGATGTCGACAGCAGTGAATCCGTCAATCAGGTACGCATCGTCGTGCTGAAGAACGCGCTCGCACTGGATGTCTCCACCACACTGAATGCCGCACTGCTGGCAGCTCGTGGCGGTGGGGCCGGAGCTGCAGCGGGACGCAACGCGGCACTGGAACTGCTGCTGACGCAACCGGATGGCAGCCGACTGGCCGCCTCCGGCATGCTGGAAGATGTTCGCATCACGGCCGATGCACGCACCAATCGACTGTTTCTGACCGGCCCGGCCGAAAGTCTGGACCTGCTGGAACAGCTGATCGGCGAACTGGACGAGACACCGGCGGCCGCCGCCCAGATCAAAGTCTTTCAGGTCACCAACGGCGATGCCAGTGAACTTGTGCAGGTGCTCAGGTCACTGTTCCCGGAAGGAGGCGTCTCGACGGTGCCGCAGCTGCCCTCCGCTGCCGACGAAACAGCACTGGTTCCCGTGCGGTTTTCTGTTGACATTCGCACCAACAGTATTATCGCCACCGGCAGCTCGGGCGATCTGCGGATCATCGAAGTCCTGCTGCTCAGACTGGATGAAGCCGGGACACAGGAACGCATCAACAAAGTCCTGCGGCTGAAAAACTCGCCCGCACTGGATGTCGCCAACGCCGTCAACAATTTCCTGCGCAGTGAACGCACTGTGGCCCTGTCAGCACCCGGACGACAAAACCCGTTTGCCCAGATTGAATCAGAAGTTGTGGTCGTCCCGGAACCCGTTGGCAATGCCCTGATTATCAGTGCAACACCTCGCTACTTTGATCAGATTCTGGAACTGGTTGAAGGCCTTGACGCTCAGCCACCGCAGGTGATGATTCAGGTGATTCTGGCCGAAGTCGAACTGGACAATCTGCAGGAATTCGGTGTCGAGCTGGGTCTGCAGGATTCACTGCTGTTTGACCGCAGTGTGCTTAGTAACGTGGTCAATCCGGCAGCCGCCACAGTCAATCCGGGGTTCAACTTCAACAACCAGTCACTGGGCAATTCCGGTTCTGCCGCATCGATGGCCGGCAAAGGCAAAGTCGGTGGGCAGGCACTGTCGCATTTCAGTCTGGGGCGAACCAGTGGCGACACGGAATATGGCGGACTGGTGCTGTCGGCCAGCAGCGAGAATATCAGTGTGCTGCTGCGAGCGATGAATCAGTCGCGCACCATGGAGATACTCAGCAGGCCGCAGGTGATGACGCTGGACAATCAACCGGCCTTTATTCAGGTGGGGGAACGCGTTCCGCGAATCACCGGGACCTCGATCAATCAGGTCGGGCAGGTGAACAGTGTGGCCCTGGAAAACGTGGGGCTGATTCTGGGAGTCACTCCACGGATCAGTCCCGAGGGCATGGTGGTGATGGAAATTGATGCAGAGAAATCGGATGTCGGACCGGAAATCGAAGGGATCCCGGTGTCTGTTTCCAGTCAGGGCCAGGTGATTCGATCACCGCGAGTCAACATAACGACGGCCCAGACGACTGTCAGTGCCGCCAGCGGACAGACGATTGTGATTGGCGGGCTGATTACCACGGACAATCGCAGTGTGTCGCGGCGAGTTCCGTATTTGAGCGAGATTCCGTTGCTGGGACAGCTGTTTCGCTACGACTCCAGTTCCAATAATCGCCGCGAGCTGTTGATTATTCTGACCCCGCATGTCGTCCGCGGACCGGAAGAAGCCGAGCTGTTGAAGCAGATGGAAATGTCCCGCATGTCATGGATCTCGTCAGACATTTTCGACTGGATGAATCCGTCGATGCCGGTCAGCGGCGCACTGGATGGTGATCAGGTCCCAACGGTGTATCCGGACAGAACCCCGGGAGCTGCCAGTTTGCCGAAACCCACGCCGGCCGAAAGCACTCCAGCCGTCCCCCCCGTACCAGCAACCGCCGTCCCTGCCGCAACCAGCAACAAGACGTCAGTCAAAGCCGTCGTACCGGAATGGAAGATTGAACAGACAACCGCCGAAAAACGCCCCTCCCCCCTGCGGCAACTGTCATGGCAAAAACAAAACAAAACACCGCCTAAACCCACCACCCTCAATCAACGCACCCCCACCCCCTAATCCACACCTCACTCCCTCACTCCCTCACTCCCTCACTCCCTCACTCCCTCACTCCCTCACTC
>CAXBSH010000558.1:0-2837 GCA_963977705.1 uncultured Planctomycetaceae bacterium
GTGGCCGGTACAGCGAACGCTTGAACCGGGCAAAAGTGCGTATTCAGATCTGGCCTTCCTGCCGGACGGTCGACTGCTCTGTTTCTACGAAGCCGACAAGCGACTGCGGCTGGCTGTCGTTCCACTGGCATGGCTTTCCGGAAAGGATGAACAGAAGTAACGGACGACCGGCTGTTCAGCATACAGGTGCGGTATGGTGCCGCAGACACAGCAAACAATTGCACTGACACATTCCGAACTGAGCCCCGCTGCGACACTGTCACCGGCCCAGCAACGCTGGCTGGGACAGGTCTGTCCCACAAGCTGGCCATTGTCGGTTCATCGCCGCAGTGTTGCTCTGGTTTCCAGTCGACTCAGCAAACGACTGGATCTGGAAACTGCGTGGCTGGACCGATTACGTCAGCAGCTGGCAAGTCTGCAGTCTCAGTCTGAGTCCGTGCAGGTGCTGGTGGGCGAGCAGGCGGCGGGTGCAGAACTGGTGGAGGCGGGCTGCCGACTGTACGGAATACCGATCGTGCGACTGCAACCTGATCCATCGGCCCCAGCAGACAGCGACACTACGCCTCTTGTGGATCGCGCTCTGTTCGCACTGGCAGATGAAGTGCGCGTGCTGAGCTGTCGATCACGGGGCAACATTGCCCGTCTGATTGAAAGACATCTGCTGGATCCGGACCGCCGGGCAGTACCAATCTATGTACCCGCAGAACTGCTGCACTGCCTGCCTGCTGAGCAGCGGCAACTGGTGCAGCGGCAGCCGGCTTTGGTCGCTGGCCTGACACCGAACAGCCGACTTTCTCCAGACGGCCAGGCAACGCTTGCAACATGGCGACGTCACAGCGCCAGTCCTCAGGCAGCTGCCATCGTTGCACCTCCTCACGATCATCCGCTGGTGTCTCCCGCAGAATGGCTGTGCCACTGGACGCGACCGTCCACAGGCCCCTGGCCCGGAGAATCCCGACAACAGTATTTTGAAGCCCTGCTGCAGACCGACAGCGACCGTTCCGCACTCAGCAGCCTGCGACGTATCGTATCGGAGCAGTGTCTGCGTGGATCGCGGCTGGCCATTCGTGGTGGCCATCTGGTCGTCGCATTCACTGCCGTGCCTCTGACGGAATTTCGCCACCGGCGAGTCTTTCGCGGACACCGACAGCGTTATGATTTTGAACCATGGGGGCTGGCCATCCGACGCTCAGCCCTGCAGGGACTGCGACCGGTCATCTACGGCTGCTCTGACGACTGGAAATCCTTACCCGTCGCCGACCGACCATGGTTCCAGAAAGCAACACTGGATGGAATCACCGATACGGTGGCCGAGCAGGAATGGCGAGTTGCCGGTGATCTGGATCTGCAGCCGTTATCTGCCAGTGATGTTGTGGTCTTTGTGGACAGCCTGGCTGACGCAGTCAATCTGCAGCCTGAATGCCGCTGGCCTGTCATGGTCCTGCCGGAAAAAGTGAACGCGATTTGTCAGGCGGAGTGATCAAGGACGCGAGCAATGACAGCCACATGACATTCGGCCGCCCCAGCCTTCAACAGTGCCGCCGCAGCCTCAGAGCAGGTTGCCCCGGTTGTCAGGACATCATCCACGATCAACAGTCGCTGACCTCGGATCACCTCGGCATCCCGCACCACGAACGATTGTTTCTGATTGTCGAATCGCTGCCCGACAGACACTCGTTTCTGCGGTCGCGTGCGTCGTGATTTGCGAAGAATATGAATGTCACAGGGAACGCCCAGCGAATCTGATAACTGCTGAGCTGTCAGCCACGCCGGATTGAAATGCCGCCACAGTCTTTGCCGCCAGTGCTGAGGAATCGGAATGATCCGATCCACACGGACTGCCGCCAGTTGCTGGCTGGTGTGCAGAGCCAGCAGCCGCGCCAGCGATTGAATCTGCACTGAAGAAAATGACCATTTGGCGGACAACAGAGACTGCCGCAGGTTGCCACTGTACATTCCCAGACAAACGGCCGAACGAAACTTCAGCGTTCTGGACCGGCAATGCACGCAACCACGCTGCGTATCAGAAAACGGCCCGACACTGGCCGAACAACGCACACACCGATCACCCGTCTGACCGCATAATTCCACACTGCAGGCGTGGCAGAAACACACAGGCAGGTCAGACGGCTCCGCCAGGACGTCACGACACAGCGGACAAAAGGGCGGGATGGCAAAATCCAGCAGACTTTGAGCTGTCGATGACAGGGATTGCAGTACGGTTTCAGCAGACCATGACATGACAGCAGGCCCCACAGCCGACAGTGACAAATCCGGAGATTCAGACATCCCGGTTCATACTGCCGACCGAACAGCCAGCCTGACAAGACTCAGGGCGGCATTTTTTATCGTCCCCTGGTAAGTGATCTGTCAACGTACGGATTATGAGGACTTTTTACGGCCCTTCGCGGCAGCGGATTTCTTTGCAGAACGGCCACCGGACTTCGCTTTGCCACCCGATACCGGTTGAGCAGCCCCGGCCTTCTTTGCCGACTTCCCGTCGCCAAAAACACGATCCCAGCCACTGACAAACTTCTTCGAAGCACCTGTATGCACCGTGTAACCCGTCATCCCCATCACCCGTTCTGAAAGTCACTGCAAAAACCGACTGTTGTCCGCACGAACAACGCCTGATGTTGCATTCTAGTATACAAGGATTCAAATTTGAAATCCCCTTTTCCCCCTTACTTCCCCCCCTCCTCCGGGAGGGCGAAGCTCCCGCTGAGCCGAAACACCCGGAAAACCAATGATCACGCCGGCTCGGCAGGAGCCTCGCCCTCCCAATGGGAATTTCCCCGGGACCACCGAGCACCAGCTCGGTGACGGCCAACAACACC
>CAXBSH010000559.1:0-2808 GCA_963977705.1 uncultured Planctomycetaceae bacterium
GCTGCAGAACCGGTTTACTCCTGCTGAAATCTCCGCCTTGCTTTCCTGATTCGGCAGTATCCGGATGCGGGCCATGTGGGTCTGACAATTTACGACTGGACTACAAGCAGGATGTTTTTATGGGTCTGGATGGATTGATTGCCGCGGTACACTCCCCGTTTGATTCGTACTCCGAGCTGAATCTGCTGGCCGTTGAGGGTCAGGCGAAGCTGATGGCTTCCCAGGGCGTCTCTGGTGTGTTCATCTGCGGCAGCACGGGAGAGAGTCATTCGTTGAGTGTTGGTGAGCGAATGGCGTTGGGGGATCGCTGGCTGCAGGTGTTGCAGGGCAGTTCGATTCAGCCGATTATTCACGTGGGATCGAACAGTCTGCGTGACAGTCGTCAGCTGGCGGCGCATGCCGAAAAGATTGGTGCGGTCGCCATTTCTGCACAGGCTCCATCGTATTTTCGTCCGCGGAATGTGTCCGAGTTGTGTGACTGGTGTGTTCAGATTGCGGCTGCTGCGCCGCGCACGCCGTTTTACTTTTACGATATTCCGGTGATGACGGGTGTGAATCTGTCGATGCCCGATTTCCTGCAGCTGGCGGGCTCCCGCATTCCGAATCTGCGGGGCCTGAAGTTCACGAATCAGGACCTGATGAGTTTTCAGATCTGTCAGCGGCTGGAAGGCGGTCGTTTTGACATTGCGTTTGGGGTGGACGAAATGCTGCTGGCGGCTTTGTGTCTGGGAGCGACGGGTGCTGTGGGCAGCAGCTACAACTTTGCGGCTCCGATTTATCTGCGGCTGATTGCTGCGTTCCAGCGGGGTGATCTGCAGGCAGCGCGTGAAGAGCAGTATCGATCGGTCCAGTTGATTCGTCAGCTGGCAGCGACGGGTTACATGTCGTCAGCGCGTGAGGTGATGGGCTGGCTGGGGGCTCCGGTGGGGGCTCCGCGTCAGCCGCATGTTCCATTGACTTCAGAGGCGTCTGCTGGTTTGCGACGTGGGCTGGAGGAACTGGGATTTTTCGATTGGGTGCGTTCGGTGTGAGTTCGGGGAGCCGGCGATGAGTGACATCGGCAAGTGGCGGGCGTTGGTTTGCTGTGTGAGGCAGTGCGGTCTGCTTTGCGTGGCAGTGAGCATGCTGCTGACTGATGTGGGTGTGTCTGCTGCGACGTGGCAGCAGGGGGCGGTTGGGGATGGTGCTGCTGGTGACAACGGTGGTACTACTGCTGTCAGCGGGCCGTCGGCGGAGTATTTTGAGCGTGAGATTCGCCCGTTGCTGCAGCGGCGATGTGTGGAGTGCCATTCCACGGCGGCCGCGTCTGAAAATGGGGACCTTGATCTGGAGACGGTGGAGGGAATCGCGGCTGGTGGCAGTCGAGGTGTGTTGTTTTCTGGTGCGGGGGCGGATGGCGGGTCTGGATTGCTGTTGCAGGCTGTGGAGTATGCGGATCCGGATCTGCAGATGCCGCCAACCGGGCGTCTGCCGGCGGACGAAATTGGGCGATTGCAGCAGTGGGTACGAAGTGGAGCGCAGTTGCCGCATTACACAGCAAAGCCTCGTGCTGTTGCGGCAGCGATTGACTTTGAGTCTGCGAAGCAGTTCTGGTCGTTCCGTCCTTTAGCGTCGGTGAGTCTTCCGGAACTGGCGGGTGTTGAAGCTGGCGTGCCGGGAAATTCGGTTGATGCGTTTATTCGGCGTGGTCTGGCTGAGCGTGGTTTGCAGCCATCGCCGCAGGCTGACCGTCGAGTTCTGCTGCGGCGGGCAGCGTTTCTGGTGACCGGTCTGCCTCCGACTCCGGAAGAGCAGTCTGTGTTCCTGGCGGATGAGTCGCCCGAGTGGTGGTCGCGGGCTGTGGATCGGCTGCTGAGTTCACCACGGTACGGGGAACGTTGGACGCGATTCTGGCTGGATCTGGTACGTTACACAGATTTTACTCCGGATTGGCAGAATCCCACGGATCGTGGCTGGCTGTATCGTGACTGGGTGGTGGGGGCGTGGAATCGCAATCTTCCGTTTGATCAGTTTGTGCGTCTGCAACTGGCTGCCGATCTGTTGCCGGATGTGGCGCCCGGTGACGTTGCTGCGACAGGTCTGTTGGGGTTAAGTCCGACATACTGGAAGGAACTGCGATTAGCGCCGTCGGTGATTGAGCAGATTGTTGCGGACGAGTGGGACGAACGAGTGGACTGTGTTTCGCGGACGTTTCTGGGTTTGACAGTGTCCTGTGCGCGGTGTCATGACCATAAGTTTGATGCGATTTCGGCGGACGACTATTATGGTCTGGCGGGGGTGTTTGCCAGTACGCAGCTGGACGAGCGTCCTTTGTTGCCGAAGGCTGATGCTGATCGGATCAGGGCCGCGCGGGGGAGGCTGCGTGACCTTGAAGGTCGCCTGAAGTCCCTCAGTGAAAAGCAGGATCCGGCAGCGGCGACTGTGTCGGCAGAGATTGCGGCATTGCGTGCTGCTGAGCCGCAGCTGGACGTTCCGTTTGCCCACGTATTGCGTGAGGCCGCGGTGTATGTGCTGCCGCAGGGTGACGAGATGACTCAGCTGCAGTATCGCGACGGGGAGGCTCGTGATCTGCCGGTGTTTCGTCGTGGGAATCCGGGGAATCCGGGTGCAATTGTACCGCGTCGATTTCTGACGGTGTTAAGTCCGGGGGCACCACGCATGCTGAATTCCGGCAGTGGTCGACTGCAGCTGGCGGAAGCGTTGACCTCCGAGGCGGCCCCGTTACTGGCCCGAGTGATAGTGAATCGAATCTGGGATGTGTATTTCGGCGCTGGTCTGGTGCGGACGACCAGTGATTTTGGAGTTCAG
>CAXBSH010000560.1:0-2806 GCA_963977705.1 uncultured Planctomycetaceae bacterium
AGCCTGCAGCAACCCGCAGCAGCCGAACGCTCACCACAAATCGACGTTGTGAAACAACAGCAGCCGACGGAAAAACCGCTCCCGCCGCAGGCTCCACAACCGCCGCAATCACTGACCGGCAGAATTCAGATTCAGCGTAATGGAAAGCAACAGCCGGACTCAGGCGCACTTGTCATTCTGCTGCCACTGAAGAACCCCACTCGACTCAGGTTTGATGGCAGTGCCCTGCATACAGAAAAAGATAACCCCGCACGGCTCGCCACAATCGCAGCACTCTCACAGCTGCAAGCCCATTTCGATCAGGCAGCAGGCGATGGCAGCTTCAGTCTGCACTACAACACTCAAACACCCGCCGCCCTGCTGGTCATCTCACGTCATCTTGCAGGACCACCCGGCAATCCGTTGCCTGCTGACTGCGAACTGCTGATCAACCAGTGGTTTGAATCTACAGCAGGACTGGCCGGAAGGCTGGCAACAAAACTGCACCCACTTCCCGCAGACCAGCCGCTGACACCAGTCAACCTCACGTTTCAGGATGCGACACCCTGAAACCATCTGCGGCCGGAATAAGTGCCGTCAGCCACCCCACGAACTGTATCGCCGCACGCCCAGCGTGAATGTCACTCGATTCAGCACCAGCAGGAATACGATCCACACAAACTGCAACTGCAACTCGCCCCACAGTGCCACCTCAGGAATCCTGCCCAGCAGAATTGCCGCCGGAGTATAAGCCAGAAACCGAAACGGCAGAAACTCGGCAAATGGCAGCCACGGAGTCAGATACTCCAGAGGAATCATATGCCCCGACAGAAAATAACTGAGCATCATGTAGATGAAGATCAGCGAGCTGACTTCAAGGAACCAGAAGGCCACCAGCCCGATCCAGGCCTCAATCAGAAAACCAATCACAAACCCCATCAGCAGCGAAGCCACAAAAGCCATCAGCACAGGCCACGCCGGCCAGCCCGGCAGCCAGTCACGACACAGCCAGAAAACCAGAGCAAAAGGACCACAGGCCACGGCATAATACACCAGCTTGTGAGCGACTCGATGCCAGAACAGGTGATCCAGCAGGTCCACCGGCTGAATCAGATACTTGCGGATGGAACCGTCAGCAATCGACGTGGCAATTCCCGTCGACAGACCCGGCATGCTGGAAAACGCCCGCGCCAGCATCACCAGCAGGTAATACGAGACCATATCGCCAAATCGATAGCCCCGCAGAGCACGATCCGGATCATCCTGGTAGATGGCGTTCCAGAGAAAGATCTGAGTCACGATGGGCAGGAAACGTACCAGAGTCGAAAACGCAAAATCTCCGCGATACACCAGACGCTCTTCAATGGCAGTACGCAGCACCAGCCACTTCAGACGCACTGCTGCAGCAGGACTCCAGCTCATTCCGGACTGCCGCTTCATTCACCCACTCCGGACTGTCCAGTATCCGTCACAAACAACTCTGCAATCACATCCTCCAGAGGACGCTCAAGAACACTCAGGTCTTCAACCTCGGATTCCGCCAGAATTGCCGCCAGACACTCAGAAACCCGTTGCCGTTCCACCTGCAGTCGCACACGCGGCCCCCGATTCTCCAGCAGCGTTCCATGACGATCAAGGTGCTCGGGAACCCGATTCGCCGCAAACTGCAGTTCAATAATCTTGTGACGACTGAAGCGATCCACAATCGCAGCCAGTGGTCCATCATGGATCACGCGGCCACGATTGATCACAATCGCGCGACTGCACAAAGCCTCCACATCCTTCATGTAATGGCTGGTCAGCAGCACCGTAATCTGCTGCTCACGCTGGTATCGCCGCAGAAATTCCTGCACACGCCGCTGACTGACAACATCCAGACCAATGGTGGGCTCGTCCAGAAACAGCACATCCGGACGATGCAGCAGCGCAGCAATCAATTCCATCCGCATACGCTCACCCAGCGACAGCTCACGGACCGGGCGCGCCATCAGGCGACGAACCTCCAGCATTTCCGTCAGCTCGTCCAGCCGACGCCGATAATCCGTCTCACTGATCCGGTAAATCTCCCGATGCAGGGCAAAAGATTCCTGAGCCGGCAGATCCCACCAAAGCTGTTCCTTCTGACCAGTGACCAGAGAAAAACGCCGCCGATAAGCATCCTCTCGCAACCACGGTACATGCCCCAGCACAGTCGCTGTCCCGGATCCCGGCACCACCAGACCCGACAGCAGTTTCAGAGTAGTCGTCTTCCCGGCCCCGTTCGGACCAAGAAACGCCACCATCTCACCCTCTTCTATCCGAAAACTGACGTCCTGAACCGCCCGCACTGTCTCATACTCACGATGAAACAGCCCGCGCACGGAAGCCAGCAGCCCCTCGCGCTTGCGATAGACACGATACTCTCGACACAGATTCTGCACTTCGATGGCTGCCATGCCCGATATGCTACTCCACAAATCCAGCCTGAACAAACGCCCGCAAAAAGGGATCAACGAAAAATCATGGGCGCACCTGCAGGTTGCCGTTTGATGGGGCTGGCGAAAAACGCACTGGACACTGCTTCCGTGCCAGGCAAAACACAACCGCTCAGACGCAAACGACAACACCCGCCAGCTGACGCTAACCGCTTGCCTGTACGGCGAAGGGCTTAAACGCGGGGGACGACACGGGCTGAAGCCCATGCTACGACCACCGAGCACCAGCTCGGGGAAACTCACCCAGCAACCCTTGTCATCACCCACGAAACCCGTCGGGCCACGAGGCCGTTGCAGCGTATGTCTGGTTTGTGCCGTGCGGCTGTTTGCCATCCAGGCCTGAAGGGACGTTT
>CAXBSH010000561.1:0-2805 GCA_963977705.1 uncultured Planctomycetaceae bacterium
GGCGAACCGTCAGCATGAGCGTACGGGTGCTGCTGTTGGCCGTCACCGAGCTGGTGCTCGGTGGTCGTAGCATGGGCTTCAGCCCGTGTCGTTCACCGCGTTCATTCCCCCTCACAGGCGAGCCGTCAGTGTAAGCCGACGGTTGCTGTTGGGCGTTACCGAGCTGGTGCTCGGTGGTCCCGGGGGGAAGGGTGCGGGGCTCCTCTTTGGGCGTGTGAGGTCCGTATCTTCCTGCAGCGGGCGCATGAAAAAACCGCCAGCAGGAGTGGCGGTTGAGCTTTGAGGCTGTGCGTTTTGATCGTCAGGCGGCGTCGACATCTGCGATGCGATTGCGTGGAACGTACAGATCTGCGGCATCCTGATGCAGGCAGTACCGCATGTAGTAGGCGTCTTCGCTGGTATCGTTGTAGTGGCCGCGGAGCACCGTGACGGCGCGGAAGCCACTGGATGCAAAGAACAGCTGAGCCGGCACGTTGGTTTCGCGAACTTCCAGAACAATTTCGTTGCGTCGCTGTTGCGACAGTTTATCGATCAGTCGCTGCACCATCTGTTTTCCGATGCCATTGCGGCGGACATCCGGAGCGACGGCAAAATTCAGGATCCGCAGCAGTGATTTGTGCAGTTCGTAGATGATGAACCCGACGATGCGGTGATCGAGTTCGGCGACGGTACCGATGCAGTTGCGCTGGCGCAGGCAGCACAGGAATTCTTCTTCAGTCCAGGGAAACTGAAAACTGGCTCGTTCGATCGCCAGGACATCATCCATATCGCGGCGGATGAGCCAGCGAATCTGAGTTCGTGACGCTTCGAGGCGCGGACGGTCGTCGTTGCCTTCGGCCGGATTCTGTTGAGCTGATCGTTTTACTGCCATACCGGCCTCCGTGCCGATAAGAACCTGTCACACCGAAAATTGCAGGCCCTGCCTGAACGTATCCTGATGAGCTGTTGTCAGCCCATGTGCAGCGATCCCTGCTGCAGACACGCTTTGGGCAGGAGAAAACACAGGACATCCTGTCCTGTTCCGGCATGGCGGACCACACCGGACGGGCGGGAGATTAGCAAACCTGCGCGGACTCGTCTACAGAGATGAGGGCACTCCGGAGCGACTTCAGCGGGGTGGCGTCGCAGGTTGGAATTCCTGCGGCAGATCCTGCCAGACCTGGATTCTCACGGCGGAATTGACGGCGAAGCGGGAAAATATTAGAGACAGGGGTTCAGTGGGCTGCACAAGCAGCGGAGTCAGCTGTCAGCAACGGGGTCAACAGCATGGGTGACTCATTGACGGAAGTTCTGGTGATTTTGGCGCTGGCGGCTGGGTGTCTGCTGGCTTTTGCGAGTTGGCGAGTGCGGGTTGGTCGGGCCGGCTGGCCGGCGTGGATCTGCTACCAGATTGCTCGCGTGCATCGCCTGTGTTTTGTCAGTGTGCAGCAGGTTGGTGAGTGCAGTATTCCGGAGAACGGTCCGGCGATTATTGTGGCGAATCACACCAGTCCGGTGGATCCGGTGCTGATCTGGACTCGGCATTTCGTGAATTTTCGTCGTCCGCATCTGCGTGTGATTGGTTATCTGACAGCGCGCGAGTATTTCGAGCTGCCGGGCTTTGTGAACTGGGTCTGTCGTGCGATGGAATGTATTCCGGTGGATCGCAACGGGCGGGATATGCAGTCGGTTCGCATCGCTCTGGAGCGGCTGAAACAGGGGCGATTGCTGGGTTTGTTTCCGGAGGGGCGATTGAATGAGGAGACTCCGAGTGAGCAGCTGCTGGTGGGGGATACGGGGATCGCGTGGCTGGCATTGAAGGCGGCAGTACCGGTGATCCCGATCTTTATCGAGAATGCTCCACGGTCGCCGTCGATGGTCTGGGTGTTCTTTCGACGTTCGCGAGTGCGACTGATCTACGGCCAGCCTCTGGATCTTTCGGCGTGGCAGGGGAAACGGACCAGTCCGGAGCTGCTGGCGGAGGTGACGGATCACATCATGGGCAGCCTCGCCCGTCTGGGAGGAATTCGCTACAGTCCGCATCCTCGGCCCCCGGCACAATCCGCCTGACGGCTGCGTCAGTATCAGCAGGATTTGGGGGTCATGTCGGAAGCATCATCAGTTGCTGAGTTGGAAGTGTCGGCTGTCCCGGCAGTTCGCTGGCTGCGGATTCGTGGTGCAAGGACTCACAATCTGCAGAACGTGGACGCAGACCTGCCCCTGGGACGGTTGACGGTGGTGACGGGTGTCAGTGGATCGGGCAAGAGTTCGCTGGTTTTTGACACCTTGTTTGCGGAGAGCCAGCGGCGGTATCTGGAATGTGTCTCGATTCGGACTCGTGGCCTGCTGCAGCAGCTTCCGCGCGCCGATGTGGACGAAATCTCGGGACTGGCGCCAGCCATCTGTGTGGATCAGCGAGTCTCGACGGCACCTGTGCGCAGTACTCTGGCGGTGATCACGGATCTGCATGACTATCTGCGTCTGTTGTACGCGCGGGCGGGGACTGTGCACTGCACCGTATGTGCACGTCCGGTGCGACAGCAATCTGTCGATCAGATTGTGGCTCAGGTGCTGGAATTGCCCGAGCGGACTCGCCTGATGGTCCTTGCGCCGATGGTCCGCGAACGTCGCGGCGGTCATGCGGATGTGCTGGAGCGAATTGTCCGCAACGGATTTGTGCGAGCGCGGATTGATGGGGTACTGGTGGATGTTGCTGAGGCTGGCCCGCTGGCGCCAGGGAAGATTCACAGTATTGATGCGGTGGTTGATCGAATCGTGGTGAAGGAGGGAATTCTGGGTCGGCTGCGGGAATCGGTGGAACTGGCC
>CAXBSH010000562.1:0-2791 GCA_963977705.1 uncultured Planctomycetaceae bacterium
TTTTTTTTAATGATACGGCGACCACCGAGATCTACACTCTTTCCCTACACGACGCTCTTCCGATCTGTGGCGGTGGAGTACGTGGACGAGTTTCGCCCGTTCTGTGCAGGGGGAATGGTGCTGGTCCTGCTGTGGCTGCTGGCGTCCTATGGATTGAGGTACGTGCCATGGTAGGCCTGACGGATCAGCAGCTGTTGTGGTCGGCACTGGCGTGTCTGGTGCTGCTGGGGCTGGCGGGTTCAGCCGAGTGGCTGCATGGGCGACGTGTGCAGCGCCTTGCGGTGCTGGTCTTTGGTCCGACGGGGCAGCCGGCTCTGTGGACAAGACTGGCCGGTCCACTGCGATGTCTGGCAATTGCAGGGCTGGCGTGGTCACTGCTGATCCTGTTCTGGTTGCCTCCCAATCGTCGTACTCCGGGTCAGGACCGTCCGGTGGCTTTTGAAAAGCTGAAGCATGTTGTACTGGTTCTGGACGTATCACCCAGTATGCGTCTGCGTGATGCGGGTGTGACCAGTGACCAGAGTCGGATGGTCCGAGCGCGGGAAGTTCTGGAGTCGTGGTTTCGTCGCATCCCGATGAATGAGTATCGGGTGTCGATTCTGGCGACATATACGAATGCTTTGCCGGTGGTGGAGGATACGAAGGACATCGCGGTTGTGGAAAATGTGCTGAACGATCTACCGATGCATTATGCGTTTCAGGCGGGTGAAACGAATCTGTTCAGTGGGCTGGAAGCGGCAGCCGAGCTGGCTCGGGGCTGGCGTCCGCGCAGCACGACGGTCGTGCTGGTCAGTGACGGCGACACGGTCCCGGCGACCGGGATGCCGGTGATGCCGGCAGCGGTTGCGGACGTCGTGGTGGTTGGGATCGGGGATCCGGTGAACGGCACATTTCTGAACGGGCGGAATTCGAAGCAGGATGTCAGCACACTGCGACAGATCGCTGCTCGCCTGCGGGGATTTTACCACAACGGCAACGACCGTCACCTGCCGAGCGAGCTGTTGCGGCGACTGACATTGTCGGCGGAGGGGTCCGAACGAGTGAACTGGGGCTGGCGCGAATGGGCGCAGGTTGTCCTGCTGATTTCCGCTGTAACTCTGGCTTTCCTGCCGATTCTTCTGAATTTCGGCGGGACTCGCTGGCTGCCGGGGATTCGAAAACAGCCAGTTCTGAGTGAGTGGGGTATGGACAAATCCGTTCCTGAGCGTCAGACTGCAGGCTTGGGATGACGATAAGCATTCAGTGCATTCCCGCAAATTTCCACCACATTCCTTATTCAGGACTGGTGTCATGAAGAAGTCACTGCTGCTGTTCTGGCTGACTTTGCCCGTGCTGGGGGGTGTGTATCACCTTGTAGCGGGCGAGTTTCATCTGCAGATGGACCACGTGGGTGGGTACCTGCGGGCCGGTCGCAGTGCGGCTGAAAAGCAGGAGTGGCATCGTGCTGCGAGGGAATTCGGAAAGGCACTGGAGCTGGTTCCTGACGACGCGGATCAACTGCGTCGGGACATTCGCCTGCAGCTTGCTCAGGCAAAGATTCACAGTGCTGGTCTGCCGGACGCCAACGAGGATCTGAAGAAGTTGCTGGCTGAGGTGACTGCGACCGAAGCGCAGCCGGTAGATTCTGCTGTGCAGTCTCAGATTCGCCAGACTCTGGCTGAGTCCCAGTATTATCTGGCGTGGCTGATGCGACTGGAAGGTGTTTCGAAAGAGGAATGGTTGCCGGAACTGGAATCTGCCCGACAGAATTATCGTCTGCTGGCTGAACAGGCGCAGGCTGCTGGTGATGCTCGTGGACAGCGACTGCAACAGGAGAATCTGGAAGCTTCGATCCGTCTTGAGCAGATGGCGATTGACGACCTGCAGGGGTTGCCAATTCCGAAGCCGTGTCAGTCCTGTTGCAGCAAATGTCGGTCTCGTCGCCCCAGCCCGAAACCGGCACAGAAAGCGAAGGATGGGCGTGGTGCGTCGGCGGGTCCGCCTGCTGATGGCTCAGGCTCCTGATTGTTACTACTTCGGCAACAGGATGCGAACTGATGTCTTGGCGACGTCTGGCAGGTCTGTCAGTTCTGTTATGTTGTGTACCGTGCGTGCGGGTGGTTGCATATCAGAACAGCGTTCCTGCGGCTCCGGCAGTGCCCGCGACGCCGGTCACACCTGCAACAACGGCGACTCCCGCAACGCCGATCGTGCCGGCTCGACCACTGACGATACCTCGCGGGCTGCTTCCGGCTCTGCGATTATCGCCAGCACTCGGCGCGCCTGCAGCCACCAAACCAGCTGCGGCTGCGGGCACTGTGGGGGCAGTAAATCCGGACGAGGGTGGAACGAGTGTACTTGCCGCGGCAGCTGCCGGGGGCGAATCCGCGTCGAACTCGGCCACCACCAGTTCAACCAGCGACGCCGCTCGCCGACAGTTGCTGCAGAAGCTTGAGTTTGATCGTCGACCGTCGGCAATTCTGGAAGCGTGGGCTGGTCCAGCGACCGCTGCCCAAAGCTCAGTCGGCGCTGCCGTTGCTGCCTCAACCCAGCCCAGCAGTACAGGGGTTGAGGAGGAGTTGGTGCCGGCCGAAGGTGCACCGCCGACGTCCTCGTCAGCGGCGGCCTCTGAAGCGTCCACCGCCAGCGAGACCGCAGCTACAGCGGCTCTGCAGCAACTGCAGGAGCAGCTTGTGGTGCTCAGATCCGCAGTGACTCGCGGGGCATGGCCGGAGTTCGGGCAGCAGCTGACAACCTTCAGTGAATCAGAGCGACTGTTGATCTATGAGCGTCTGGTGGCGTCACTGACGGC
>CAXBSH010000563.1:0-2784 GCA_963977705.1 uncultured Planctomycetaceae bacterium
ATTACTGACCACTGATTACTGACCACTGATTACTGACCACTGATTACTGACCACTGATTACTGACCACTGATTACTGTCCACTGATTACTGTCCAATCGCTTCCTGATCAATTATCATCACAGCAAAGTTGTCGATTGACCGACCCCACTTCGATGGTTCCCGCGAAAGTTTGTGCCATGCTGCGTTCCACCTTTCTGCGACTAATGCTGTCCTCGATCGCTGTCAGCCCAACGGCCCTGCGCGCAGCAGCGTGCAACTCAGCCCCTCGCAAACTGGTCCTGATTGCCGGCAAACCCAGCCACCCGCCGATGATGCACGAATTCCGCGCCGGCACCATTCTCCTCGAAAAACGACTCCAGCAGGTCGCCAACCTCAAAGTTGAACGACATGAAATGGGCTGGGTCAGGGACGAAGCCACATTCGACGATGCTGCGGCCGTCGTGATCTTCTCCGATGGTGGCGGTGGTCACCCGGCCATCCAGGAAAATCGCCTGCAGCTGTTCGAAAAACTGATCGCTCGCGGTGTCGGATTCGGCTGTATGCACTTCGGAGTCGAAGTACCAAAGGATCGTGGAGGTGCTGAATTCCAGCGTTGGATTGGTGGACACTACGAACATCAGTGGTCCTGTAACCCCATCTGGGATGCGAGTTTCGAATCGTTTCCCGAACACCCCATCAGCCGCGGAGTCAAACCATTCGAAATCCGCGACGAATGGTACTTCAATATGCGTTTCGCCGAAGGCTTCGATACGGCCCAGCCAACGACTGTCAACAACGTCCAGTTCACTCCGGTGCTTGCCGCCGTACCCTCCACTGCGACACGCAACGGCCCCTATGTCTATCCACCCGGTCCATACCCCCACATCCAGCAGAATGCCGGTCGCAAGGAAACCCTGCTGTGGGCCGTTGAACGACCGGATGGCGGAAAAGGCTTTGGATTCACCGGAGGACACTTTCACACAAACTGGCAGAACGAAGATTTCCGCCGCACGATCCTCAATGCACTCTGCTGGATCACCGGTATTGAAGTCCCCACTCACGGCGTCGATTCGGCAGCCGTCTCTGATACGGAAATTCGCGAAAACCTTGACCCCAAGAGCAAACGCTGATCCTTCCCCCGCCTGCAGACCTTGCCCTCGTCGTCTTTTCACCCATTTCCAAAGCCTGCCCGGACCCGGATTGACTGCACCCGTGACTCATACACTGTTCGGCTCGTCCCGTATCCTGCTGCTGACCCTGCTTGCCAGCATCTGCGGACCTGTTTTGCCAATGACCTGCGCCCAGCCACCACGGCGGCCCGGGTTTCCGCAACCACTGGAATTCAGCCCCACCGATCGACAGAACTTTCCCGAACCAGCCGCTGACATCAGCAAACAGCGTCCAGATATTCCCCATGGTCGCCTTGAAATGATTCAGTACGAATCCAAAACTGTGGGCACAACCCGCAGTCTGAATGTCTACACTCCACCGGGATATACCACGGACACTCGCTACCCGGTCCTGTACCTGCTGCATGGCATCGGTGGTGATGAAACGGAATGGCAGCGGTTCGCCGATCCACTCAACCTGCTGGATAATCTCATCGCAGACGGCAAAGCAGTTCCCATGATCGTCGTCATGCCCAACGGCAGAGCACAGAAAAATGATCGCGCCGAAGGTGATGTGTTTGCCTCAGCACCGGCATTCGCCACCTTTGAAAAAGATCTGCTGAATGATGTCATACCGACAATCGAAGGCCGCTACTCTGTCAAAGCCGATCGCGACAGCCGAGCGATTGCTGGATTGTCCATGGGTGGCGGACAGGCCCTGAACTTCGGCTTCGCAAACCCCACCGTGTTCGCCTGGATCGGCGGATTCTCAGCTGCACCAAATACGCGACCACCCGAACAACTAATCCCTGACCCCGTCATAGCTCGGACTCAATATCACCTCATCTGGCTGTCCTGCGGCCGCAAAGATCAACTGCTGGGGATCAGCCAGAAAACCGAACGATTCCTGCAGCAGCAACTGATTCCACACTCATGGAACGTGGACGGTCATGGACACGATGCCACGCACTGGAAACATAACCTGTGGCACTTCTGTCAGCAGGTCTTCCAGCACAAAGCAACTGCCGAGTGAACCCTGGACTGGGCTTCAGCCCGGGCAAGTAAACTCGTCATTCCCCTTCGTTGCTGCGGTCACGGCTCACGGAACCATCCCACACACCCAACCACAATTTGGCCAACGGCCATACTCAACGTAGCCCTGGGCAACGCCCAAGGAAAAACCGCAACGCCACCACACACCCCACAATTGGCCAACGGCCATAGTCAACGTAGCCTTGGGCAACGCCCAAGGAAAAACGGCACCGCCGCCACCACACACCACAATTTGGCCAACGGCCATAGTCAACATAGCCCAGGGCAACGCCCAGGGAAAAACGGCACCCCCGCCCCACACCCACAATTGGCCAACGGCCATACACAACATAGCCTTGGGCAATGCCCAAGGAAAATCGGCACACCGCCACCACACACCACTATTGGCCAACGGCCATAGTCAACGTAGCCCCGGGCAACGCCCACGGAAAAACGCACCGCCAACACACACCACAATTGGCCAACGGCCATAGTCAACGTAGCCTTGGGCAACGCCCAAGGAAAAACCGCAACGCCCACCAACACCACAATTTGGCCAACGGCCATACACAACATAGCCCTGGGCAACGCCCAAGGGAAAAACACACCGCCGCCACACACCACAATTGGCCAACGGCCATAGTCAACGTAGCCCTGGGCAAC
>CAXBSH010000564.1:0-2781 GCA_963977705.1 uncultured Planctomycetaceae bacterium
GGCAGCGTGTTCAAGGCTGTCCGCGGTGAATACGGCTGTGGGAAAACATTCTTCGCACGGTGGCTTGCCGACCGCGCTCGCAAAAGTGGTTTTGCTTCGGCGGAAGTGCAGGTGTCAGAAACCGAAACACCGCTGCATCGACTGGAGACGGTCTATCGGCGGCTGATGGAGCGGCTGGCGACGGCTGATACTCCGCAGGGCGCTTGGCGGAACGTGGTTGACGGCTGGTTCTATGCACTTGAAGAGGATGTGCTGGCCGAAGGAACCGTTGATGAAAATGATCAGGCGGGATTGGTAAAGCGTACCAGTGAATTGCTGGAACAGCGTCTGGCTAAGGTCAGCAGTACAGCGCCAACGTTCAGCGCTGCGCTGCGCGGGTATCGCGAGGCGCAGGCAGAGGGTGACCGGGCAACAGCCGACGGGATCCTCGCGTGGCTTGCCGGACAGCCCAACGTTGCTTCCTCAGTGCGGCGAGCGTGTGGAGTCAGGGGGGACATTGATCACTTCGGGGCTTTGAGTTTTCTGCAGGGGGTGCTGGTTGTGCTGCGGGATTCCGGCCACCCGGGTCTGCTGCTTATTCTGGATGAGGTCGAGACTATTCAGCGTGTGCGAAGTGATGTTCGCGACAAAAGTCTGAATGCTTTGCGACAGTTGATTGACGAAGTGGATTCCGGACGATTTCCAGGGCTCTATCTTGTGATTACGGGGACGGCGGCATTTTACGACGGTCCTCAGGGAATTCAGCGTCTGGAGCCACTTGCGCAGCGTCTGCATGTGGACTTTCAGACGGATGCAAGGTTTGATAACCCGCGAGCGCCGCAGATTCGGCTGCCAGCATTCAGTCTGGAACGGCTGTGTCTGGTTGGTTGTCGAGTCCGTGATATTTACCGGCAGCATGCGCATGCTCCCGAACGAATTGCAGCCCTCTGTGATGATGCGTTCGTGCGCAGCCTCGCGGAGGCCGTGGCTGGAAAACTTGGTGGTAAGATCGGAGTTGCCCCGCGTATCTTCCTGAAGAAGCTGGTGGCGGACATCATGGACCGCGTGGATCAGTTCCCGGACTTTCATCCACGAACGGACTACACACTGACAATGCATGACAGCGAGTTGACCGCCGTGGAGCGTCAAGCCATGGGGGCAGTCGATGTGAATCAGATCGAGCTGGACTTGTGAGCAATTTCGAGCGATTACATCCGGCACTGCAGCATCACATCGTCAACAGTCTTGGCTGGCGTGAGCTGCGTCCATTTCAGGATGCTGTCATTTCTCCGGTCATTGATGGTCAGCATTTGATCGTGCTTGCTCCGACGGCCGGTGGAAAAACGGAAGCTGCTTTTTTCCCGGTACTTTCCAGGATTCTGTCGGAGAGCTGGACAGGATTGAGTGTCCTGTATCTGTGTCCGATCAAGGCACTCCTGAACAACCTCGATACTCGCCTGCAGCGCTATTGCAGGCTGGTTGGAAGAACTTCGGCACTGTGGCACGGTGACGTGAAATCCGCGGCGCGCACGAAGATTCTGCGTGAGCTGCCTGACTGCCTGCTGACAACGCCGGAATCGCTTGAAGTGATGCTGGTGTCGCCCAACGTCGATGCACGGCGGATGTTCGCTGGAATTCGAGTTGTCATTGTTGATGAGATTCACGCATTTGCGGGCGATGATCGGGGCTGGCATCTGCTTTCGGTGCTGGAACGGATTTCGAAACTGGCTGGTCGTGAGGTCCAGCGACTGGGGCTTTCCGCCACCGTAGGGAATCCGGAAACTCTATGCGACTGGCTGGCGGGAACATGCCGTGGACCGCGTCACGTTTTTCGGCCACCTCCATCTGCTGCTGCCGTTGCTGCGCCCGAAGTGCAGCTGGACTATGTTGGGTCCCTGCAGAATGCTGCAATTGTCGTTTCCCGGCTGCATCGGGGGGAAAAACGGCTGGTCTTTGTGGACAGTCGTGCGCGGGCCGAGCAGCTGGCGGCAGAACTGGGGCGGCTGCAGGTGACGAATTTTGTTACGCACAGTTCGTTGAGCCATGAGCAGCGACAGCAGGCGGAAGAGGCGTTTGCTGCGCGGGAAGACTGCGTGATCGTGGCGACCAGTGTACTGGAACTGGGGATCGATGTTGGCAACCTCGACCGCGTCATTCAGATTGATTCGCCCGCCACAGTTTCCAGCTTTCTGCAGCGTATGGGGCGTACGGGACGCCGCTCGGGGACAACGCGAAACTGTCTGTTTCTGGCGACATCGGATGAATCGCTGGTGCAGGCTGCCGCCCTGCTGTCGTTGTGGGAGACGGGGCATGTTGAACCCATCGAGCCACCACCGCTGCCGCTGCATGTTCTGGCTCAGCAACTGATGGCCCTGACGCTGCAGGAGAGCGGTATCGGGCGTGGGGAGTGGTTCAACTGGATCCAGCGTGTCCCGGGATTTGCGGAACTTCCACGGGAGTACGTCACGGAGATGGTTGACTGGATGCTGAAACAGGGGATTCTTTGGGAGGAAGCCGGTATTCTGGCACTCGGCCGCGAGGGCGAAAGCTCCTACGGACGCAGGAATTTTCTGGAACTGTTTTCGGTGTTCATGTCTCCGCCCTTGTTTTCAATTCTGCATGGTCGGCAGGAACTGGGATACGTCGACGAGATGACATTTCTGGGTAAGCAGCCAGGGCCGCGAGTGCTGCTGCTTGGTGGTCGAGCGTGGCAGGTGAATCACATCGACTGGCAGCGCCGCACAGCGTGGGTGGAAGCCACGGATTCCATCGGGCGGACTCGTTGGAAAGGCGGAGGGCAGG
>CAXBSH010000565.1:0-2768 GCA_963977705.1 uncultured Planctomycetaceae bacterium
GACGTACAATCCGCCGGGGCGTAAGGCGGCAGCTGCGGACTGCAGGTGGGAACGAGCAGCCTGCTCACTGGTCAGGTGACGAAACGTGTTGACGAGGCAATGAGCCAGATCGAAGGTTTGCGGGAAGCGAAAATCGGTCATATCGGCGGTGTGCACACCTGCAGTCAGTCCGCGGCGGCGCAGCTGTCGTTGAGTATGCCGCACGCAGCCTGGGTTCAGATCAAACGCCGTGACCGACAGGCCCCGTCGCGCCAACTCGACTGTCTGACGCCCCCCGCCACAGCCTGTTTCAAGCACAGTCGGACGGTCGGTGCCCAGCCATTTTGTGGCGATGGCCTGCAGGAAATCGGCTTCGAACACGGTTTCGTCGGAAAAGGCCAGATCCCACAGATCCGGGCGATCATAACATTCCATAAGTCAGACTCCGCATCTGGCACAGGCTGGGTGCGGGCGAGAAGTTGACGGTTCAGCGAATGAATCGCAAGGCGACAGATGACTTTTCTCCGGGAAAATCCTAGGCTGCGCACTTCGCTCGCGTCCTGCGGTCGCTGGAACGACTGAGTCGTGGGTGTTCAGGCTGGAATTGGAGCTGGGCTGTGCGCGTGCAAGTGAGTGATCGTGGTGTTCTGCAGACACTGCCGCATCTGCTGCTTTGTGGATTCGTCTGCAGCGGTGTTCTGGCAGTGACCGGGACAGTGTCCGGAGAGGACTGGCCGTGGTTTCTCGGGCCGCGCCACACCGGGGAATCCAGTGAAACGGAATTGCAGCTCGACTGGAGCGGTGGTCCGCCAGCGATGCTCTGGAAGCAGCAGATCGGGACCGGATACAGTGCCCCGTCGTTGCTGGGTGATCGCCTTGTGGTGCATCATCGTAAGGGGACTCAGGAAATCATTTCCTGTCGTCGTCGCAGCACTGGTGAAGAACTGTGGCAGTACTCATACGAATCGGCCTTCGAGGATCCGTATGGATACAACAACGGTCCGCGCTGTTCGCCCGTACTGACGGACAAACACTGTTTTACTCTGGGCGCTGAGGGCCTGTTGTGCTGTGTTTCGCTGCAGGATGGCAGTCTTGTCTGGAAGAATGATCTGAAGAGCAGCTATCAGTTACCGGAATGGTTTTTTGGCATGGGCTGTTCGCCTCTGCTGGATGGCGATCGTCTGATCGTGCTGGTTGGTGGTCAGCCGAATGCCGGCGTCGTGGCCTTTGAAGCTGCGACCGGTCGAGTGCTTTGGGAAGCGGTGGGCAAACAGACGTGGAACGGCACGGAGACACCGGAGGGGGATACCTATTCGTGGACCGGTGAAGAGATGGTCGTCAGTTACTCGTCTCCGGTCATTGCCGAGATTCACGGGCGGCGGCATCTGTTATGTCTGGTGCGTCAGGGGCTGGTATCGCTGGACCCGCAGACCGGGGCCACCAATTTTTCCTGGTGGTTTCGTTCGCGGGTGCATGAATCCGTAAATGCCGCCCGACCGGTGGTTGTGGGCAATCAGATCTTTCTGTCGGCGGCCTATCAGGTCGGTTCAGCCCTGTTGCAGGTCGAACCGGACGGACGATCGGTCAGGAAAGTCTGGTCAGATCGCAGCAACATGCTGGCTCACTGGTCGACTCCGATTCATGTGGATGGCTGTGTCTATGGATTTTCGGGGCGGCATGAAAACGAGGGTGAGCTGCGTTGCGTGCGTCTGGAGGATGGCGGGGTGCAGTGGAGCACCTCGGGATATGATGGTGACCTGACCAACCTGCGAGTGAATCGAGCGAATGGCAAGGTTGTGGATTCGACGACGGGAGAGGAGATTCCCTACCCGTTTTTCGGCCGTGGTTCACTGACTCGCGTCGGAAAACGCTTTATTGTGCTTGGCGAGCGAGGGACTCTGGCGATTGTCGACGTGAATCGTGACCGCTTTGTCGAACGCGGTCGTTTCGCCCTCGACGAGATTGGCAATCCGGCGTGGGTAGCGCCGGTAGTTTCGAACGGGCACATGTATCTGCGCAGTGAGAACTGGCTGGTGTGTCTGGATCTGCAGAACACAGCGAAGCCGGTCCAGAAGTCGGCGCCGGAAGCCGATGGCAAGTAGCAGGGTCGCGGCTTAATTTCGGTTCAACGAAGAATCCTGGGCGTATCTGTGGGTTGCAGTTTGATGGGGTTGGCGAAGAACGCACGGGATACTGCTGCCGTGCCGGGGAAAATACAACCGCTCAGACGCAAGTGGCAACCCCCGTCAGCTGCCGACTCCGGGACCACCGAGCACCAGCTCGGTGACGGCGAGGAACTACACCCGTCAGCTTACGCTAAGCGGGACTTGGCTTTCGTTACTGCGTCGTGCAGATCTTGTTTCACCGTGGCGCGGGGCGGCAGCGGTCGGAGGCGGAAGAGTAGGGCGATTTTTCCCGCAGAGACGCTGAGACGCAGAGAGGTTTTCGTTGTCTGTTTTTTTCTCTGCGTCTCCACGGAACTTGGCGTTCGCTAAAAAGAACTTGGGCGAATCTCTACGAGTGATTTTGGATCAACGAAAAATCCTGTGCGCACCTGCAGGTTGCAGGTTGATGGGGTTGGCGAAGAACGCGCGGGATACTGCTTCCGTGCCGGGAAGAATATTAGCACTCAGCCGCAAACGACAATACCCGTCAGCTGACGCTAATGGCTCGCCTTGGGACGGGGGGCTTGAACGCGGTGGACGACACGGGCTGAAGCCCATGCTACGACCACCGAGCACCAGCTCGGGGAGGATGCCGACGCGATCCATTGCCTGGTGGTTATCAGT
>CAXBSH010000566.1:0-2764 GCA_963977705.1 uncultured Planctomycetaceae bacterium
CACCGGTGGTTTCGGGTGCAGCGGCTTATGATCCGCAGGCTCAGGGCATGGCTCCTCCGGGTGCCGTCGTTGTGTCCAGTTTTGGGGCTGCAGCGGTGCCGGGTGAGCGGGCGGAGAAGTTGTCTTTCAATATGCGTTACGCCCCTTGGGACCAGGTGTTGCAGGACTTTGCGGCAGCGGGTGGCTATACGCTGGACATTACTCAGTTGCCCACCGGCACGTTTACTCACATTGATTCTGCGGAGTACACCATTTCGCAGGCGATGGACATCATCAATGGCTATCTGCAGCGGAAGGGTTTCACGCTGGTTGTGAAGGACAACTTCCTGGTCTGCGTGAACGTGGACAAGACGATTCCGCCCAATCTGATTCGTGATATTTCGCTGGATGATCTGCTGAAGGTCGACAGTGGCGCGCGGGTGATTGGTGAGAATGAAATTGTGCGTATCGAGATTCCGCTGGAGAAGCTGGACGTTGGCGTGATGGCTCAGGAGGTTGAGCAGCTGCTTGGACCGCTTGGCACGATGACTGCTTTTACTCAATCCGGGACTCTGATTATCGCTGATACGGGTGCCAATCTGCGGCGGATCAAGAGCTACGTGGATTCTGCTCTGGGTCGCATGGAAGACGAGTTGGTGTTCAAGTCTTATTACCTTGAGCACATAGCGGTTGAAGAAGCTGAGTTCATGCTGTTAGCGCAATTCGGTATGCGTCAGGGTGTGACCAACGTCAGTGCTGGCAGTGGTGGTGACCGTCGTGGTGGTCCACCGCAGCCTCAAGCCCAGACTCGGACCAGTACTCTGCAGGTCTTCTCTGATACTCGCACCAACAGTCTGCTGGTAACAGCTTCGCCGGATCAGCAGAAACTTGTGGAAGAGATCGTGAAGACTCTGGATGTTGACAAGGACCCGAAGGGGAATCCTCTGGACGGCACAGATCGTCGTGGTCCTTACCTGAAGGTTTACAAGGTGTCCGGGCGTGCCGACCAGGTGGCTCAGAGCATTGACGCGATGATGCCGGGTGTTGTTGTGAACGAGGACGGTCAGGCCGGTACCGTGCACATTTTTGGCACGACCAAGCAGCACGATCAGATTTCTGAATGGGTGAAGTCGTTCAGCGAGGGCACTGGTTCCGGCGGGTCAGTGGCGGTGATTCCACTGGTGAAGATGGACCCGCTGACAGCTGCGGCAACTTTGCGAAACCTGTTCATTGCTGAAGGTAATGCAGCTCCGACTGTGGAGACCGATCTTTATGGTAACCGGATTATCGTGAAGGGCACGGCGGCTCAGGTGGAGCAGATTCGTCAGGTCCTGCGTGATCTTGGAGAAGAGGGCACGGGTGTCCGAACGAAGGGTGAAGGCGGTCCGATTCGTCGTTATTCACTGCGTGGTCGAGATCCGGCGGAATTCTTTGAGTATCTGCAGAAGGAGTGGCAGGCCTCTGAGAAGTCCAGTATCCGCATCGTGGTTCCGGCAAAGAGTGGTCCGATTCGTGACCTGAAGACTCCTTCGGGTTCACTGGACGGCGAGGAGTCTGCTCCTGAGGCCCCGGCTCCGGGTACGACAGGCGAGCAGCCAACGACGACCTATCATGGCCGTCGCGGGGCTGCGGGCGGAATTCGCAAAGAAACGTTTTATTATCCGGTTCGTCAGGAGGCCTCTGCAGCGCCACCTCTGCCGACGCGTCCGGCTGCTCAGGACGAGTCAATCGCTGATGCTCAGGATATTCAGATTGTGGTGGACGGGGACGACCTGCTGCTGCTGTCGAAGGATGAGGATGCACTGGATCGTCTGGAGGAGATGATGGATTTTCTGCAGGAGTCCATTCCGTTCAGGACTCGCTGGACAGTGTTTTATCTGCAGGCATCAGATGCGACGGAGACAGCCGGCTTGCTTGAGCAGTTGATGCCCAGCAGTAGTGTCACCAGCACTGCTGCAGATTCGTCATTCAGTCTGAGTTCCATGTTCAGTCCTATTACTCAGTCGGTTTCCAGCATGACGGGTCTGTCGGGTCTGGGCGCGAATCCTCAGACGCTGCGAATCATTCCGGATCCGCGAGCCAACTGTTTGTACATCACGGGTCCGCAGGCTGCGGTTGACGAAGCCGAGTCATTGCTGCGGGTGCTGGATTCCAATGAAATGCCTGAATCACTGCGTGAATTGCAGCCGCGGCGTCTGGCGATTCAGCATGCTGATGTGGACGAAGTGGTGACGATTGTGAATGACGCGTTCAAGCCCTATATGGAACCTGCCGGCGGGCGTGGTCAGCAGAACAATCCGTTAGCCGCGATGTTTGGCGGTGGTGCTGGCGGTGGCCGGGGGGCTCGCAATGAACCCACCGGTGTGCAGATGACTGTGGCGGTGGATCGTCAGAACAGCACGTTGATTATTTCCAGCAGCGAGGCTTTGTTTCAGAAGGTGAAATCGCTGGTGGACGAAGTGGACCAGACGGCTCAGCAGGCGAATCGTACGGTGCGTGTCGTGCAGTTGCAGCATTCTGATGCAGCGACTGTGCAGCGTTCACTGACCAGTTTGTTTCCTCGCGTGACCACCAGTTCGACTCGCCCTTCCACCTCGTCGTCTTCTTCGTCCGGGGGTTCCGGGAATGCCGGATCGAATGCTCCGGGAAGTCCCAGCCCACAGGCTCAGGATCCGATTCAGCAGATGATGATGGATCGCATGCGTCAGCGTGGTGGTGGTGGCAGTCCGTTTGGCGGCGGTGGCAGCCCATTTGGTGGTGGTGGCAGTCCGTTCGGCGGTGGTGG
>CAXBSH010000567.1:0-2757 GCA_963977705.1 uncultured Planctomycetaceae bacterium
GAAGCTGGATTTGATGAAGCGTGCTTTGCTGTTGGTTCAGCAACGAGTTCGACCATCAACGTGGCAGATGTTTTACAGAACCGCATTGGCTGGTGAGGCAGGGGCTACGGTATCATCCGAGATGAAGATTCCGTTGTATGTGATCTATTCGGCAAGGGCTCGTGTCCAGAGATTGCTGCACGAGGAAGTTCAATTGCTGAGCGCACTTGAGCCCGAGGTGGACGCATACGAATCTCAGGTGCCTGAAACGACATCGGATCCATCAGGTCATTGACTTTGGCAGTTCGCCATTTGAGTTCGCACCATGTTGCAAGCCTGTCTATCCGCAGAACAAATCAGGAGTTATCTGTCCGGTGCAGGAGTCGAGACAGAGGCTCAGGCCGTTGAGTCACACATTGCGGAATGTGCTTCCTGTCAGCAGTCACTGCAGACAACGCTCGTGCGAGTCCAACGGGAGTTCGAGGCCGAATTCACGGAATCGAATCTGGCTGATCAATCGTTCTCCATTGCAGAACGCGAGGCCTTGTTGCAGGTTGCGACGTTCAGGTCGCAGAGCACGGCGCCCATGACTCGCGTTAAGTCATCGGACCGACTTCCTCCTATTACGCTCCCGTCCCGGTATACACCTGTAAGATGGCTCGGTTCTGGCGGGATGGGAGAAGTCTGGGAAGTTGATGATTCCGTTCTGTCTCGAACTGTCGCGATCAAATTTCTGAAGGCCGGCCCGCCGGGTATCCAGGAAATACAGCGTTTACTACACGAAGCAGTACTACTGGGGCGTTTGTCGCACCGTGGCGTTGTGCGGGTCTACGAGGTCCTGACAGAATTTGTCACTCCCGCAATCGTTATGGAATACATACCAGGACCGTCGTTGCAGACATTCATGACTGGTCGCCTGATACCAGCAACTGAGGCTGCTGGGTTCCTGATCCAGATCTGTGAAGCCCTGTCATACTCACACACAAATCAGGTTGTGCACCGAGATCTTAAGCCGTCAAATATCCTGCTCAGACCACTCACCAATCAGCCATTGAAGCCGGTTGAGCAGGGCCTGATGTCGTGGGAACCAGTCCTGACCGATTTCGGTACTGCTGTTTCTGCCCTTGAGTCAAGGCTTACGCTGACAGGGCAAATTGTCGGAACGCCGGCATACATGGCACCTGAGCAGGCGGAGGGGGCAACCTCCGATCTGACACCGGCCGTGGACCTGTACAGTGCGGGAGTGCTTTTGTATGAGTTGTTGACTGGGCGTCCACCGTTCGTGGCAGAGACTGTGGCTGCCACTCTTGAACTGGTCAAGTCCGGGGATGTGCCCTCGATGCGGATCCTGCGTCCGGACCTTCCTGAAGACCTGCAGAACATCTGTCTGAAATGTCTTTCCCGTCAGCCGAAGGACCGGTATGCAAATGCCATTCAGCTGCGCGACGATCTTCAGTCATGGTTAGACGGTCGACCCGTACTCGCACGACCCTTAAGCTGGCCCGTACGGTTGCTGCGCTGGTGCCGCAGAAACAAGGCCGTCACGGCATTCATCGCGACAACCACCGCCGGCATCCTGCTGGTTTCTGCGCAATCGGTGTACTTCGGGTTGACTCAAAGAACTTTGCGCAACCGCGCAACAGTCGCAGAGCAGATTGCCACAGGCAATCAAAAGCTGGCAGAATCCCGGGCTGCCGAACTGGAGAAGTCGCTGCAGTCTGCAACCGACGTTGTAGAACAACTGCTGACGGCAATTGGCCCTGTCAATACAGCAGATGCTGCACAGGTCAGCGAAAGAAAGCAAATTCTGCAACGGGCTATTTTTTCGTTTCAGAAATATGTTGCCCACTTTTGTCCTACGGGAATTGTCGCCCCGCAACATCTGAACAATTTTGTTCAGCTGCTTTGGCTGCGGCTGCAAATAGACCCAACGCAGATCACCAGAGACGATCTGCAAAGGTTGGCAGACAGCCTGCAAAAACTCTCAGAGGAACAAAATCAGCAGCCCAAAATGCTGCGTTGCCGACTTTTTTTGTGCCAATTGCAGGTGGACTACTACGGAAGATCCGGTGAAATCGAGCCACTGCATTCTGCCTTTCGCAACTGGGCAGAACTGCAGCAGCAACGGGCTGAACAATTTCCAGCCGGAAGTCCTGAGATGTTCAAGGCCCTGCGTGCGCGTTCCGGAATTCTGATGAATTTTTCCGGCGTGCTGCAGAGTCACGGTATGCCAGTTGAGGGGGCTGAGGCCGCTGAGAGTGGAGTTGCATCAATTGAGCGCGTAATGGCGATCGAACGAAGTGACCCTGCTGACCTCGTGAATCTGCTGGTCATCGCTGATCATGCAGCAAGGTGCTGGCAAACCGCCGGAGAGCCGGCGAAAGCGCGAGCGGTCAGCCAACGAGCTCTGGCTCATGTCCCCGGAGTGAAGATCGACAATCCGGAAATACAACGAATCCTTCAGCAAGTGCTGCCATCTCTCAATTCCCACGCGCAACAGTGACCCACCTGCGATCCATAGCAATCTCAGCCGACGCATTGCATTAGTCGCACACCACGTCACAGCTCATTCTTGCATTGGCTGCATGAATAGCAGCAGGGGCTACCGAAGGGTCCCATCCGCTGCCGGCGATAATTGCCCACTTGGACGTCCACCACGCTGGTGCTCCGTGGTCCCACGGGCCGAGCCACCGAAGCCTGGGCTTCAGCCCAAGAGGTGTTTGAATTTCGCCCCAACCGTAGCCCAGATCGGAAGAGCACACGTCTGAACTCCAGTCA
>CAXBSH010000568.1:0-2755 GCA_963977705.1 uncultured Planctomycetaceae bacterium
GTAATCAGTAATCAGTAATCAGTAATCAGTAATCAGTAATCAGGGGTCAGGGGTCAGGGGTCAGGGGGGTGGGGTTGCGTTCGGGAGGGCGAGGCTCCTGCCGAGCCGCAGGGTTGGTGGGGAGGGAGGGAGTGATGGGGTGGTGGCGTTGTGTGTTGGTACTTTGTGTGTGGTGTTGTGGCGGGCGATGGGCAGCCGCGGTTGGGGAAGACGGTCTGCGGATTGTCACGGCGTCACGAACATCTGCAGCGTATACTCGCCGCAGTGAAGGGGATGTGATTGAGCTTGCGGATGGTCGTTTGCTGCTGGTGTACATGGAGTTTTCGGGCGACGGCAGTGATTTTGCGAAGACGAGGCTGGCGGCTCTGGAGTCTACTGATCGGGGTTTGACGTGGGGTCGTCAGCGGGTACTGACAGAGACGTCCCCGGGTGATATGAATGTGTATTCGCCCAACCTGATTCAGGCTCGCGATGGTGGCATTCTGCTGCTGTTCATGCGTCAGCATCGAGCGGGTGAGTTGACGAATCATGTCTGGAAGTCGTCGGATGACGGTGAGACATTTGTGCCGTATTCGCAGTTTGTACCGCGTCAGGATTTTGCTCTGTGTAACGCGACAGTGAAACGTCTGGCGTCCGGGCGTCTGCTGTTACCAGCCAATCCGCCAGTCCCTGGTCAGCGTGCAGAGACTGGTCCCTATGCGGCGACGACATTATGGAGTGATGATGACGGTCTGACGTGGACGGTGTCTGAGTCGCGTGTGCAGCTGCCGCTGCGGGGTGCGATGGAGCCGCATGTGGAAGAGACGGGCGATGGTCGAGTGCTGATGGTCATGCGAAATCAGCTGGGGCGATTGTATCTGTCTGAGTCCTCTGACGGTGGTGAGAGCTGGGGTGCAGTCAAAGCGACCGATCTGATGTCTCCGGAATCCTGTCCGGAACTGACGCGAATCCCAGGCACGGGTGATCTGCTGATGATCTGGAACAACGCTTTTGATCCGAAGTTTCGCTCGCATTTTGGTCGTCGCAGTCCGTTGACGGCAGCGATTTCCCGGGATCAGGGGCGGTCGTGGCAGCATGTGCGGGATATTGAGACAGATCCATCGCGGGCGTTTTCGAATCCTGGCTGCCGCTTTACTCGCAGTGGCCTGGCGATTGTGAACTACTGGACCTGCGAGTATCTGCCGGACTGGCGGATGCAGGATGTGATCGATCTGCGGGTGGCCGTCATTGATCCGGCATGGTTGTATGGTGCCGGGACCGAGGTGGGGGCAGGTCCAGTGGGTGCGTCCGTGCAGCGGGATATCGGCAGTCGTCGTGAGTTGTTTGTGGATCGTTTTCTGATTGAGCGGCTGGAGGGGCTGGAGCTGCGTCTGCAGGAGCCGCGTGAGGCTGAGGCGATGGTTGAGCCGGCGAATTCGCTGGAGTATGGAACTGTGATTCGGGATGGCGACGTATTTCGTCTGTATACTCGTGATGGACGTGGTGCAAAGTTTGACGGTGATGAGCCCGAAGTGACTCGTTATTGTGAAAGCCGTGACGGCGTGCACTGGACGAAGCCTCAGTTGGGTCTGTTTGAGATTGATGGCAGTCGTGACAACAATGTGATTCTGCATGAATCGCCGTACTGCCATAATTTTTCACCGTTCCTGGATGCTCGACCAGGGGTTCCTTCCGAGCAGCGTTTCAAGGCTCTTGGCGGGACGGTGAAATCCGGCCTGGTGGCTTTTGTGTCAGGAGACGGAATTCACTGGCAGAAGCTGCAGGCTGAGCCCGTGATTACGTATACGAAGGAGTATGCGTTTGATTCTCAGAATGTGGCGTTCTGGTCCGTCCATGAGGGGCGGTATGTATGTTATTTTCGGCATTTCCTTGATGGTCAGCTGAGGTCGGTGTGTCGCACGACGTCAGCCGATTTTGTGACGTGGAGTGAGCCCGTGCCCCTGCGTCCGAATTTTCCGGGCGAGCACATCTACACGTCACTGACTCAGCCCTATTTTCGGGCTCCGCATCTGTACGTGGCGACTCCCACGCGTTTTCATCCGGGTCGTGGTGAGAGTACCGATATTCTGTTTATGACGGCACGTGGCAGCAGTCGTTTTGATCGGACATTTCGTGAGGCGTGGATTCGTCCGGGTCTGGATCCCGCACGGTGGGGAAACCGCTCGAATTACGCGGCCTTGAATGTGCAGCAGACCGGGCCGGAAGAGATGTCGGTGTATGTGACTCCGTTTCGTCGGTTTGTCCTGCGACTGGACGGATTTGCGGCTTTGCATGCGGGGGCGGATGCAGGAACGATGACGTCGTGGCCGCTGACCTTTACAGGTCGGCGACTGCTGTTGAATTATGCGACAAGTGCTGGTGGAGCGGTGCGAGCCGAGCTGCGCAGTGGATCTGGTGAGGTTCTGCCTGGTTTTGGGCTGGCGGACTGCAGGCCACTGGTAGGCGATACAATTGAGGGGGCTGTGCAGTGGGCCGGGGGCGACCTGTCGATGTTTTCCGGGCAGCCTGTGAGGTTGCATCTGGAACTGCAGGAAGCAGATGTTTTTGCACTGCAGTTCTGTGACTGATGCTGTGGCTTTGGTGGGAAGACAGGCATGACCCGGAAATTGGGGTGTTGCCAGTGGATTATCCTGCTGGTGTTGTGCAGCAGTGTTCCATTGCGGTTCGTGTGGGGCTGTCAGGAACCTGCCGATACGCCCGAATTTCTGCCCGGGACAGCGCTGTTGCGGGAAGCAGAGCCACTGGATCGTCGGAT
>CAXBSH010000569.1:0-2752 GCA_963977705.1 uncultured Planctomycetaceae bacterium
GTGCCCGCACTGTGCTTCTGGGTGACGTAGTTGCCGGCGGCGAAAACTCGGATGTCATTGTCACCGCCGACGAATCCATCGACCTCCACGGCAGCCTCACCGCCGGCCGCAGTATTGTGGTGTCAGCTGGCACTACGGCAGTTGCTGGTACAGAAAGCATTCGCACCTACGGCACCAGTTCCATTAAGTCCACACACGGCGGAGAAATCCGTATCACTGGCGTGAATGACGTTGTCATCAACAGTGCCATCGGCCCTGACAGCGTGGATCTCAGTCTGATCCAGCTTGAATCCACCAGCGGCAAACTGGTTATCGCAAAAGAATCCGGCCGAATCGAAACAGGCAGTCAGCTGAATTTCACAGGTCACGGCCTCGAAGTGGCGGGCGTCGTCAAAAGCACCCGCTCTACACTGGATCCCGATGACTATGAAGTACGGATTGAAATTACCGGTTCGGCAGATCTGAATGGCGACATGCAACTGGCTGGCGCTCTGCTGCTGAAAGCCGGTAGCCTCGAGATCTACAACCAAACAATTGTTCAACGCACCCCGGGCCAGAAGTATCGTCTGGAATCCAACGGATCGATTACTCTCGGCCGCACCTTTGATCTCAGCGATGGACAAAAACAGCAGCAGGGAGTGGTCATCGGCGCACCCATAATTGAAATCATCGCCGGCGGAATGCTCACGATCAATCCAGGCTCCATCCTGTTTGCGACAGACGCCGGTCACGTGTTAAATATTCGCGCCGGTTCGGCCGTCATCGCCGGAACTCTCTATGCAGGAGCCGACCTGGATGACTCCGGCCTGCCGGTCTGGGTTGCGCCTGGTGCCGCGAGCATCGCGGTCGATGGAAATCTTACTTTCGGCGGCATGGGCGTTGACGATTCCGGCCAGGCAGTTCCCCGCGGAGGTAATGTCTGGGCTGTAAATGAAATTGAGATCGCGGCTGGCGGTGCGATTTCCCAGAGCCCGCTGAGTGCGTTCAATGCGGACGCCACGGCGTGGGGCGCCCGCTCGGCCAGTATCCCCAGCCAACTCAACATCACGGCCGGCGGGGACATGCAGCTGTTTGGCCTTGCGCAAACCCTCGACATCGACTCGGATATACAGCTCAGCGCTGGTGGTCAGGTGCTGATCAATGGTCTGGTCACATCTACGGGAGATCTCGCCATCACCGCTGGCACCGATCCGTCCGGCTACGGGATCATACTTCTGCCGGTGGAACTGGATCCGGTCACCGATCAGCGGATTTCCGGGGGCGAAATCCGTAATGGACTGAACGGACTGCTGACGCTGCACGCCACCGACGGCATTTTACTGCAGGGACTGGTTGGTAGTGCACGAACCGAAGGCGCAAGCACGCTGGCAGACGCTCTCAGCATCACCGTCACATCCAGCGCCGGCCCTGTGACCATCGAAAACCGCGTGATCGCGCAGCAATCGATTACCGTTCATGGTACCGGGCTCAGTGTGCTCGCCGGTGGACAACTGAAAACGACAGCCGCGGATGCCACAATTCGCCTGACAGGGTCTGCCGCTGTCTTCCTGGAATCAGCCGTAGATACAGGACCCGAGATTCTGGCGGCTGGGCAGGTTCAGAGCAGCGGGCTCATACACCTGTCGGGCAGCAGCGTCACCGTGGACGGCATCCTGCAGAGTCAGACTGCCCGCGTACTGCTGAACGCAGTGACAAATGTTGATATTACCGGACAGGTGACGGCCGCTGCTGATTTGTTAATTCATTCCGGCGTTGGCGCTGCCTGGTCGCTGGCTAAACTGGAAGACGGTCCCGTTAGTCGCAGCGAGTTATCTGGTGGTGACGTGCTGATCGCTGATGCCGGGTCGGTTCGTTCGGGTGGGGCCATCCGAGTGCTGGCCGGAGGCAATCTGGATGTGCAGTCTGATGCCACACTGGGCGGTGGGCTGACAACGCGCACGCGGCCGATCGTCAGCACTGTTCCCCAGACCGTCTATCTTATCACCGGTTACAACCAGATAGCAACCGGGACAATTCTTGTACCCGAGATCCGTATTGTATCGACCAATGTGACTCGCCAGGCCGGCATGGACGAATTCAGAATCGGCTCGGTCTATTACACCATGGACGTCACGCTGACTCAGGATGGATATTATAATCCTCGCGCTGCTGTCGGCAAAAAACAGAGAGAATACTTTATCGAGGGAGTGGACTATTACAACGCCACGGATTATCCGCATACGATGAAATTGGGACTGCCTGTCATCGACTGGACAGCCTACGGTGCGCCCGCTGTCACGTCAGATTACAAATCATCCGAATACCGCTCTTTTGCGCAACTGACGGATGTTCAGCGGAATGCTGTGATCAGAACCCTCGGTTATCTGCCGCTTCACAATTTCAGTTACTCGAATGCAAGGCAAAAGCAGACAATCGAGGGCAATCCCACCGATCAGCCATGGGTGCCGGACTGGGATGGAAAGCCGTCGGTCATCGAGTACGTGCAAGTGGCAGGCTGGACCGATAAGTACATCCGCATGCCACAGGGAGCCGCCGCCGATGTCCAGCGACGCCAGTCGCAGCGTGGGACGGCGCGCCGTGGCCGCCGACCCGTCGACGCCCGACGTTCCGGGCGAGACGCGGGGGCGGCCGAGCGCGCGCAGCAGGCTGCCGACGCCGTTGTCGTAGTTGGGAAGCGCGCCCCGGAACCAGCACGCATGGATCGACAGTCCCTCGTCGCACACCAGGTGCACCTTGGGCACGCGGACGCCGT
>CAXBSH010000570.1:0-2736 GCA_963977705.1 uncultured Planctomycetaceae bacterium
GTGTCGATTGCGCTGTACACGCTCGCCCGCGTGTTTGACGCTGCCCTGGTCGGCGTGCTGGTAGCAGCCACGCTGAGGAGCCAGCGCAGCCGCCATACGGCCAGCCTGCAACGCTCGCGCATGGCACTGCGGGCGCTGCTTACGGCTGGTGCCAGCACCAGCACGGCTGCTGGCACCGCACGCCGCCAAGCGCCCGCCAGCGCCTGACCGCCACCGCTGCGCCGCCTGCCGCCTGCCGTCTGCCGCACTGGCAGCCGGGCAGCCGGGCAGGCGGGCAGGCGTTCAGGCAGGGACCGCAGGATCAAGGCTGGTATGACAGGGTGCGGGCTTAAATTTCAAACTCGCGCGCCGGGCTGCGCCCGGCGCAAGGGGTGCGAATCGCAGAAAGTCAAAACGCAGGAATCACAGAAACGCAGGAATCGCATCAGAGTAACAGAGGACAGAGGACCAGAGTACAGAGCTTAAGAGCCGTCTGAGTCCGAATCGCAGAGGAAGGACTCGGGAACAAAAACTACTCCAACAACAAACGAAATCCGACGTTGATGAAACGGTAGCCCGGAGTGAGGTTTTTGCGGTACGCACAACGAACGACGTGCGGTACGTCGTTCCAGGAGCCGCCACGCAAAACTCGCGAAGAACCTGTGTCTGGCCCTCGAGGATTGGTGAGCCGGCCGGACGGGTACTCAGCATACCAGTCGCTGCACCACTCCCAGACATTCCCGTGCATGTCGTGCAGGCCAAACGCATTCGGCAGCTTCTGGCCCACCTGGTGCGCGTACTTCTCGTCCACGTCCCATGCATTTCCGTCGAACCATGCGTATTTGCTCAATTCCCCTTCATCGTCTCCGAAACTGAAGGCGGTTTTTGTGCCGCCACGACAGGCATACTCCCACTCAGCTTCCGTTGGCAGTCGATACACCCTGTTTTCCATGGCACTAAGCTTCTTGCAGAATTCGACCGCGTCGTTCCATGAAATCTCCACGGCGGGGTAGTCGTCGCCCTCCTGCACAAAGCTTTCCCCTTTCCATGGTTCCGTTCCCATGACTTTTTTCCATTGCCCCTGAGTGACCTCGGTGCGTCCCATGTAGAAGGACCTGGTGAGCGTCACTTGATGCTGTGTTTCGTCGACATCGCGATCTTTTTCGCCAGCCGGTGATCCCATGGTGAAAGTTCCGGCGGGAATCAGCACAAATTTCATCCCAATGGAGTTCTCAATGGTTTTTTCCTTGGTGACCCGTACCTCAACTGGTTTTGCCGGCTCATCTGCCAGCATCGGTGAAACACCTACACACAGCAACACCACAACAGCAAGCACACATCGCATACAGCACCTCTGGCTGATCAGAAAAAGACTGCCCGTACGAGTCTCACTTTTGCCGCCCGTGATGTCAACGATTTCCGTTCACGAATCCGAATTCACACGGCTCTGCTCCAGCACCACCCGAAACCCAACAACGGCGCTCGTGTCGTCCGGAGCGCAGCCAAGCCGACTTGCACACCGCAGGAACCCCAACTCAGAGTCCCACGAGCCGCCACGCAGGACTCGCACTGTCCCCGATTCCGGACCTTGCGGATCCGTACTGGGTGAACTGGCATAGTACGTCCCACTGTACCAGTCACTGCACCATTCCCAGACATTCCCGTGCATCTCGTACAGCCCGAATGCGTTCGGTTGTTTACTGCCGACAGCGTGCGTCTTTAAACCGCTGTTTTCCTCGTACCACGCATATCGCGCCAGATCGGCTCCGTCATTTCCAAAGCTGAACGCCGTTTTCGCACCGGCTCGACATGCGTATTCCCATTCCGCTTCCGTTGGCAGTCGATACTGTCGTCCGGCGGTTTGCTCGTCGCGTCGTCGAGACAGCATCCGGCAGAACCGTTGTGCGTCCGAATGGGAAACGCTGTCCACCGGATGGTCTGGTGAGACCTGGAAAAAACTGGGATTCGCCCCGATGACCTTTGCGTACTCCGCCTGCGTCACAGCACGCACGCCAAGGTAAAAATCGCGACTCACAGTCACCTCGTGCTGCGTCTCACCCTGGAAACGCCCGTGCTCATCCGGCGGGGAACCCATCAAAAAGGTTCCGCCGGGGATTCGTACAAACGTCATACCGATCGAATTCTCAATCATTTCCCGAACGCTCCTTCCTTGCGTCAGTCCCCCGCGCTGGCTCGGCTGCATGCTGATCACCCGTCACAGGGAGACAAACCACACACCATCGGGCAGCGTCTCCTCGGGAGAGCGAAGCTTCTGCTGAACCGAAAGAAGTGGTCAGTTCTCAGTGGTCAGTGGTCAGTGGTCAGCCAAAATGTAGACCGGGCATTCCTGCCCGGCCGCCCTTTGCCCACAAAAATTGCGCCGTGTACGACATCCCTGCCAACGCGTCAATGGAGCCGTCCTCAGGTGAGGACGGAAACAATCACAGGCCGGAGTTCAATTGCGAACGCTGGACACGCTTCAATGGAGCCGTCCTCAGGTGAGGACGGAAACGTGCTGACAGTGCACGCACGCAAGTTTTACAGCTTGTCGCTTCAATGGAGCCGTCCTCAGGTGAGGACGGAAACTCGACTCCTGCATCCACTCCCACTCCGGGCTGCTTTTGCGCTTCAATGGAGCCGTCCTCAGGTGAGGACGGAAACCTGGTGATTGACGATCTGGCGCGGGCGGCACTGCGGATGCTTCAATGGAGCCGTCCTCAGGTGAGGACGGAAACTCGGCACGCTGCAACATCAGGG
>CAXBSH010000571.1:0-2724 GCA_963977705.1 uncultured Planctomycetaceae bacterium
GAGCCGATTCCACAACACAAAGATGGCGATCTCGCACTGCTCTGCTGAAATCCGATCCGCGGCCGATGCCAGCACGAACCGAAGATCGGCTTCCCTGCCATGCTCGATTTTCAGGCGGCGGAGGATGTCTTCGGCAAGCGTTTGCTCCCGCAGGACATCACTTGGGCAGGACACGAAAACCTTGATCGCTTTGCACGACATCGCTGGTCTCGCTGGTTACGAATCATACCGGAAATCGCAGTATTTCAGTGGCATGAGTTTCGCTGAAGGTTTGCCCCCAGTCAAGCGCGGCGGAAGGTGAACTCGGAGCCCACTTTCATGACCGTGGATTCGCACGTGGCAGACAGTTGTTAGTCATTTGAACGTCGGATTTTCCTGAAGAGCTGATCCGTTTCCGTGGACTGGCGCATATCTGCACAGCACATGCCGGGCGCCGCGGGTGCAGATGTTCTGCACACGGGGTTCAGGCGCGCGAATACCATCGATTTTCGGGAGACTGTAACGATGCGTGTCAAACTTCAGTGTCATCAGGTGCGTGCGATTGTACTGCTGGCTGTGATTCCCACATTTCTATGCGGCTGCAGCGGCGACGAGACGGCTACAGGAGAAAAATCACCGTCGCTGGGGGAACGCTCCCACAATTCAACCGCTCAGGCGATTCTTGATGTGCTCAGGAGGGATGCCGAACCATCGAAGCGGGTGTTAACTGCCGATGAATCGACAGTGGACAACACCCGCTACACTGTGAATTTCATGCAACGAATTCACCTTGAACAATGCCCTCGAAAATTTCGGACCGCTTACGAAAAGCATCTCCGCGCGTGGCAGGCGATCCTGCGTTTTCAAATCGATCACAGCTCTCAGGTCAGAACGCTGGGTGAGTGGTCCAAAACCACAGCATTATGGGGAACCACGCCGCGTACAGACTTCGAGCGAGACGCATTCAGTCTGCTCAGCGATGTGGATTCAACCTATGTTGAATGCATGCGAGTTGCCGAGGAATTCGGTGTTTTTCCCCGGGAATATCGAGACAACCGCTGATAATGGCCGGCAGCTCGCCGATCCAGCCTGAATACGCCAGCCGGCCTGCTGAAAGCAGCCGTTTTTTTAAGCACCAATCTCGATCTGTCAGTGCAAAAACGGCGGCCGCCGGAAATCTTTGATCCGCCGGCGGAGACTTGCGCATACCAGACTGCTGAAGGCTAACAATTCCACTGCAATGCAGCAGTGGCCTTCTGAAACGGGTTTCTGATCCAGGAGATCTCCGCGTGCCAAACGTCAAAGATACAGGAAATTCAGATGAAGAGATTGCCGGTTTTTCTGCCGACATTGCCAATTGGAAGCAATCGCTTTCAGGCAGTTCCAGTCCTTTGCTCGCGAACAAAGTGAGGGATCACGAACGCAGGCTGAAACGGCTGCAGGCCGAACGTGGTCAGCCTGTGCGGATTGCCGTGCTTGGCCGGTTCGCTTCCGGCAAAACCACTGTGCTGGGTGCTCTGACAGGAACCTGTGGTTTACTGCCAATCGCAGAAAACCCGACCACCGGAAATCTTGTCGAGATCAGTCTGCATCGCGGGGACAGCAGTCTGCAGGAAGCCCGACTGCGAAACTGGCGTGTGCAGATTGTGGATCGGGTGACGGCAGAGCTGATTCTGTCGAGACTTCTGAGTATCGCAGCAGGACTTCTGGAACTGGAATGGCCTGCTGGCCGCGAATTGCTGCGGCGTGCGCAAAACCCCAAATCACCATCCCTCTGGACTGATGCCGTCAACTGGGCGATCGCTGCTCGTGCCAAAGAGCATACGCCAAAGCTCCGAGCTGTAGCCTTCGAAGTTTACCGGTTTGCCCGGATCTTCGAACAACTGCTGCATCACTCCGGCTGTGTGCTACCCGTCTCAGAAGCCCACGCCCACCGCCTGATGACGCTTGAAGACAATCCCGGAGAAATCTATGACGGCGACCTTCACGCTATCCCACGGCTGGCATCCAGCACTGGAGAATTATCGTTTGAACGCTTCACAGACAACGAGCTGCGGGCCGTGTTTCCAGCGATCAGAAAAATTCTGGTTGATGCGGATCTGCCAAATGAAGTCGCCAACCGCATCACAACCAACAGGCAGCTGAATTTTCAGCTGGTCGACGCCCCGGGTTCTGGTGCTGACGGCAGCTCCATCAGAGATGAAGCCATCGCTGCCGTGGAGCTTCGTAATGTGGACATTGTGCTGGCAGTGACCAACAGCCGTCTGCCGGGCGACAATCAGGACTGGAACAGCGATATCACACGCACCTGGGGACTCGAAGGAAAATCGCGTGTGCACACCGCCATCAACCGGTTTGACGAACTGCCGATCAGCGCTGAACTTCCGATTCTTGAAAGACTTGCCAGTCAGAGCGAACCAGTATCATTCGCAGAACTGCGGAACGTCTGCGCAAAAACTCTGTTTGTGCTGCTGGAAGCGGCCCGACGGCAAGTGCTCGATCGCGACTACACCCGAATTACTCTGCTGTCCTCCCTGGCCGTCATTGACAAATGTCAGGCCGAAAACGTGCGGCTTGGCACGGCTGCGTTTTTGCGGACGAATATCGATTGCAGCAACCGTGACTGGCGTGTCCGGCAACGAATGTGGCAGGCTCTGGGCCAAAAGCTGCAGGGAATCGCCACCACTGATGAGGAACGAGCCATATCCCGACTGCTGCTGGATTTCGGCGACGACGGTGGCGGAC
>CAXBSH010000572.1:0-2698 GCA_963977705.1 uncultured Planctomycetaceae bacterium
CACTTATCCCTTGAATTTCTGGACCTTGTTCAGGATCGTTTGCAGTTGCATCTCGCGGGCTCCCATTCATCGACCTACATTTGCAACTGGATCATGCAGGACCCCCAGATGTTTTCCTCCCGGGACTGCGGCCGTCCAATTTTCTGGACCACCCATGAACGGCCCGAGCCCCGTTTGCTGAACCCGAGCCGAGCTTTTAACGACCCTTTTTACCCACAGATTCGGGTGAAGAACTGAAAAACAAGGAGAGAAGCATGTCGATAACCATCACGATCGAAGAAGCTCAGGCCAGGCTCAGGGATTTCATCCATCAGTTAGCTCCGGGCGATGAAATCATCATTACCGAGAACCAGCAAACTGTAGCGACGCTGAAGAGTAAGCCGTTGCTGCCACAAAAGCCAAGAATGCCGGGCAATTGCAAAGGCATGATCACTTTACTTGTCGAGGATGACCAGCACCTGGAAGGGTTTAAGGAGTACATGGAATGAGGCTATTGCTGGATACTCATACGTTCCTGTGGTTCGTAACCGATGATCCATCGTTAAGCCAGACCGCTCAGTCGCTCATCGGCGATGTGACGAACGAGATTGTCGTAAGTCCTGCGACCTATTGGGAAGTTGCCATTAAAGTCAGCGTCGGCAAGTATCCGTTGCAGGTTCCGTTCGAGCAGTTTTTCGCTGAGGGTATCGCAGGAAACGACTTTTCAATTCTACCGATCGAGATTCGGCACGCAAAGATCCTCGCATCGTTGCCGATGCACCACAAAGACCCCTTCGACCGAATGATCGTTGCACAGGCCATTGCGGAACAGGTTCCTGTCGTCAGTATGGACTCGGCATTCGATTCCTACGGTGTCACTCGATTATGGTAAGCAACCACGAGCGACCTGAATCAAATCCACACGGCTCTGGAACGTCTCTTCAACGAGCAAGGGCAGCGGATTGTCGTAACCGTACCCCGCCGCCATTGTCGCCATTGTCCTCACACTGATTGGGTTTGTGTTTGTCTGCCACCGAATTCAGTGGAGGTTGTGTCATGGAGGGCGTCTCTGTCGCTGCGTTTTACGTTTGGCGAAAGAAGCTGACGGATAGTGTCTGCATCTTCGTACCACGCACTGACCTGCAGCGAGGCACAAAATTCGTAGTCTGGGCTTTAGCCCGGGCACGAACGTCTCGTCAGCCTTGAAATCCCAATGTTTTTTAAGGACGGGGCCGAGCAGGAATGCTCGGGCTACGGTTGTCCCTCGGCGTCAGGAATGCTCGGGCTACGGCAGTTGGCGAACAACGACAACTGAACACGGACAGTGCACTTCGGCTCGGCAGGAGCCTCGCCCTCCCGAAGGGTGACAGCCATCAATTTTCCCGGACATTCAGCGGCAAAAACCGGGACAAGCCACATTTTTCAGCGTCAGGCAAAACCAACCACGGTGCCCTGTTTCCGTGTCCTTCCGTGGCTGGCATTCCGTCGCAAAAAAAAGCCACTTCGGCTCGGCAGGAGCCTCGCCCTCCCAAAGGGGGGGGCGTCCAGCGAGTTTGGGTCGGGCGGGTACTTGTCACCCAACACTCAGTGATTGAAAAGCGTGTGAAGCAGACGTATCATCTTTATGGCCGTGCAGTTTCTGTCGTTGCCGGGATGGATACACGATCATGGTTGATATTGCAGAACGAATGGCAGGTTTGCTCCCGCACAGTGCAGTCGTCTCTTTCTGCCATCGCTGGAAAATTCATGAATTCTCCCTGTTCGGTTCGGTGCTGCGTGATGACTTCGGACCGACCAGCGACATCGACGTCCTTGTCTCCTTTGACGATGATGCCCAGTGGAGTCTCTGGGACATCACAACCATGCAGGATGAAATCAGTACATTAGTTGGTCGCAAAGTGGATCTTGTGGAGCAGGACGGGCTGAGGAACCCGTTTCGACGTGACCGCATTCTTGAGACTCGACGAGTGATTTATGTCGCCCGACAGGGATGATCGCGCGTATCTTTGGGACATGCTGACGGCGGCCAGAGCGGTGGTGTCCTTCGTATCTGGACGTACTCTCGAAGACTACCTCGCCGATCTGCTGTTGCGGAGTGCAGTCGAACGACAGGTCGAGATCATCGGTGAGGCAGCGCGGCGCGTGTCGAGGGAATTTCAGGACGCTCATCCGGAGATTCCATGGCGGCCCATTCAGGCACAGCGGCACATCCTGGCGCACGAATACGGCGAAATTCGCCATGATCGGCTCTGGCGAGTGGCAGTTGAACATATTCCAGCGCTGATTCAGCTGCTGGATCCTCTGGTGCCCCCTTTGGGACAATGAGGCTCCTGCCGAACCGAAAGAGAGCCGTTGCAGCTGCAGCCATTCAGCAAGAGCCTCACGACACCCATCAGCTGACGCTAACGGCTCGCATCCGGGGGGGCTTGAACGCGGTGGACGACACGGGCTGAAGCCTTGTCATCACCCACGAATTCAGCTGTTTGTAAACCGGGCTATCGGAAAACGACTCTTCAGGCCTGAATACCAACCGCAGGTAAGCTGAACCAACGAAACAAGGCCCCCGAGGCCGACCCAAGGCCCCCTCAGGCCTGAAGGGCCGATCTCAGCAGAGCCAGGTGCGTAAGCACCTGGTCACGACACCCAAAAAAACGCTCGAGGCCTGAAGGGCCGGTTTCAGCAGAACGGGTGCGTAAGCACCTCGAACCCCATGCATGAC
>CAXBSH010000573.1:0-2680 GCA_963977705.1 uncultured Planctomycetaceae bacterium
CCCCCACTGCACCAGCCGCGATGCCCTGCGTCAGATCACCCGCCAAATCCTGCCCAAACTGCAACCAGAACTCCCCGCCAACCGAAATTCGGCCCCCCAAAGCTTCAGCTCCGCCGAATATTGCACGCTCTGCCAGCAGGAATTTGCCGAACTACAGGCCCTGTTGTCCGACGACACCCCGGAAAAACCTCGAAATCCGCAAAAACTGCCCTTCCCAGTGTCGGGATCCGGGCCTCGCATCTGGAATTCAGGAACCAGCAGCACTAGCATGGTCGTATGGTGAACGGCCCTCACTTTTCATCCAGGCTGCTGAAAGTTCGCTGTCATGCCCAAGGTCAAGTTTGTCAACGAAAAAGTCACTGTTGACGCCGCAGAAGGTGAAGACCTGCGGACCATTGCTCGCAAAAACGGCGTGCAGCTGTATTCCGGGCCCCACAAAGTCGTGAATTGCATGGGCCTTGGTACTTGCTGCAGCTGCAACGTGATCGTTGCCAAAGGTGCAGACAAAGTCAGCGGCGCCGGTCTGCTCGAACGCCTGTGGCGCCTGCTCAACCCGCTGCTCGGAATCAAAATCCTCAGCAACCCCGGCAAAGAAGTCCGACTCGCCTGCCAGACTCGCGTCAGCGGCGACGTCGAAGTCGAAACGCACCCGCCAATCAACTGGCACGGTGACAAGTTCTGGAACTGATTACTTCCGGATAAACCGATAGCCCACGCCTCGAACCGTCTCAATCAGCTCCGATTCAGGCTCCAGCTTCTTTCGCAGCGATCGCACGTGAACGTCAATCGTTCGCTCCAGCGAATTCGCATCCTCGCCACGTGACGTTTCCATCAGCTCGTTACGCGAAAACGGACGGCCCGGCTGAGACATCATCGTCCACAGCATACGGAATTCCGTTGGCGTCAATTCCAGCTCAACCCCATTGAACTTCGTCGTGTGATTCACTCGATCGATTTCAATGCCGTGCAGACTGATCACACTCTTGCCAGCTTCCGCCGTCTCCACACGACGCAGCAATGCCTTCACTCTATGGATCAATGGCTGCACCCGAAACGGCTTCGTCACGTAGTCGTCCGCACCCATATTGAACCCGACAATCTCGTCAGTTTCTGTACTGCGAGCCGTCAGCATCATGACCGGGATCGTTCGCGTCCGCGGGTCACCCTTCAGCACACGACAGATCTGCAGACCGTCAATACCCGGCAGCATCAGATCAAGCACTACCAGATCCGGCAGCAGAGTCTGCGCTCGAGCCAGACCACCACGACCGTCCCGCTCCCACTGGACGTTGTAACCTTCCTTCCGCAGATTGTAGATCACCACATCCGCGATGGACTGCTCGTCCTCTATCACCAGGATCGTTGGCTGCATACGGCCAGCGTTGCCTTGTTTCTGCGAACCGGAAGCCTGCTAAGCACCACCGGCCCTGGAATTCCCTGCTCTGCGCGGCAACCTCGGATGCCGGATAATGGCACCCTCCACCAGGTACACCACGTCCTCAGCTATGTTCGTCGCATGATCCGCCACTCGTTCCACATGACGGATTACCGAAAACAAATGCAACCCCGGCTCAACCAGATCCGGACGCTGCTTCATCACCAACACCACATCATCAATCAATTGTCGATTCAGCTGATCCACGGCTTCGTCTCGCAGACAGACCCGTCGAGCCAACTCGGTGTTCTGCTCCACAAACGCATCAATACTGTCATGCAGCATGCTGAGCGATTCACGAGCCATCTCAGAGAGACGCTCAGGCATCGGGAATCCCCCATGCTCAGCAATCCCCGCCGAACGCTCCGCTATGCTGACTGCCAGATCAGCTACTCGCTCCAGCTCCGCTCCAATCTTCATCACCACAGCCACACGCCGCAGGTCATTCGCAACCGGATGATAAAGCGCCAGAATCTTCAGGCACTCCTCCTCGAGATCCACGTCCGACCGGTCCAGCGCCTCGTCGCCGGCGATGACCGCCTGCGCAAGCTTCGCGTCCCGGGCCGAAACCGACTGCGTCGCCCGGATCACGGCGTCCTCGGCCTGCGTGTTCATGCAGTCGATGCGCTTGTGACCCAGTTCGCGCAAATGTTCCAGCAGCCGCTGCTCGGTGAACCAGGAGAGGTAATTGTCGATATTGGTGTAGTACTTGAGCAGGCTCTCGCGCTCCGGCACGTTGCGCCGCAGCCGCTTGAGGATATCCACGGCCAGCGCCACCACCTCCTCGAAGCGCGCTTCGAGGGCCTCGATAGCGTCCTCCGAGGCCTCGCGGCGCTTGTCGCCGCGCCGCTCCTTGAGCGGCGGAAGCATGATCGGAAAGGTCGAGACACGATAGTACAGGTCCTCGCGGAAGCGCTTCTCGCGGATGGCCTGCTGAAGGTCGGTGTTCGTCGCGCAGATGAATCGGACGTTGACACGGACCGGCTCGGTCCCGCCGACGCGCTCGAACTCCCGCTCCTGGATCGCGCGCAGAAGCTTCGATTGCAGCGAGAGATCCATGTCTCCGATCTCATCGAGGAAAAGCGTCCCGCCCTGCGCTGCCTCGAACTTGCCGATCTTCCGTCCGACCGCTCCGGTGAAGGCGCCCTTCTCGTGCCCAAAGAGCTCGCTCTCGAGCAGATCGTGCGGCAGCGCGGCGCAGTTGACCACTTGGAACGGCTTCTGTGCGCGAGGACCGTTGGCATG
>CAXBSH010000574.1:0-2680 GCA_963977705.1 uncultured Planctomycetaceae bacterium
GGCATCCTTTAGAAACCTGGTATACTGTTCATCTCCACCGGACAGTTTTCGCAGCAGTGGCTCGTGCCCGTCTAAGGGATACAGTTCAGCGTTGCCTTCCGGATCAACTTTCAACCGCAGACTGAAACCATTCAACCTGTTCAGTTCGGCGGCACCAGCACGCCAGTTGCGAGTCACAGCGCCTTCAGCCGTACGCTGAGCCCTGCGAATTGAGACGACAAACACAGCATCGCCGCCCGGCAGCAGCATTTCCATTTTGTAGCTGATCATCTGCTGATCAGCGGTTTCCACCGTCGTTGCCGCCTGAGTTCCGGCGTTCATGGTGGTCCGCCGAGCAACCACGGTGCGGACGTCAAAACTGTCGCCCACCCTGAGCTTCCACACAGGCTGCACGGGAACTGCCGGCTCTGGAATGCCCGGAACCCCACCCTCAGGAACCTGTGCCGGCGACTGCAGCCCGTAGACCGGCCCGCACAGCACCGCCAGCAGTAACCCGCAGGACAACAGCACGTAACAGCCAGTACCCCGAATGCAAAACACAGCAGCACCGCATTCTGAAACACGTGAAAAAGCCGGCCGACCGCTCACCGGAACATCGGCACTCACTCAGATTCTGGCAGATTTTAAAGGAGAATCCACAGCGATGCGGGCAAAATCGCTGCGGGATACCAGAGTTTCCTCGTCGCACTTGACAGGCTATCATCACAGCCTCAGGATGTTCGCCTCGCTTTCATCCTGCTCCTGCAACACTACCACCCCTGCTCCTGCCCCCGCCCCGGTCCGCCACGCCTTCACTCGACGGAGTCTTCGCCCTGTGAATCCCCTCAAAGAGCTGCACGATCTGGCAGGACTGTTCCCGGAACCCGCTGACGCCCCGCTGTTCCTCAACGCTCGTCACGTCGCCCGCGAAGCGACTCCGGAACCCTATCGCACCATGCTGGTTCACGAACATCACATGACCATCAGCATGGAAAGCTGGCACCACTGCAGCGTCGACGTGGAGGTGCTGGAATCACGGTTTCAGGACGGCCTGTACCTGCGCAAGATTCGACTGCTGAAAAGTGGTACCAGCCGAGTCGTGCAGTTCGGTTACGTCCGCTTCAACCTGGAGCTGGTCACGGAACCAGTGCGCCGGGAAATCCTCGAAGAACGCGTTCCCCTCGGACGCATACTGATTCAGCACAACGTGTTTCGCCACGTGGAACTGGGCGCCATCCTGCAGTTCACAGCCGGCCCAGGGCTGGCTCACTACCTGCAGATGCCCGCTGAAGCTGATACCTGGGGACGACTCGCCACCATCTTCTGCAACGGGTCTCCTGCCATCGATCTGCTGGAGATCACCGCTCCGCTCGAATAATCAGGCCACCGCCGGCCACCTCAGGGCTTCTCGGAATCTGCACAGCGACAGACCATCTGGCCACAGCCCGGACAGCCCTTGCCATACTTCAGTTCAATGGCCTCAGTCAGACTGATGCCGGCCACATTGGCGATCGTGGCCAGCCATGCCAGCACATCCGCAAACTCCTTCGCAATCTCTTCCTTCGAAGATTCACGCAGAGCGGCCGCCAGCTCACCCACCTCTTCCATCAGCCACATGAATGTCCCTTCGACTCCCCGCGCATTATCCTTGCGAGAATACATCCGGGAAATCAGCTGCTGCAGTTCATCCAACGTCATAACGGCAAATCCAGACTCGGGGAATAAAAAGATCGGTACACCACCGCCTCGGGCGACAGACACCACCCGGCTGGCATTCCAGACACAGCATAAACAAACAGGCCCGGACTGGTAAACCAGCCGGGCCCGTGGCATGCAGAGTCCATGGACAGCAAAAGCTTCAGTAATTCCAGTTCACACCGACGCTGATCGTGTGCTGTGTGAAGCTGTGGCGATCCGGTTTGATACTGGGGAACAGATTCAGCTGTGGATTGGACGTGTAGATCACTGACTGCAGCGGATCTGCCACTTCACCCACACACAGGAACGTGTATCCCAGACGGAACTTCGCGTCTTCCAGCAGCTTCATGTTCGACAGCACCGGAACTCGTGAGAAAATCGGAATTTCGGCAGTCAGCGTCTGCTCAAACAATGGTGACAGATGCACTGTGCTGTAGCTGCCACCGTAAGCATTCGCTGATGGGCCGTTCAGATTGTTTGTATCGAAGCCGTCGGTCGGCGGAAACAGCCCGGTCACCGGATCAGGTGTGGCTGACACCGCCATGTGGTTGTACAGGTTATCCCCGCGAATCGTGATCTGCTCGTTGTTGAACATTGCCGCCAGCCGCGATGAACCGACCAGTGCGATCCCTTTGTCGTCACCCAGCGTGTAATGGAAACCAAAGTCCGGACCAGCCAGATTGCTGGTGACTTGCGCCATGTGGGTGGCAGTGACCAGCACCGGATCAAAGGAATTGATCTGGGTGAAATCCGGAGTCCCGTCTTCTGCAAGGTTATCGATAAAGAAGTCGTTGTTGTTGTCCACGCCGTTGTAGTCCGGGAACACCTTGGCGTTGTCCGGAGTATCATCGTCACCGCCACCAACGTAGGCCAGTCCCGAGTCGACTCCAAGGAACGAGAACTGCTCCTTGATCTTCTGATAACGACCACCCACGATCGGGTTCACTCGAATTCCACCGTGCTCGTACACCGGGGCGAATGCAATCGCACCTGAAGATCCCAG
>CAXBSH010000575.1:0-2668 GCA_963977705.1 uncultured Planctomycetaceae bacterium
ATCCCACCAAGTTGCCCCCCCATACCGACCGCGCAGGTCTTGCACGTATTCTTTGACCTGGCAGCCTGCCACAACTTCCACCAGCCCACTCGCCGGGCGAGGCGAAAACTGTATGCGATGGCCTTCCAGCCACCTCCACTGCGCGGACGTTTGATTGACATGACGGTAAACTACCTGCGGAAAATCACTGGGTGGACGTGTTGGAACTGCAACGTTGGCCCCAGTATACCCAAACCTGCAGCTGGAATTGAATCGGAGATTCCATGGATTGGCTGAATGCGTCAGGCAGGAAAGTTCAGACACGCGTTGTACCGGTTGCCCGGTGTCTCTGCTGTCGGAGCTCTGGCTGGCTGAACGCGTCAGGATTGATCCGACGCGATTTTCTGACGACAATACCAGGATACGGACCTGAACATCTGTTGCAAAGGTGACGCCCATGGATCCCTTCAGCGAATACTGCCTGCAAACAACCCGACGTCAGTTCTTCGGAACGGGGGGATTGCGCGTTGGCTCAGCGGCTCTGGCGACCATGTCGCTGCCTCGTGCCACGGCTGCTGACGTCAGGCAGCCTCAGGTACACCCTCCGCTGCCGGGCTTTCCTCACTTTTCTCCCAAAGCCAAAGCCGTCATTTACCTGCACATGAACGGTGGTCCCTCCCAACTGGATCTGTGGGATTACAAACCGGGGCTCCGCCAGCACTTCAATTCCGATCTGCCGGATTCCGTCCGCCGGGGCCAACGTATCACGACCATGACCAGTGGCCAGTCACGCCTGCCTGTTGCTCCGTCGATGTTCCAGTTTCGACAGGCTGGACAATGCGGCACATGGATCAGCGAACTGCTGCCTCGGACCGCCGCCTGTGTGGACGACATCGCTCTCGTTCGCAGCGTGCACACCAACGCCATCAACCATGATCCGGCCTGCACCTTTGTCACCACGGGCAGCGAAGTCCCGGGCAAGCCCAGTCTTGGTTCGTGGTTGTCCTATGGTCTGGGCAGTGACAGCAACAATCTGCCGGCTTTCGTTGTACTGACTCCCCGCTGGTCATCAAAACAGGCTGCGCAGGCATTGTTTGCGCGAATGTGGAGCAGTGGATTTCTGCCGTCACGATTTACCGGAGTTGCCCTCCGCAGCGTTGGTGACCCTGTGTTGTACATTGAAAACCCGCAGGGGGTTGATGCTGTCAGCCGCCGCGCCATGCTGGACTCACTCAACGAACTGAATCAGCTCACCAGACAGAAGTTTGCCGATCCGGAAACCACAACACGCATCGCTCAGTACGAAATGGCGTTCCGTATGCAGAGCAGTGTACCGGATCTCGTCGATCTGTCCGGAGAAACTCAGGAAACGCTGGATCTGTATGGTTCCGATGTGCAGCGTCCCGGCAGCTTTGCGGCCAGTGCGCTGCTGGCCCGCCGAATGGTTGAACGGGGTGTTCGTGTGGTTCAGATTCTGCATCGTGGCTGGGATCAGCATGGTTCACTGCCGTCCGAAATCCGACATCAGTGCTCAGACGTCGATCAGCCTGCTGCGGCTCTGCTGCAGGATCTGAAACGACGAGGACTGCTGGACAGTACGCTGGTTGTCTGGGGCGGAGAATTCGGGCGTACGGTGTATTCGCAGGGAACACTGACACCCGTCAATTACGGCCGCGATCATCACCCTCGGAATTTCTGTATGTGGATGGCCGGTGGGGGAATTCGCGGGGGCACGGTTTTCGGAGCCACCGATGACTTCAGCTACAACATCGTGGAAAACCCCTGCCATGTGAATGATCTGAACGCCACGATCATGCATTGCCTTGGCATCGATCACACTCGTTTCTCATACCGTTACCAGGGGCTGGATCAGCGTCTGACGGGTGTTGAGGAACAGCGGGTTGTGTCTGAGATCCTGGCCTGAACTGACTGTTTTCCTCTCTCTGTCCGGATGTCTTCATGAGTTCCGCTTCTGTCACACCTTCACTCTTCCCTTCCTCAATGCTGACGCGTCTGCATGCTGGCGCCGTGATTGCGGTTCTTGTGGTGGAGCGACCTCAGCAGGCGGTGCATCTGGCCCGAGCACTTCTTGCTGGCGGCGTTTCAGCCATGGAACTGACGCTCAGGACTCCGGCCGCTCTGCAGTGCCTGCGCGCGGTTCGTGAGGAGGTTCCTGAGATGATTGCGGGAGCCGGCACGATACTTCGGCCGGCACAGGTAGCAGAGGTGGTGGCAGCTGGCGGTGCCTTCGGGGTGGCACCAGGCACCAATGTTGCGGTGATTCGCGAGGCAATTGCCGCTGGTTTGCCGTTTGCCCCCGGGGTCGTAACTCCGACTGACGTTGATATGGCACTGCAGGAGGGCTGTCATGATCTGAAGTTCTTCCCGGCCGAACCGTCAGGTGGCCTGCCGATGCTTGCCAGTATCAAGGCACCCTTTGCGCATCTGGGGGTTCGCTACATCCCACTTGGTGGCGTCACAACCGCGAACCTCGAAGCATGGTTGCGGGACCCTGATGTTCTGGCGGTGGGTGGATCATGGCTGGCCCGCAAGGAACTGATTGAAGCGGGAGCCTGGGAGCAGATCACGGCTCTGGCTGCCGCAGCATCGGGCATTGCCCGTAAAGTCCGGGCTGCAGATCGGAAGAGCACACGTCTGAACTCCAGTCACTGACCAATATCGTATGCCG
>CAXBSH010000576.1:0-2649 GCA_963977705.1 uncultured Planctomycetaceae bacterium
CCCACGACTTCACCCCAATCGTAGCATACCAGGCAACTGGATCGCGAGGCGAGTTTTGGTGGGATGTTGAGGCTACGTTCTCAGCTGCCATCCCTGGGGCCTGAAGCGGCTGTCATCCAACGCAGGATTGACCGCAGCAACCCGAAAAATAACCGGATTCCAGCCGTTGCCAGCGATTCCGCTCAGCCTGCCGTATCTCCCAGCATCAGATGATAGCCGGACGCCAGAGCAGTGGTTGCCACGCCTGCCGCCGATTGACAGAACAGCAGAACTCTCCAGGACTTTCGTGCCATCGGTGGCTGATCTGTTCCTGTGCCGGGGGCGGCCAGACAAACCATCCACCATGGGGCTGCGAAGCACCAGAGCCTTGCCGCTTCCCCCATATTTTTTCCCGACAACCACAGCAACAGCCACGTTCCTGTAAGAGCCACGCACAGCTGTCCGATCGGGCGACCGGCGGAGACTTGCCCGACGGCGCTGCTGCAGGCTCGCCGCACAGCTGCAGGCACCAGCAGCATGACCGGCAGACCGGTTGCCAGCCCCATTTCAAGCGGGTTCACCAGCAGCCACTTCCACCATGTTCTGGGGTACTGCTGATAGAAACCAGCGTGGTTGCCGAGGTTCAGTTGCCAGATGCGGAGCAGACTGCAGTCTGTCAATACCTGCAGCATGATCACGCAGCCTGCGAAGGTGGTAAGGGCGAAAGCCATGCTCACGGCCGTTCGAGCCACGGCCAGTTTTCTGTGCGGTTGTGTGGCCGTGTACAGCGTGGCAAACAGCAGTGCCGCAGCGAGTGTGGGCAGGTGCGCGAGGCTGACCAGCAGACTGCCGAACAATAGCATGCCCCCAGCGCTTGCCAGTCCGATGCGAGTGATCAGTCGATGAGGCAGCAGGCTGCCACTCAACAGTGCCAGCAGCAGGATTGAGAGCACCGGATACAGGACGTCAGATCGTGGTTGAAACAGGTCGATACAGGGAATTACGGCTGCGAGGGCCGCCGATCTCCATGCGTCCCGCGACGAAACAAACTGGCGGAGCAGCAGGTAAACGGCAAGTGGCAGGCAGGAACATATTACGAGGGAGCCAAACGAAGTCAGCGCGAGTGCCGCCAACTGCTGATCGGTCAGTCGCGGTGCCAGTCCAGCCTCGGTTTCCACGCGTCGAAAGGCATCCACTGCATCCACCGGCTGCAGTGAAATCGCGGTATTGATCAAGCCGGAAAATCGACTGGATCGGGCTGCCGCCAGTGCTGCCCGATTCAGCAGCAGCAAGCCGGGCGGGTGCGTGCCCGCGTGCAGGACATCACCTTTCGCAGCTTCAGATTCGAATTCCGCAAGAAATTGACGCAGCGGACGTCGATCTTCCAGCGCTCGCAGATAATAACCACTTGCCGATCGATCATACAGAATCCAGAGTGGTCGCAGCTCTCGATGGGGTGAGGCCGAGGACTGCAGCACCGCCGAGTGCCACAGCAGAGTACTGACCGTCAACAACAACAGGTGGATGGTCCGCTGCAGACGATTCAGTCGCAGCAGACTGAACTCCAACTCGCCGAAGATGGCTGCTCCGACCAGTAACATCCCAGCCAGAAATGGCCAGAACAATCGATCGGCCAGTTCTGCGACATCAGTGGGCAATGGTTGTCGTGGCCAGACCCATTCTCCGGGAATCCCCAGCGGAATCATGTCAGCCAGCAGCAGAATCAGCGTCAGCAGCAGTCCGGTCAGCGGCGCGAGTGCGATCAGTCGCGGTGGGCCACGTCGTCGGTCGATGTGCTGAAGAGGTTGTTCGGGCATGGCGGACACCGCAAAAGAGGGACAGCCGGACGTTGTGCGTCCGGCTGCCCGCAGAAACCACGAATTCCACTACTGGTTCTCAGTGGCCTGTGACAACCGGTCCTGATGCTTCAGCCGACTTTTTGGGCGGATGGAACAGCAGTGCCAGTGCGACCGAGGCGACAATCGAACAGATCATCGGAACACGGAACAGGGCGGCGAAGTTCGTTATGTTGTCCTGCGTATAGACAGTCTGCAGCAGCCATGGACAGATCGAGTTGGCCGCAAGGGCTCCAACGCCAAGAATCATCACATTGAACAGTCCCTGTGCAGAGGATCGCAGGTCCTTCGGGAAGTACTCGTCAACGAAGATGTAGACCGTCGCGAAGAAGAACGCGTAGCAGACTCCGTGCAGCACATTCACCAGCACGATCAACCACATGAAGTCGGGGCTGCCACAAAACGCGAAGACACCGAATCGGACCGCGTGACCCAAGATGCCGATCACCATCGTCAGGCGCCAGCCAAGCTTCTTCAGGCACATCCCAAGCACTGCCATCGTGAGGATTTCAGCAATTTGGCCGATGCTCATGACGGGGGTGATCCAGTTGGCGGCGATGCCCACGCCGCCGTCGGCCTTGGGCGTGCCAAGGAACACGCCGGTCCAGTTGAAATAGCAGTTGTGGACGAACGAATCGATGAACGTGACGAGCCAGAGGATCGCCACGAAAGGATGCTTGAGGAGGCCGAACGCCTGCGACCATGCGGTGCCGCCGCCGGTGGATTGCTTGGGCGGGGTGTGCGGCAACGCGAGGCTGAGGGCGGCCAAGGCCAGCGAGGCGATGCCCGAGACGATGTAGGTCCAGCGGGTGGC
>CAXBSH010000577.1:0-2648 GCA_963977705.1 uncultured Planctomycetaceae bacterium
GGGATCAAAGTCACTTTGGACGGCATGGGACCAGATGAATATCTGGGCGGGTATTACATAGGCGGGCAGGCGCTGCAGGGGGCATGGGAAGGCCAAGGGCTGATTTATCTGCTGGATCTCTGGAATACTTACTCTGCGCTTTACACTCACAGCCGAAAGCAGGCTAGTCGGGATGCGCTGACCGTCATGCGCGGCATACTTTCCCGGATGCGTCGCCGATTAATGAACTTGCCGATCGCGGAGCGGCCCTGGGATGCAGGGCCCACAGGAGCGTTGCTGCAGCAGTCCGGCCGGCTGACAAATACACTGGATCGCTGCCTCTGGGATCAGGTTTTTGGCTGTCCACTGCCCTACCTGTTGCATCAGTATGATCGCTGTTCCATGGCAAACGGCGTCGAATCTCGTTTTCCATTCATGGATTACCGTCTGATCGAGCTGTCGTTTTCGCTGGCAATGAATTCTCGGATAGGCGGCGGATTCACGAAACGGATTCTAAGGACTGCGATGGACGGAATACTGCCGGACAACATTCGGTTGAATCGACGTAAAACTGGATTTAACTCGCCGTTCGGTGACTGGCTGCGAGGCCCGTTACGCACGTGGGTTGCGGACATCGCTGGATCTGCCGCTTTTCGTGAATCCGAATGTTTCGATGGTAAACATTTGCAGCGGCAGATTCATGCGGGTTTACAGCAGGCTGATGCTGAACTGAACGAGTGGGATGTCTGGATGCCACTGCATCTGACGTGGTGGCGACTCAATAAATCCGTTTCTGTACTTTGAAGTGAGTTTTGTGAACATGCGAGTGCTGATTGCTCAGATTCCCATGCCGGAAAATCGCTTTCTGATTGATCTCAATACTGAGATCGCCCGGCAATGTACCATTCATCACAGCAGCGATGACTTCTGGCAGATGCGGGGTGATTTCGATATCGTGCACCTGCATTTCCCCGAACATCTGACATATGAAATTGAGCGGGCGTATTTCCAGGGGCTGGAACGTGGGCCACAATACGGACTTCAGGATGCCCTGATTGCTCAGGTGGAAGAACGACTGAAATACTGGTCGGCCCGAGCTCGCCTCGTGGTGACGCGACACGTCCTGCTGCCGCACGATGCCGTCGAAGATCCGCAATGGGAAAAAATGTACGAAACGTTCTACCGCTATGCAGACGGGGTAGCCCACTTTGCCAATGCCAGCATCACAGAGTTTCAGGAGCGATATCGAAACACCGAGTGGCATCGCGGGTACCCGCCGTTGCACGTCGTCATTCCGCACCAGAATTACGCCAGCCTGCCAAATCAGATCAGCCGGGCAGACGCCAGGAAAAAACTGGGGATCAGCCAGAACGCTCAGGTGCTGCTTGTATTTGGCGCGATTCGCAGTGGGGACACTGAACGGAACCTGATTCTGCAGGCGTTTCAGAATGCTCACGTGCCGGGCAAGGTCCTGCTGGTGTCGCGGTGGCGGGAAAAGCTGGCAAAAGTTCGCTGGATTCGACTGAAGTACTGGATCCGCGATCTGACAAGACTGTATTACCGCCTGCATCCCGCCTACTGCTTCAACTATTCATTCGTCAGGGAAGAAGATGCTCAGATTTATCTGAATGCCTGCGATGTGCTGCTGATTCCACGTCTGAAAGTGCTGAATTCCGGGAACATCACGCTGGGTCTGACGTTCGGAAAAGTGGTGGTGGGGCCCGATTCGTGGGATGTGGGTGAACTGCTGAAAGAGACGGGAAATCCGACATTTGACCCGGAACATCCCGAGACTGCGGCCACGGCCGTGGAGCAGGGTTTTCGACTGGCACAACAGGGTACCATCGGGCCACGGAATCAGCAGCGGGCTCTGACGGAGTGGTCAGCGGCACAGTGCGGTGATCTGTATGTCGATCTCTTCAGGGCCGTACTGAAGTAAATGCGCTGACGGCATCTGCCGGCGGGTTTTCAGAGATTGACGCGGAACAAAACCGATGCTCTTTCAGTCGCCCCAGTTCCTGATGTTTTTCCTGCTGTTTTTCCCTGCTTACTGGGCAATGAAAAACAGCCTGCGGCTGCAGAATCTGCTGACTCTGGCAGCCAGCTATGTGTTTTACGGATGGTGGGACTGGCGGCTGCTGGGTCTGATCGGCCTGACATCAGGATTCGATTACGTCGCCGCCCTGAAGATCGATCAGTCGAGCGACGAAAACGTACGGAAAGCATGGCTCAGGTCCAGCCTGTGCTTCAACCTGACAATACTTGGCTTCTTTAAGTATTACAATTTCTTTGCAGCGGAACTGCAGCAGCTTCTGCAGTTGCTCGGCATCGGCCGCAACGCGTAGGCAGTGTGCGTCGCCGCGCGCCACGCGCTCGCGCTCGGGCCTCGCTGCGCTTCGTTTGCTTTCAAGCCTCGCTGCGACCGCTTTGCTCGCTGCTTGCGCGGACCTCTCGCCCATCGAGGCGAGCCGCTGCGGCAACGGCGTGATCGGCGTGCACCTCGGTCGCGTCCGGGCGACGGTCACCGCGATCCTCGGCTGGTTCGGCGGCGTCCTCGCCGCGGCCGTGGTCTCGTTCTTCCGCGCGTGAAGCCCCTCTCCGGCGCCGCGCGGCGCCCGGACGTGCGGCGCGCCCGGAGTCTGCTAGTTTCGCCCGTTTCCGACCGCCCC
>CAXBSH010000578.1:0-2642 GCA_963977705.1 uncultured Planctomycetaceae bacterium
GACCACCTCCCACTGACCACTGACCACTGACCACTGACCACTGATCACTGACCACTGATCACTGATCACTGCCCCAAATCGGTCAGATTTTCTCACGAAATGCATAGATCCGGCTGACGAGCCGGGAACGGTTGCGTAGAGTGGCGGTTTTTCAGAGAACACAGCGGTGAAACTCCATCACTTCCAGGAAATTTGCCGAAGGACGCTCGCGTCGGTGCGGGCTTTTCAGTGAATTCCTCGCTAAAATACTGAACAACCACCGACTCCCACAGCACTCGATCTTGAGGACACGTTGATGACGGCAGACCAGATCCGACAGGTCATTCTGGATATTCTCGAGCGGATCGCGCCGGATGAAGATCTGTCGGGACTTGACGATGCCCGTCCGTTCCGTGAGCAAATGGAACTGGACAGCATGGATTTCCTCGACATTGTCATGGAACTTCGGAAGATGTACCGCATTCAGATTCCGGAAGAAGACTATCCAAATCTGAATACCATGGCCGGAACTGTCGGCTACCTGCTGCCACGTTTGAAAGACGTGCCGGCCTCAGCCTGAAATCCTGTCCGGGACGCACAGCAGAAAAACACAGTAGAAAAACGGCCCAAACCTGCCCGCCTTAACCCCTGTTCGTTGAAGCTCGCCAGTGAAGTACGATACCGTCATCATTGGTGCTGGGATGTCGGGGCTTTCCGCGGGCGTACGGCTGGCCTACTACGAAAAGAAGGTGTGCATCCTTGAGCGGCACACCACGATTGGCGGGCTGAATTCCTTCTACCGGCTGCGCCGTCGCAACTACGACGTGGGCCTGCATGCGATCACCAACTACGCCGAACCTGGAACCAAACAGGGACCGCTCAGTAAGTTGCTGCGTCAATTGCGAATGACGTGGGAAGACTTTGATCTCCGGCCTCAGCTGCGGTCCTCAATCGTCTTCCCGGACTGCACATTGTTCTTCACCAACCAGTTCAGTTTTCTGACGGAACAGGTGGCCTCGGCATTTCCCTCTCAGATTGACGGCTTTCGTCGGCTGGTGCAGCGAATTGCCGACCATGACGCACTGAACCTTGAACGCACCGTGCTTTCGGCCCGTCAGGTGGTCTCAGAATACATCCGTGACCCGCTCCTTGTGGACATGCTTTTTTGTCCGCTGATGTTCTACGGCAGTGCCACACCGAAGGACATGGACTTCAACCAGTTCGTGATCATGTTCAAAAGCATTTTCCACGAAGGGTTTGGGCGCCCGTTTGCCGGAATCCGTCTGATTCTGAAGAAACTGGTCAAGCACTTCCGGTCGTTTGGAGGCGATTTAAGACTGCGGGCGGGTGTCAGTCAGATCCAGCATCGTGATGGGCGAGCCACCTGTGTGACTCTGGACGACGGAACTCAGATTGAGGCCGACAACATTCTGTCATCAGCGGGCGCTGCCGAAACGTTGCGATTGATCGACCCGGAAAACCCGCCTGTCAAGGCTCCACCGGGCGACATTTCCTTTGTTGAATCCATCAGCGTGCTTGACTGTCCACCGGCCGAACTGGGACATCGTGACACGATTGTCTTCTACAGTGATTCGCCGCAGTTTCACTACGAGCGACCGGAGGAACCGGTGGACCTGCGCAGCGGGATCATCTGTTCGCCCAATAACTTCGACTATTCAGAACCCCTTGAGGACGGTCGGATACGAATTACGGCCCTCGCCAATCCGCACTACTGGATGAATCTCCCTGAGGACCAGTATGTGGCTGAAAAGCAGCACTGGAACGACCGCATTGTCTCCAGTGCGTTGCAGCACATTCCCGATTTCCGTGGGCGAGTGATTGATACGGATGTCTTTACACCAAGAACCATCCGTCGTTTCACCGGCCATCTGAACGGCTGCGTCTACGGAGCACCTCAGAAGTTTGTCGACGGACAGACGCCGCTGAGCAATCTGTTTCTCTGTGGTACCGATCAGGGATTTCTCGGCATCGACGGAGCAATGCTGAGCGGAATCACAATCGCCAATCGGCACTTGCTGAAATAATCGCCGCTTGGAAAAATCGTGCCTCGAATCTCGGCGCTATGTCACTCGGCTGTCGTGCAGAATTGCGCCGCTCGATGCCGCATATTCGTATTGATTGCGTGACATGATCGCGCCGCGAAGATCGACAAGGTAGAAATCGACGCCGCCAATGTCGGCACCCAGCAGATTCACACCTTTCAAATTTGCTTTGCGAATTTCTTCCGGCGACTTGAAGTGCTGTTCCAGCAATTCATCGGTGTAGAAACCGGTCCGGGTCCCCTCGGAAGCAAGAGGCGAAGACAATAGTCCGCCTCGACTCGCTCCAAGATGAAAGACTACGTATCGCAGATCGGCATTCCGCAAGTCTGCATTCTCCCAGTCAACGTCTCCCAGTTTCGCGCCTCGCAGGTCAACGTGTTGCAAATTCCCTCGTGCGATGGAACCGCAGAGATCTGCTTCTCTCAGGTCTGCAAGTGAAAGCACGCATCCGGATAGATCGGTATGTGCCAGATAGCAGCCTGTCATTTTGGCTTTGCCGAGGACCGCGCCCCGAAACTGCACAGTTGTCAGATCGAGATGGCTAAGGTCTGCAAACCTCAGGTCGCTTTCCGAGAAGTTCACGTTATGCAGGTCGGCGTC
>CAXBSH010000579.1:0-2598 GCA_963977705.1 uncultured Planctomycetaceae bacterium
GTGTTTCGGGGAAGACCTTGCCATGGTGTTTCTGGCGGGGGAAGTGGTGGTGGATTACAGCATTCGTCTGAATGAAATGTTTGACGGCAGTCGTTTGTGGGTGAATGCGTACAGCAATGATGTTCCCTGTTACATCGCCTCCGCAAGGCTGTTGCGGGAGGGCGGATATGAGGTGGATTCGTCAATGCTGTTCTATCGTCGTCCGTCGCGGCTGGCGCCGGAGGCGGAGGATTTGATTTGTGATGCAGTGCAGAAGCAGTTGCCGCAGCATTTTTATAGTGCTGCGCTGCAGGCGAAGTTTCCGGCTCCGAAAAGTCCGGCTGAGGCTCAGGCCGTGCTGCATGCTCGAAGTGGTCTGAAGGTTGTGCTGGCAGCAGCCGAGCCATTGATTAGGGATCCGGTCGCTTTTGACTGGGACGAACGTGGACGTCTGTGGGTGGTGGAGATGGGTGACTATCCTTCGGGAGGGGGGCAGACGGGGCGTGTGCGGATTCTGGAAGATCAGGACGGCGACTTTGTGTATGACCGAGCGGTGACGTTTCTGGACGGACTGGATTTTCCGAATGGAATTCAATGCTGGCGCAACGGAGCGCTGATCACAATGGCTCCGCAGGTCCTGTATGCCGAGGATCAGGACGGTGACGGGGCAGCCGATCTGCGTCAGCCGCTGTATCTGGGGTTTGTGGAAGGTAACCAGCAGCATCGAGTGAATGGGATGCGCTGGGGACTGGATGGTTGGTTGTACCTTGCGAATGGTGACAGTGGCGGGCTGGTATCGGGGACCGGTGCATTGCCGGGTGTGGCTGATTCTGCGGGCAATGGATCAACCGGTGCGCCGGTGCTGCTGCGTGGCCGTGATCTGCGAATTGCACCGGATACGAATCGGGCTCGGAGTGCTGCGGGCACAACTCAGTTTGCGCGTGAGCGTGACGACTTCGGGAACTGGTTTGGCAATAACAATTCGAATCCGATCTGGCAGTATCGCTTTGATGACCGATATGCAGAGCGCAATCCGCACTCGCGGATATCGGGACTGACAGCCGAGGTGTCTGCGGTACCCGGTGCGGCCCCGGTGTATCCTCGCAGTCGCACTCTGGATCGTTACAACGACTTTGGCACGGCAAATCGCTTTACCTCCGCCTGTGGTACCATGATTTACCGGGATGTGCTTCTGGGGTCGCAGTATTACGGCAATGCCTTTACTTCTGAGCCGGTGCACAATCTGGTTTCGCGGCTGGTGCTGCAGTCGGAAGGTTCCGGGTTTCATGGTGTTCGAGCAGGTGATGAACAGAATTCGGAGTTTCTGGCATCGCAGGACAACTGGTTTCGACCCACGATGCTGCGTACCGGACCGGATGGAGCGATCTGGGTGGCCGACATGTATCGCGCTGTGATTGAGCATCCCGAGTGGATTCCGGCGGAATACCAGCGGAAATTGAAACTGAGTTCCGGCAGCGACCGCGGGCGGATTTATCGGATCGTGCCGGACAACGGCTGCTGCGGCAAAGATCAGACAATCGACGAAAGTCAAGAAAATTCGAACCAGCGAAGTTTCTTTGCCGCCGACTGGAAATCGCTTGATTTGGTGGCAATTGCAGAGCGTGTGGGGAGCGTGAATGGGTGGTGGCGTGACACGGCTCAAAGGATGCTGCAGCATCGTCGGGTCGAGGCGTCTGGACATGATGGTGTGGTATCGGTGCTCAGCAGGATCAGTGAGGGTGACGCGGCGCCTGCAGCGCAGGCGTTGTCGACTTTGGCGATGCTGGCTGAGGAACGTATGGACAAGCGGACGCTGCTGTCGCTGCAGGGGGGATTGCGGCATGCGGACCCGCGAGTGCGGGCGATCGCAGTGCAGCTGCTTGAACCGCAGCTGCGATTGGGATCTGCGGATGTGCTGAACGCTGTGCTGCAGCTTGAGTCAGAGACGGATGAACGTGTGCAGTTGCAGCTTGTGCTGAGTCTGGGGGAGGTTCCCGGATCGGAGGCTGCCGCGGCGATCGGACGTTTGCTGGCTCGTACGGTGCAGAGCGAGTGGGTTCAGCGTGCCGGTCTGACGTCATTGAGTGGAGAGAATGTCGGCGGAGTTCTGGAATCGGTACTGGAGCTGAGCATTGCGGGGACCGAGGAGTTGACTGGTCGGCTGCTGGCACAGGCGGCGGAATTTGGTCAGGGTGAGAAGCTGGCCGGACCACTGAGAAGTCTGCTGCGTCGAGTCTCTGACGATCCGGGTTCGGTTAGTTTCGCGGCGGTGACGGCAGTTGTGCGTACGGTTCTGCCTGGTACCGCGGGTGCCCAGTTGCGGTCGAATGCTGACGTGCAGGCGGCTTTGGCGGATGCGCGAAAGGCTGCTTCAACAATCGCGTTGAACGTATCAGGTGATGTGCAGCAGCGTGCGGCGTGTGTGGAGTTTCTGGATGCGACCGGGATTGAGCCTGCGAGTCTGGCTGAACTGCTGCAGCACCTCGCCGATGGCGGCGGCACATTCCTTCTCGAGGAAGGAGGGCAGCGTGGGATCCTCCGGCATGGGCTCAGGCAGCACCTGCTCGATGCCCAGATCCTTGAGCAGATTGAGCTGGGCCTTGATCAGTTCGCTCACGG
>CAXBSH010000580.1:0-2597 GCA_963977705.1 uncultured Planctomycetaceae bacterium
GACACAACCCATTGGCCTGATCTCGCTAATGTGTCAGCCCTTCGGGCCTGGTGGACTGATTCGCTCTTTGCTTCCGGTGGCTTACGCACACCGGCAGGGGTTGTGACGGCCTGTCGGGCAACGCAGTGAAGGACTTATCTCTGCAGAATCGTTGTGTTTGTAGCGGCAGGGCGCGAGCCCAATAACGTTCGGCACGGAGCGTGCTATTGGGTTCGTCTTAAGACTTGTTGAATTGTTTGGGGTTGTCAGGTGGCACAGCGAGTCTGGGACCGATCGGCGCGTGGAAATCAGCGCAGCACAAGGTGGCTCGGCCGAGAAGTCGTCGGGAGCAGGCGGAAGGGTTTAGCGTTTTTGAGCTGCGCGGCAGATGGCGTTCAGTCCTGCCCGCAGTTCGTCATCGTCGGCCCATCCCTGCAGGTACAGGCAGATGAGGTTGAATGCCCGCTTACCGACGGTGCCCCTGGTCTGACCTGCCAGAATCAGAGCAGCAATCAGCGCCACGTACACCTGAACGCCAATCCCTTCGGATTTGCAGCTGATCAGGCGCTGGCAACCCAGAAGATGTTTCAGCCAGCGAAAGAATAATTCAATACTCCATCGCAGTTCGTAAATTGCCGCAATGACGTGAGCCGGTACGTCGACGAGACTTGTGAGAAGAATGATCTCCTCTGAGTTGGAACGGTCGGTCCGCACGCGTCCCTGACTACGGCCAGCAATCACGACGCGTCGAACTGTGTGGTTCAGCGGTTTCGATCGTGAAGGGCTTAGCTGCACGATCTGATCGCTGATTACCCGAGCAATGCGGGCTTCGTTGTCCAGCGTTCGTGATTCCAGTACCGTGGCCGGTCGTGAACTCTGTCCACGAATGATGTAATCCGACTTCGCGGTGACAATCTCGTGGAACAGGGAATATTTTTCATAGCCACGATCGCCGACATAAACTCTTCCAGCGACCAGATTCTTCGCCAGTACGACGCGTTCATCGTCATCGCCTCCGGTTTCGTCAGGCCGAAGTTCGAGCTTCGCGGGTGTGCCGGGAAGTGGTTCAAACTGCAGATGCAGTCGCCACTTTCCGTTCGCTTCTGTCGAGACGGCTTCCACAATCTGAGGCAATGCTCGCAGCGCGCTGCTGTCGGCAATTCGAAGGCGTTCCAGAAGCTGATCGGGAATTTGTTCGGGAATATTTCTTCGCGGTCCGGCGCCCGTGATTGCTGCTGGCGAGCTTTCCAGCGCCTGCTCAAAAATGACACGGAGATGCTCAGGATCGAATACCCGTACCGACTCACTGAATGAACCGACAGAAACTTTCTGGTTCCCAATCAGCTTCTGGACTTTTCGGAGTTTCGAGGCATCCGTAAGGCCGCGCACCGACTGCATGGCCGGATTGAACAGACTCAGAAGAACGAGCCCGGCATAGTGAGAGTACAACAACTTTCGATTGCCGGCGACATCACGTTCAACGCCGATTGATTCCAGTTGCCGAAACTGCTCAATGGCCCGCTTCAGCAGCTTCGCCCCCTGAATGGGCGGTTCCTGATCCTGAATTTTCTGATCTGACATGAGTTCTCCTGAAGCTGCCATCATGGCATCATCCCTTCAGAACAACCCACTGCGCAAATTTCGTGCCGAACGTTATTGGGCGCAAGCCCTCCGGTAACATGCCGGATCTTCTTTTGATCGAAACCGGACGGCTCGCGCCGTGCCGCTACAACCCTTGAGCGGCTAGGCGCTAGCCGCAGGTGAGTGCAGTTTTGTGTTCCGATTTCGCTGTGTGTTTATTACCCGCGGCTATCGCCTGGCGGCTCACTGGGCAGGCGGTAGAACAAACAGATTGGCAGCATGAACACCGCGAGGGATGCGAACATGATCCACTGCAGCGGGCCTTCAGCGCCTTTGCCGCCGATTTGAACCTGGATCATTCCCACGATAGCAACGTAGGCGGCTGACAGCAGGATGCCGATCCACGTCATGAAGTTCTGCACGCCGATCACGCGTCCCTTCAGATCCGCTGGTGGTGCCTGCTGGAGATAGACCTGAACGGGGACGACGAACATACCCGCGGAGACTCCCAGCAGCACCATGCTCAGCCGAAGAAACCATTCAAACCCATCGGCTCCCAGACTGGCAAAGATCGACGCATCCGGTGCTCCGGCGCTGGTTGGTTTTCCCAGGAGTCCGGTTGCGAGCAAACCAATCAGGGCCAGTGAAATCATCAACAGCCACGCGCCGGATCGAACCCAGATCTGCCCGCTTTGTCCTTTGCCAAGGAATCCCGCCACGATGCATCCGGCGGCGATTCCAAATCCAATACCGGCGACCATCAGACTTGTCCGAGTCGCGCTGAGCCCGAAGGTGCTCTTGCCCAGCGTGTTCACTGCCATCTGAGTCACACCGCCCAGGAACCAAAAGACGGTGGCGATGATTAATGCCATCAGAAGCCCTTTCTGGCGTCGGATCAATTCCCAGATCGAGCGAGGGATAAAGAGGTTCTCACCACGAAACGGAAGATCGGGCACAGCCACTCGAGTCTTCGGCAGGATCAGCGATGACAATGTCCCGACGACCGCGATGGCGACGGCCACGATACTTCCCATCCA
>CAXBSH010000581.1:0-2582 GCA_963977705.1 uncultured Planctomycetaceae bacterium
GCAGAAAACCCAGTGAAATCACTGGGTTTTCGCATTGCATCCGTCAGGGGTCGAACCTGAAACCTTCGGTTCCGAAGACCGACGCTCTATCCAATTGAGCTACGGATGCGGTGAGCTCAGTTTAACCGATTCTGGGCCAACGACAACTCCAGGTTGTCGTTGGTCCGATTCGGTAGAAAGTCAGGGGGCTGGTGGGAATCCGGGGGCTCCGCCGGGCAGGCCCTGGATTTGGGGGGCGAAGTTCATGGCCTGATTTTTAAGGGCGTCCAGTAATGAGGCGGGCAGTTTGGCTGTCAGCGTCACATTGTCGCCTCGACCGCCAGCTGCGAGGCTGGACAGCAGGCCCTGCAGTCCCGGACCAAGCTCAGGCGGTGCGCCGCCGGCCAGCAGTGGGCCCATTTGTTTGGCCAGCGCGACACCCTGGTTCAGGCCCGCCCCGGCTTGTTTGGCCGCATCTTCCTCGGTTAATTGCAGCGAAATTGTCAGGTCCAGATCATTGCTGAAGTTCATCCCGATGGAGGCTCCAAGGATTTTGCCCTTTACGGCCGTGACAAAAGGACTGAGAGCAAATCCCGGTGATCCTTCGGACGGTTCAGGAATTCCGGCACTGAGGCCGACCAATGCGGGTGACGAGAATCCCAGCACCACATGGTTGTTGCCAACAAAGGAGAACATGTCGCGAGTCGTCTCGCCAGCGCCGGCTTTCAATGCCGCCTGAACTCCGGCTTCACTGCCGGTCAGCAGGGTCTTGCCGTCGATCGCATAAATTGCCGTCTCGGGGGCCCCTTCCTGCGGAGATTTCATCGTGTAATAGGTTGTGCTGCCCTGAGTTTTGGTGGCGGCCTGCATCGCTGCAGCGAGTGCAGCCAGATCCACATCTTTGGATAACCGCACAACGGCCACAGTGCCAGGTCCAGCCAGCTGCTGGGTCAGTTTGGTGGGATCCGGAGCCGCTCCAGAGGCCGACTGTGTGATCAGTGGAACCATTGTCGCCACGATACTGCTGAAACCCATGGTCACAGATTCGATATCCGTCACCTGCATGCCAGGCAGGGATGCCGCAAGGGCAGCCTGAGCCGTGGGATCTGCCAGCAGGCCTTTTCCAAGTCCGCTGTTCAGAATGTCGGCTGGTCGCAGTACCACCAGCAGCTCCATGCTTTCCGGCATCCACGACATATTGATGGGTTCAAGCGACGACGCTGGGCGACTGGTGGAGGCGACTCCGGGGGCCGGCTTCTTCACTGCTCCGCCAAGGAACGGATTCGAGGACGCTTTTTTCGGTGCATCAGCAGCGGCAACGGCGGGCTGAGTCGGAGTGGCTGCGGGGGCCGGTTTCACGTTGGCTGCAGGAACAGTGGCTGCAACCGCCGGGGCCGGTGCCGGCTCGTCCTGCATCTCTTTTTCCGCGGGCTTCGTGCCGCCAGTCGCTGCGAGGACTGCCTGTTCCTTGGCCATCTGTTGTTCGCGTTGTTTGAGAATGTCGGCCACAGCGGCACGGCGGGAGGCTTCGACGCGATTCTTCTCGGCCTGCTCCTCCTGTGCCGCCGCGCGGTTGGCTTCGGCCAGCAACTGTTCCTCCGTCAACAGAGCACGACGACGAATCTCTGCATGCAGTTCGCGGCGAGTCACGGTCTGATCACCGACCTGCACAACGGCATTCTTTTCGACCATCTGTCGCGCGGTGGTGCTGAGCGTTGACAGCATCTCGTTCACCAACTTGATGTCATTCGGTGTGGTTTCTCGCTGGACAGCGTCGCTGAAGCGTGCCTTTGCGGCAGCCTCTTCACCCTGCTCCGACAGGACCACGCCGTGCAGATAGAAGTAGCGTGGGTCCGAGCCGGTTTCGGTGAGCTGCTGCAGTTTCTGAGCAGCATCGGCCAGTTTGCCGGCACGCCGCAGGTCCAGAGCTTCGCGGTACAGCTGTCGCTCGGCAGCGGCCGCGGCGTTGGGATTGGCGGCTGCTTTGCCCTGAGCACGGAACTTTTCAATCTGCCGCCGCAGATCACCCTGAACGGATTCAAGGGCGGCGTTTACGGAGCGGCTGGTGCCGCTGGCGGCTTCGAGTGCAGCGCCCCGCTTGAAGTCGGCATCGGGCGATTTGTTCAACCCGGCGGCCGCAATGCCGCGAAAATAATAGACTCGCGGATCCTTCGAACCGGCGTCAACCAGTTCAGACAACTGCTGCAGAGCAGTCTGGGCATCGCCAGCCTTGAGCGCGGCAACGGCGTCCGAGTACTTGTCCGGAACCGCAGCCAGCACGGAGGAACTGATCAGAACTGAAACAAGCAGCACGGCTGTCTGCCGCAGAACACCGAGTGTCATTGCCACACCTTTTGCTGGCACGAACATTGGCCATCTCCCCGCCCACTGGCGTGGATCCTGAGGAACTGACTCTATTTCACTGCAGAAAGGGGATTTCGGCAATCGGGAGCGGCAAAAAAAGGGAAATTCAGCGAGGCTTGGCGGGTGGGTACGGGGGGCAGTGGAGGGGAGGGTGACGGTACGACGGTGGCGAAAACAGGCAGAACTGGGCTGTGGGCCGGGTACGAATGTGTCGTCACCCTTGAAATCCGCAGTGTTTT
>CAXBSH010000582.1:0-2550 GCA_963977705.1 uncultured Planctomycetaceae bacterium
GGGCAGTGGAATTGGGAATTGCTGTCGATTGGCCATGGGGAGAAGACTTGAGATCTGCCAGGAATGAGGGAGAATACGCAGCACGGTCTCTGGTTTTTGCGGGGTTCCGATCAGTAGTGTTGGTGGACAGGGCGGGTTTTCATGTGCGAATCGTTTGACAATGATCTACTAATTGCAATTGCTTGCGGGAAGCTTGTGCCTTTTGTGGGGGCCGGCGTCAGTTTGGGTGTTGCCAGGGAAGGGGCTCAACCAGCATTTCCTACGTGGAAACAACTGCTGCGGGCACTGGTTGCGAAGTTGCGGTCGAAGAAATCGCCTGCCGCAGGATTTGTGGAGGCAGGGATTGATGCTGGTTATGTTCTGGATGCAACTAATTTTGCACTACGTGAACTTGGCAAAGCGGCATTCGCTGATGCCGTGGTTGGTGCCGTGTCTGTAGCAAAGCAGGATTGTGATCTGACCCTGCCACAGGCGATCTGGGGGCTGAATCCCAGGTTAATCGTGACCACGAATTATGATCGAGTACTGCAGTGGGGAGGCGAAGACCGCGATCCCAAAGTCGTGCTGAACAACTCGCGTCGTGAGTTACAAGCGTTGTTTGATGTTGCAGGTCGTCCGAAGATCTGGCATTTGCACGGACACATGGATCATGCGGATTCGATGATTCTGGCGCCCGATCAGTATCGCCCGCTGTATGCGGCGATCAATGATTCGAACAGTGAGCTGCGGAATGCCGCTTTGACCCTGCAGCAGATCTTTACTCGGCAGCCAGTGTTGTTTATCGGCTTCAGCATGACGGACGAATATGTGCTGGATGCGATCGAACAGAGTTTGCAGGCGTTTAAAGGCTATGCGCCGAATCGCTGGGCGCTGCTGAAACAGGGTGAGCAGCGGGTCAAGGAGTTGTGGGAAAATTATCAGGTCAGAGTGATCGAATACGAGGACCATGGTCAACCGCTGATTGATCTGCTGCAAAAGCTTGCAGCGGCGACAGCGCAGGGTGAGATCAGGGGTGAAGCAGAAAAGCTGAAAAGTCTGCCCGCGATTCCGCCGCTTTGTCTGGACTTTGCCCGGCAGGAGTGTGCAAATGTGCTGCCGCTGGGCATTCAGCCCAGTGCTGACCTGTCGATCAGTCTGCAGAATGTCTACGTCCCGGCCCTCGTTGAGAATGCTCGCCCTGAAACACAGCAACCACTACAGGGTATAGTCGGCGCAGCCAGCACCGAACGACCGACCTGGCAGTTGCTGATGGAGCGACTGGAATCCGGTTCGCTGTTCGTGGCGGGAAATGCGGGCTACGGGAAAAGCACGTTTGCGAAGTGGCTACGACTGCAGGTGCTGCAGCCGCAGTCGCAGCAGTTTCAGGTTGCAGCGCCGGACGAATTTCGGGAAGTGCTGCCGGAATCGTTGCAGGGGCGGTTACCCGTGCTGATCGCGTTCCGCGATCTTGTGGACGACCTGCATGCGCAGCCTCGGCAGGGGGCCATGTCGGCCGCCGACTTGTTTGCTCTGCTGCAGCGATGGGCCAGTCGTTATGCCAGCAAGACCGGGGTCACTCCGGAATTATTGCAGGCGTGGCTGCAGGCCGGTCGTGCGCTGCTGATCCTTGACGGGATCGATGAATTACCGACCGCCGCGCAGGGACCTAACGGGACGTGGAATCCTCGCAATGTGGTGCTGGCCAGCCTGCCACTGGCCATTCGGGAATGGCATCAGTCGGGGAATCGCCTGCTGCTGACCAGCCGTCCGTACGGCTTAGAGGACAACCAGCTGCAGGACCTGGTAAATGCGGGCGTGACCAGCTGCAGTCTGCAGCCGCTGCCCGATGCGCTGCAGACGCTGCTGGTGCAGCGGTGGTTTTCGGTTCTGCCAAAGTATCAGCAGGGCCCGCTGGCTGAGGCTGAAAAAATGCTGGGGGCTGTGCGTGCAATTCCGCGGGTCAACGAGTTGATTGTCAGTCCGCTGCAATTGACCGCCATCTGCGTGGTTTATGGGCAGGGGGGTGAATTGCCCAAGGACATCCATGACCTTTACAACAGGATGGTCAGGTGTTCGCTCAGTTCACGCTATGCGAACGATACAGTCCGGGTGGAACAGAATCGCAGTCGGCTGTCACGGATCGCGTGGGGGATGCATACCGGGGACCCCTATGAATCGGGGCGGCGCAATCCGTTGGCCAAAGCCACGCTGGCGGAAATTGACCGCATCCTGGCGGATCACATGCAAAAGAATCGGCAGCAGGATGAGGGGCACCTTGAAACGGTGACGGTGCGTAACGAACTGTTGCAGCGAAGCGGTCTGCTGGTCCCGGAGTCCACGGAGAAAGCCGCCTTTCAGCACCTGTCCTATCAGGAGTTTCTGGCGGCCGAGTGGTTCTCGAAGACGACGACGGAGGGTGCTTTAAAGGTCCTGTACCAGACTCGAGGTGTGGTCGCCAACTGGCGTGAAACGCTGCGATTTCTGACGGGTCGGCGTGCAGATCGGAAGAGCACACGTCTGAACTCCAGTCACTGACCAATCTCGTATGCCGTCTTCTGCTTGAAAAAAAAA
>CAXBSH010000583.1:0-2535 GCA_963977705.1 uncultured Planctomycetaceae bacterium
AGCGGTTCGCTGCAACGAATGGTTAGCCCGAATGCCCACAGCACAGCAGATTGCCCGCTACTGGAATCCGCGCAGAAAGCGACCTCAAATCTGCGCGGAATGTGGTTCGACGACCTACGTGACTAAGAACGGGCGTTGGTATCGACACCGGATGCCTCCGGCGAACTTCGGCTACCACATTCCCAACATTGCGGGGCCAGTGTGCCGCGCATCCGGGAAAAGGGCTAACGACCCCAAGCTCAGCGACTGCGGAGGCTGGCGCGCTGGCGGCACGGCGGGCGAAAAGGCGGCGGCGGAAGCAGCCAGCGTGACAGCCGGAGCAGTTCGCTGCAGCGCATGGTTAGGCCCCGTTCGATTTGTTGAACGGCGGTGTGCGTAGTTGTTCGATGAACAATTGACGGTCGAGTTCACGAAGCGTGAGTTGCTGGTTTTGTTGAAGGCGTGTGCGGCAGTTGTCGATTAAGGCGGGAAAAAGGGAGAGAAGGTTCGTAACGTTGTTGTATCTATCTACCTGAAGTCCCCGAACACCGCTTCCGTTCAGGGCGCGCTTGTCGAGAATGGGGACGAGCAATGGAAAGTAGAAATGAAGCAGTGCTGACGCGAATGAACTGCCGAAACCCGAGATGTCGGATGCTGGTGTCTCGGGCAAAGCAGCGAATGCGGTGATGATATTGCGAACTCGGATGTAGTCTGAATCGGGGACGGTCGAAAGAGTAAGAGCAAATGCCGTATCGGCGGCGCACGCTCGAAGCGCATCCTCGTAGGGGCGCAGCTTGGGAGCAAAGGTGGCCACCGGCTCGTCGATAAATGCGCTGCCTCCCTTGAAGTTCTTGACGAAGGCAAGGTCTGCAAACGCCAATGCGTATTTGTCGGGCTTGGCGGCGATGAAGGATTGGTAGTGCTCGTATGCGTGTTGAGCACGTCCCCAGTTTGTTACTGCTCGGTTGTCTATTGGCATACGTGCGGCGAGGGGCCTAACGAGAAAGGTCAGCGATGAGCGCCAAATGCAAACTGTGCGGTGGGAGTGGCGTGGTGTCTATAGGGCAGCAATGTATCTGCCAGTATAGCCCAAGCTCATTCGCTGCACCGGCTGGTTCGGCGTTCCGTGCCGGGACTGGCCTAATGGGATCAACTGAACCCGGCCAACGCGTGACGCAACGCAACGTGCGCAACCTGCCTCCAGGTAGTGTGGTGCGATTGGACGACGGCGGCAGGCTCATACATCTACACGATGAAGTCTGGCTCTACTGCTCAGACTGCGCTCATTGCTATGACCGAATCGAAAACATGAAATGGAGACTACCGGGGGAACTGTGTCATCTTCCGCCGAACAGGTATTCGACCGCACTTTGCGGTCTAGCATAGTCGGGTTAGGGCTGATCACGGGAGTGATGGTATGGACGGAATTGGGCCTGTCGAGAGCGATTATGGCGTTTTAAGCAGGGCCACCGACCTCAATATCATGCCGAGAAAAACCGCCGCCCCGGAGCGCCTAGCCGCGCCGCCCAAGGCACCGTCAGGCGGCCGGTGGCTGGTGGTTGGTCGGTCCCAGCGCGGCTTAACTCAGTAGCCGCCTTCGCCTAGTGGCTGGCAGGCCTCAGTCGTGGCGATTTTTGCCCAATTCCCAAGGCGCGGCCGCTCACCTATTTCGCAAGTAGCTACGGACAAACGGCTTGGGTATCTTTGGTAACGGCAAAACTCCGCGCCTGCACGGGCTGGCTCCACACCTTTTTGGGCCGACTCCCCGGCTGGCTGGCACAACTCCGCACCTCCGTGGCACAACTCCGCGTCTGCGTGGCACAACCCTTCACCGGTGTGGCCCAGCTCCTCGCCTGGCTGGCGCAACTCCCCGCCGGGTTGGCCCGACTCCCCCGCTGGCTGGGCTGACTTTCCACCGGTTGCAGCCAACTCCACGCCTCCCGGGCCTGACTTTCCACCGGGGTGGCTCAACTGGCCGCCGGTTAGCTCCGGCTGGCCAAGAAAGTTGAACCGAATGGCAGCCACAGATCGACACAGATGAAACACAGATGGGGATGAACATTTTACCACCATCACATCCGTGTTTCATCCATGGCTGAACAATCTTCTCCCCGACAACTGTCTCGCTGAGTCACGAACCGCGAGTGCAGAGCTTGTAGTTTTGCAACGAGTCAGATACTAACCTGCGAGTGCGCCTTCATTGTTTAACCACGCTTGCCTTGATGGGTTTCCTGACTTCTTGTGCGCAGAAAGATGTGTGGGGTGGGCGAGTTAGCCATCATGAAGTAAAGCAGTTAGGCCAGGTCATCAACCCCCACCTAAGCCCAATAAAAACGTTGATTGTTGACGGCAAACGGTTCGGGGAAGTTTGTGGCTCGCCGCCGTATTACGTCACCGCCAAGGGCTGCAACGCGATTGTCTTCGTGGTGGATAAAATCGGCTATGGCACCATTTGCCACGTCTACTTCATGGACTCCAAGAAAGACGTTCCGTTTAGGATTGGTGACGGATTTTTCAAACGAATGATTGGCAGTCCTGAGCTGGTTGCTGCGATCG
>CAXBSH010000584.1:0-2527 GCA_963977705.1 uncultured Planctomycetaceae bacterium
CTCGGGCTACATTTTGTCCTCGGCGTCAGGAATGCCCGGGCTACATTTTGGCTGACCACTGACTACTGAGAACTGACCAATTCTTTCGGCTCGGCAGGAGCCTCGCCCTCCCAAGGGGGGACCCTCCCCACGACCACCGAGCACGAGTTCGGTGACGGCAGCGCGACGACACCCGTCAGCTCACGCTGGCAGCTCGCCTCTGGGGGGGCTTGAACGCGGTAGACAACACGGGCTGAAGCCCATGCTACGACCACCGAGCACCAGTTCGGTGACGGCAGCACGATGACACCCGTCAGCTGACGCTCACGGCTCGCCCGGATGTCCACTTGCGTTTTTCGCGTCCCTGCAGGTCTTCGGACAGGCAGGACTTCATGGCCAGGCTCTGACCCCTGAACCGCGCAGAATTCTCACGGCAGTGCGAATCGCTGGAAAAAGCATGGCTTCCTTCACTTTTCGAGCCATTGTTTTGTGATGACGGGACAGCCACCAACCCCGAAAATAAAACCTGCCGCAGCCCCCCTGAGGGATAGCAAGCCGTTCCCAATCCGCTAGAATTCCGAGGTCTTCCAATGGGGGTCCGGGTCAGGGTTCAACCTTCGACCTTCCCCCCTTCCTGTTGGTACTCGCCGGAAACGCCCAGTGACTACGGCTGCATCATCTGCTTCAGGCTCGCACTACACCGTCCTTGCTCGGCGATTTCGCCCGCAGGCTTTTGATGACGTGGTTGGACAGCAGCACGTTTCCAAAGCACTGCGTAACGCCATTCGTGCGGGGCGAGTGGCTCACGCCTACATGTTCACCGGGGCTCGCGGTGTCGGCAAAACCTCAACCGCTCGTATCCTTGCCAAAGCTCTCAACTGCCCTCACGCGGTCGATGGCGTGCCCTGCAACCAGTGCGAAATCTGCCAGGGAATCTCGGCTGGTAACGATGTGGATGTGATGGAAATCGACGGCGCGTCAAATCGCGGTATCGATGACATCCGACAGCTGCGGGCCACCGTGGGCGTACGTTCGATGCGGACCCAGTTCAAGGTCTATATCATCGACGAAGTCCACATGCTCACAAAAGAAGCCTTCAATGCTCTGCTGAAAACCCTTGAAGAGCCGCCACCGAACGTCAAATTCATATTCTGCACGACAGAACCCAACAAGGTTCCTGACACCATTCTGTCACGCTGCCAGCGATTTGATTTTTCCACCATCGCTGAGGCCTCGATCGCTGACCGGTTGCGTGATATCGCCACAGCTGAAGGATTCACTGTCGCTGAAGAAGCGCTCGAACTGGTCGCTCGCAGGGCGCGAGGGTCCATGCGAGACAGTCAATCACTGTTCGACCAACTGCTCGCCTTCAGTGAAGGGACAGTGGCTGCCGAAGACGTGCATCGCATGCTGGGAACCGCCAGCGACGAACGACTGCTCGAACTGTTCACCGCTGTTGTCAATCATCGGCCCGGCGAAGTAATCTCGCTGCTGGATGTGTGCTTCAGTGGTGGCGTGCAGGCGGGTGAACTGCTGGATCAGTGCATCGGCTATGTCCGTGACCTGATGGTGGTGCTTTCCGGAGGCACGCAGGTTGCCCTCGCCAGCGTCGCTGAGACTCGCCGCGATGTGCTGCTCAAACAGGGTCTGCAGCTGAGCATGCCCAGTGTGATGGCAGCGTTCCAGATCCTCTCCAGCGCCCGTTCGCAGATGTTTCGCAGCACCTTCGCTCGCACCATCATCGAAATGGCCATGGTTCAGCTCAGCCTGCTGGAAAACCTGTCGGCGATCAGCGATCTGCTGTCCGGCAGGCTGCCGGCACTGCCGGACGCTCCGGCTGCTTCAGGCTCGCCCGCTGCCGCAGCACCGGCCGTCACGGTCGTCGATCCGCCCCCTGCCGCCGAAAAAAAAAAAATGAGCCGCTGACCGCAGCGTATCACGGTGAAGACGAACAGTCGCCTGACGCTGCCAGCGCTGAAGCTGCGCATGCCCCGCCCCAGTCCTCCCAGTCAACGCCTCAGGAGACCACCCGCCCGGCACAGCCCGCAGCGGCAGCACCGGTCGCTTCAGAATCATCACCGACTGCCATTCAGACGGCGGCACCCCCTGCGACCTCGCCCCTGCTGGAACTGTCAGACGCAACGCTGCCACACATCATGCAGCATCTGGTTAAGTCCGCCGGACTGACGACTGTAGCTGGTCTGCGCATGGCACGCTCGCTGCAAATGGCTGGGCCATCGCGAGTGGAATTCGTGCTGCCGGCTGGTGCTGAATTTGCCCGTAAAGCTCTCGATGCTGCGGAAAATCGAGGATGGATTGAAGCGGAAATCCTGAAGCTGACAGGTCGCACCGTGGCGGTCGGAGTTCGGCTGGCGGCCGCAGAACCAGCTGCTCCCGAAGCCGGCGAGGCCCCGGATCAATCCAGCCGCGCAGAGACGTCTCGAGCGACCCCGCAGGGAAACCGAGCCGGTAACGTGGCCCCAGCCAGACAACCTTCAGCACCCGCCGGAGCTCGCCGCGAAGTCCGCCGCGAACCCGAGGAACCGCC
>CAXBSH010000585.1:0-2490 GCA_963977705.1 uncultured Planctomycetaceae bacterium
CGGACTGAGTGGCACACTGGCTGGCAGCCTGACCTGCCGGCTGGCTGACTGCGGTGTGTTCCGGGCAGGATCGGAACGGGATGCCGGTGACTGATCACGTTGCGGAATGAGGAAATCTCTCTGAATGGCGGCCCGCAGGAAGCCGGCTGGATTGCGTGCCACGCGACGATCTCCGGCCAGCCTGAGCTGGTCATGCCATCGCAGTTTTTCTTCAATCTGAGGGGCAGGGAACGCCTTTACAAGGCGACTGGCCGTGGCGGCAGCAATCCCGCGGGTGGTCAGTTCGTGGACCAGAGCCACATTGTGCTGCTGACGACCGGCATCAGGCGTGCGATCCAGAACGACGTTCCATTCCCCTTTGGCCTGACGGCGATAGCGGGAGGCTGCGGGCACGGGCTGGAGAAAACCGATCGCTTCGAGTTCCTCGACGGCAGGCTGCAGTTTGCGTTTGAGGTCATAGGTGTCGTAGCGGCGGCTGAGTCCAATGTGTTCGCAGGCCAGCGTGCGCAAGGGAAACTCAAGGTGTCGGCTGTGGTAGAATCGTTTGTCCAGAAATCTCAGCAGCTGTCGGGCAGCCGGTCGCTGCAGGCTGAAGTACTGATTCAGGTCCAGTCGTTTGAGATTGCCAGCCTGGCAGCTGCTGAACACCGATTCGCTCCATGTGAACGAGGACAATCGGTCCTCAGCGGCATCGGCTCGCCCGTGCAGACTGAGCGATTCGAGAATGTGGAAGGATTGATTCTTCCAGCGCTGACCGCTGCGGTCCCACCATGCCTGCCGGTACTGCAGCGTGACTGTGGCCCAGCGCTGCAATGATTCATCCAGCCTGCGCCACGAGGCACCTCCGGGATCCCAGCCGAGAAACCGGACCAGTTCATACCGTGTGAACTCGATGCGGCGACCCTGAAACGCATTTCGCAGGCTGGTCAGATGCAGCAGTGTAAGCAGCACATCAGCGTCGGCTGGGCCGGGCAGCCCGTATAGTGGACTACCCGTGACCAGCAGAGATCGCTGTACCGGCTGGTGTGAGCGTTCATCGAACACCTGATCGCTGAATTCGAGGGTTGTGAGCGAGTGTTCGCTGCGACTGCCGAGATGCGTGAGTGGAAACTCGGCCAGATTCAGCTCGTCGATTCCCGAAGAGCGGCAGGCAACATGCAGCGGTGTTGGGACTGGTTCAGCGACGGTCATATCGGGTGAGATGTCCGGCGGCGGCCGATCTGATTCAGAAAAAAGCGAGACAACATGTTTTGTTCTTTTATTAAACAACATTTCTTATTTACCCCCCGGCAGATGGTTGAATTCATTGAGAAAAACGACCGAAAAACCGGCCCGGCACCCGGTAAAACGCCGGCCTGGCGACCGGTATGAACCGGCCCAGGACCCGGTAAAACGCCGGCCTGGCACCCGGTAGTCACCGGCCTGATGACCGGTAGTTGATACCGGTCTGCGGGCCGGTGTTTGCAGGTCCAGCATACGTCTACCGAGCAGTTGGCGCAAGAGGCTGGCCGGCAGGCTGGCTGACTGGCTGCACAAGTGGCCGGCCGGAAAGGCTTGCCGGGACACTTGGAATCAGGCTGGTCTGCAGTGTCGGTGCGGTTGCTGCCGGCTTTGAAGGAGTTTTTTCGGAGTAGCCTCTGCGGCAAAGTGGCAAGCTAAGAATCAGTTCGGGAGAATCCGTGGCCGGGTGCTGAGTCTCATCACATTGCTTGTCCGTCCATTTGGTTGCTTTGCGGGTGCAGTAGTCCATCACAGCGCCAAGGCGAACAAATCCCTGATCATCAATCGGGACAGCACTGCGTACTCCGCGCAGGAAGTGCCATGTAAAGACACTGTGGCCGTGCGGGCCGAGTACCGGGGCCTGGTAGCTGACTTCTCCTGGGCTGCAGGAGGAAAGGCGGGCCAATGAAGCGGGACGATTCACCGTGCGCGAGCTGTTTTGAACACTGGATACGTAACCAGTACCTGTTTCGCGGCGGCAGGCGTCCAGCATCACCAGCTGAAAACCCGCCCGACTGCTTCCTATCAGGCGTTCCAGTTCGTTCACACAGACGCATGTTTCCGAGGCACGCTCGTTGATAGCATCACTGGGCATGATCCACGCGGTATCCTGAACGTGATAGCCGTGAGTGCTGGAGAAGCTGACTGCGAGGCTTGCCGGGTTTCCCTTGTATTTCTGCATGGCAGAGTGATAGGCGAGAATGTTGTTCCGAGTCGGCAGCTCAATTTTCACGTTCAGGCGTTTGAGTTCCTGGTAGTGCTGGGTGATCGATTCGGCGTCTGTGGCCGGTTCATTGCTGATAAGCAGGACGCAGTTCTCAGGAGGAATTTGTTTCAGCTCAACCACAAAGAGCCATGCCATTTCAACAGCGTCGTGCACGCTGCAATTCAGCGGCGTAATGGATGAGTCCCGAGAGAACGCATTGATGCCAGAGAAGACCCCGCAATTCTCTGCCGGCGCCGTCTGAGTCAATGGCTCAATCCTGTTCA
>CAXBSH010000586.1:0-2483 GCA_963977705.1 uncultured Planctomycetaceae bacterium
CTTCGCTAATCCTTCACCTCCATCAGGCTGGATAAGGGACTCAAACCCTCAAGCTGCTAAACATGCTCGGCACACCAAAAAAAACCACGGCAGCCTGCACTGCCGTGGTAGATCCCAAACACCACCCTGTTACCCAATCAAAGAACCTTCGTCACGCCAGGCGTGGGAATGCCATAGACCATTTCGGCATTCGGCAGCACCGGCGGCTGATCCTCAAAACTATGGAACTTGTCTACCGGCGAAATCACCAGTGATGACGACAACGCGTCCTGCCAGCTGACCTCACGGCCGGAATACGTCGCCATCCGCCCCAGAATCGATGTCATGCTGCTGTAAGCACCATATTCGCCCTCAGCCGGAATGTCGCCCTTGCGGATCGACGCAAACAGATCATGATGCTCCTGCTGCCAGCCATCGTGCAGATTCTTTCGCTTGCCACCTTCGGCTCGCGGATATTCCCATACCAGCTTGCCCTTGGTATCAAAAATCTGCCCGTCACCGATATTGCAGAAGCCAGTTGCCCCGTGCGCGTACTCGGAAACACTGTTCCAGCAGTTGCCAATGTGCCGGCACTGACTGAGCAGTACAGAGCGATCACCGTCCTTTTCGTAAGTGAACTCCACGAAGTGATGGTCGTAAATCTCGCCGTATTCCTTGCCGGTTCGCACCTGACGACCACCCTGCCCCTGAGCCATCGTGGGGTAGCCACCCATCAGCCAGTTGATCACGTCCAGATTGTGAATGTGCTGCTCAGTGATGTGGTCGCCACACAGCCAGTTGAAGTAGTACCAGTTTCGCATCTGGTACTCCATCTCAGACTGACCTTCCTTACGCGGCCGGACCCACACACCTTCGCCGTTCCAGTAGGCTCGAGTCGCCACGATGCGGCCAATCGCGCCGTCCTGCAAACGCTTGATCGTCTCAATGTAGATGGGCTCGTGACGACGCTGCAGACCGACCGCTACCGCCAGATTCTTCTGCTTCGCAGCCGCAGCAGCATCCACAACCTTCCGCACGCCAGCCGGATCCACAGCTACCGGCTTTTCCATAAAGACGTGCTTACCGGCTTTCACTGCCGCTTCAAAATGCAGCGGACGAAAGCCCGGCGGAGTCGCAAGGATCACCAGATCCACGTCCTGCTCCAGCACCTTCTGAAATGCATCCAAACCCACAAACTGACGGTCCTCAGGGACATCCACCTTTTCCGCATGCTGACGTGACAGAGTGTTCACGGCACTTTTCAGGTTGTCCTCAAACGCATCCGCAACAGCAACCAGCTTCGTCGGACCAGCCGTATTCATCGCCTGGTCCGCCGCACCACGGCCACGACCACCACAACCAATCAGGCCAATTCGAATCGTTTCATCCGCACTGACATGCGCAGCACGCACAGGGTTCAGTCCAGCCAGCAGCGATGCACCCGCCGCCACTTTCGCCGTCCCCTGCAGGAATCCACGACGCGACGCTTCCGAATTCTTAGACATCTTGTATTTCCAGTCAGTCTTGAGGTGGGTAAACGGATCCCGTCCCAATTGACATGCATTGACAACGCCAGCAACTCGACGCAAATCCAGGCACGCCACAGAACGAAGATCAAAACACGACGCCTTTATCGGCATCCATGCTAAGCAGCACCGCCCGTTTCCGCAATTCCACAGCCCCGCGAATCGCTAATCACCACCCAACCGAATCAGATTCGCCAGATCCTCCGTCGATAACCGACCCGCCGCATCCGCACCACTCAGGACACTGTCCACCAGATCCCGCTTCTCCTCATGCAACGCCAGAATCTGCTCCTCCACCGTCTCCTTCGCAATCATGCGATACACCACCACCGGTTTTGTCTGCCCAATCCGATGAGCCCGATCGGTCGCCTGATCCTCCACCGCCGGATTCCACCACGGATCCATGTGAATCACATAATCAGCCGCCGTCAGATTCAAACCCGTTCCACCCGCCTTCAGCGAAATCAAAAACACGTCACCCTCACCACCCTGAAATGCCTCCACCAGCTCCTGACGCTTCGCTGCCGCCGTGGACCCGTCCAGATACTGATACGTCACCCCCGCGTCCTCACACTCCCGCCGAATCAAATCCAGATGCTTCGTGAACTGACTGAAAACCAACGCCCGATGACCCCGCTCCCGCAACTCCAGCAACGTCTCACGCAGCAACTGCAGCTTCGAAGATCCACGACTCCAGCCGCCATCCACCAGCTTCACGTGACACGCCAACTGACGCAGCCGCAGCAATAACGCCAGAACCTGCAGCTGCTGCCGAAGCGGGGCTATGCCGAGCCCACCGAAGATGGCTTCACACAAATCAAGGTCACCGGCAAGGTGCAAACCCCCTGGTTCGGTGCCGGCATCGGCATGAATGTGGCCTGGCGATTCCTGTTGAATACCGAAGGCAAGATCTACTTCGTGGCCATTGATCTGCTGGCATCGCCCGCCGATCTCTTGAAGTTCGCCCGTTGATCCCGT
>CAXBSH010000587.1:0-2477 GCA_963977705.1 uncultured Planctomycetaceae bacterium
GAACGGAATACCGGCCCCAGCTCCGTTACGCTCGACTTTGGTACAGCATCCACCGCCGACGACCTCACTCTGGAACCCGGCGTTAGCCGATTTGGCGGCACTGCTCAACTCGCGATTGCCGGATTTGTTGACGTGAGTGGTTCCTTTGGTTTTGAGAGCACCACGGAGACAATCGGCGGTGTGAGCACATCGCGGATTAAGGTGGCGGCCTCCGGAATGCAGACATTCTTCGGCGCGGGTGACGCTGGAGTGCAGTTGTCGCAGGGTACGGTGGGAGCGGTAATTGACAAGCCGGTAGGCGGTGAGGCGAAGTACGCGCTGGTGGCTTCCGGCAGCGCTGCGATCACAGGTATCCCCGGACTCACACTCACGGGCACCATGAATGCGCGGATCAATCGCCTTGGTTCTGCCATCGACACCACGATCAGCACTCCGGACGGCCCTGTCCAGGTGAAATTTGACACTGCCGATAACGTGACTCAGTTTGGTGGCAGTGCGAGACTGGCCGTTGCGGGTTTTGTGGATCTGTCCGGTACGTTTGGTATTGAAAAGCAGGGCGAGACACTGCTGGTGGGCGTTGCAGGGGTTGAGGCATTTCTGGGAATCGGCGGTGGAACAGCCAGTGCGATCGGGCTGAAAGTCAGCAATGGAAACCTCGGGCTGGTGCTGAAAAATGGCAGCTACGCTCTGACGACATCAGGCGATGTCGGGGTGGTCGGCCTGCGTGGGCTGAGTGTCACAGGAACATTCAGTGTCCGTGCAAATCAGCTGGGGACGTCAGTCAACGAGACAGTTTCGACGCCGGCCGGCAATATTCCGGTGGTCTTCAGCACGGGGGCGAAGGTGCTGGACTTTGGCGGTTCAGCTGTGATTTCCGTGGCAGGCATCTTCGAGATCACTGGCGCGATTCAGGCAACAAAGACGGAATCCGGAGTGATTTTTGTTGACATTCCGCAGGTGGCTGCCGCGCTCAACATCAACGGGCTGCAGGTGTTTCAGATCGGCGGCAAGGCGCGGTTTTCGATTGGCGGCGAAGATGGGTTCCAGCTGCTGGATGTTGGTTTGACGACGGTGAAAGTGTTTGGCGCCGACATATCTGCGATTGCCGGCCAACTGCCATCGCTGGCACTGCCCGGATCACCCGCGGTCCCGCCGGTTGCGGAACTTACGACGATTGTCGACGGCATCGATGCCGGACTGCTCAACCGACGTAAGTACATTGATATCACATTCCGTCCCCCGGGTGCTGCGGATCTGGACGTCGATTCAATCCTCGATACAGCGGCGGAATTTTCGTTCAGCGGCGCCGGTGTTGGCGACGTGCGGATTGACAGTGTGCAGCATCTCAATGGTAACACCTTCCGATATGCGCTATCGGACGCGGATCCGTCAAACGACACACCGCTGTTCACAAGTGGCGATGTGACGCTGAACTTTTCAGCAGGAGCATGGGCTGATGAGGCGGGTGCAACAAACGCAGCCGTCAGTGACACGTTCAATGTGCGCGACGGGAAGGCGGATACAAGTTCCAGTGTCAATCTGGGACCACTGACGCTGGCGGGGCCGCATTTCGGGCTGGAAGACTTCCAGTTCCAGCCATTGAAAAACGCCGACGGCAGTCTCAGGGGAGCGAGGATCACAATCACAGTTGGTCTGGGGGTAGACCATGCCGAGCTGAACTTCGGGGGATCGTCCAGTGTACTAAGTACCAGCATCGACGATTTGAGCGGTCTCTTTGATGTGAACGTAGACATCAGTCCAACGCTCAGCATTCTGGGTGGTGGGCTTGGGAAGTTCCGGCTGGATGTGGGTTCAATGGATTTGAACGTGGTGGATGTGCTGCTGGCTGAGGCATCAGGAGTGACTATCCAGTACAACCCTGAACGCGATACGGACAATGACGGCAGCGTGTCGACAGCTGAACAGGCAGCGTACGACAAACAGGAGATTCTAAGCCTGGAAAGTGCCTCGGTGACCATCACCCCGTTGAATCTGCGCGGATCACTGGCACCATACACCCGCGATAATGGAACAACCATTCCCGGTTTGGTGGTACGAAACAATGGATTCCAGCTGGGACAAGCGGAAATTGCCTACACTGGTGGTCTGAACTTTGGTTCGATCCTGCAGCTGGATGACATCCGGGCAGGAATCACCGACTTTGGCGTGAATTTCAGTGGCAGTGTAGCCTTTGACGGCGAGGTATATATTACCTCCGGCGGAGCAGCCTTATTTCCCGGCAGTGCATTCAGTATGGAGTTCACTGACGGGTCTGATGCGGACACAGAAGCTGTTCGGGCCGGACTGAGTTTTTCAGGGGGCGTTCCGTCAGGGTTTCAGTTTAAATCCGACCTGATGAAAATGCAGTTCGGCAGCGTGCTGACGGTTACTGGTGAAGATATCGAGATCGACACGACTTCCTCTGAACCGGTCGCCGTATCATTAGATCGGAAGAGCACACGTCTGAACTCCAGTCA
>CAXBSH010000588.1:0-2465 GCA_963977705.1 uncultured Planctomycetaceae bacterium
ACTTGCGGCGTGGCTGGGAGCAACACTGAAGGGACCACTGCAGTCGTATCATCCAGCCATGGTTGTGGCCATCATCTGTTTCATCCTGGTGATGCTCACAGAGCTGACCAGCAACGTTGCCACGGTTAATGCGGTGCTGCCAGCCATTCTTGTTCTGGCGGAGCCGCTTCATATGGATCCGCGAATGCTGTTCGTTCCGGCAACTCTGGCCGCCAGTGCGGGCTTCATGCTTCCTGTTGGAACCCCGCCGAATGCCATTGTCTTCAGTACTGGACGAATTCCGTCCGGACAAATGGCTCGCCAGGGACTGATTTTGAATCTGATTGGAGTTCCGTTGCTGACGCTGGGCACATGGCTGCTGATCCGCCCAATCATGGGAATCAAATGAGCATCCGCAGTCCGGCGGATTTTGCCGCGACCGCATGAGTTCAACGTGAACTCCGCGGCCTGGCGATTTGTTCTCCAAAATCGAGTCACCTTCTGAGTGTCGAAGCTCGACTGAGACTCTGACGGCTGGCAATTGCGTGCGTGCGGCGGTTTTCTACAATTCCGGCTCCCCGGAAAATCCGATGATCCGATCTTCTGAGGCAAGCGTATAGCCACTGTCGTCCGCGTCGGGCCTTTGATGGCTCCTTCGATACCCTCCTGAATCCCCAGAGTCGACTCATGAGCAACAATCCGTTCGGTGCAGAATCCACCCTGACAACCGCTGCAGGAACCGTGAAGTATTACAGCCTGCCAAAGCTGGCGAAGGACGGCATCGGCAACATTGAGACTCTGCCGTATTCGATTCGAGTCCTGCTCGAAGCCTGTCTCCGCAACGTTGACAACTTTGTGGTGACCGCTGATGACGTGAACAACCTGGCGAACTGGAATGCCGCGAAGCCGGCGGAGATTGAAGTTCCGTTCAAGCCGGGCCGAGTCGTCCTGCAGGACTTCACCGGAGTGCCAGCGGTCGTCGACCTCGCCGCTCTGCGAAGCGCGATGGTTCGAATGGGCGGCGATCCAAAGAAGATCAATCCTCTGGTTCCGTGCGACCTTGTCATTGACCACAGCGTGCAGGTTGACGAATTCGCCAGCAAGTTCGCTCTGCAGAAAAACGTTGAAATTGAGTTTGAGCGAAATATGGAACGATACCAGTTCCTTCGCTGGGGCCAGAAAGCGCTCAACAACTTCCGAGTCGTGCCACCAGCCACGGGTATCGTGCACCAGGTCAACCTTGAGTATCTCGCAACGGTCGTGATGACCACCAACGGTGTCGCCTATCCGGACAGCCTTGTGGGAACCGACAGTCACACAACAATGATCAACGGTCTTGGCGTCGTTGGCTGGGGTGTGGGCGGTATTGAAGCCGAAGCTGTGATGCTGGGTCAGCCGATCTACATGCTGACTCCTGAAGTTGTGGGCTTCAAACTTTCCGGACAGCTGCCTGAAGGTTCCACGGCAACCGACCTCGTCCTGACCGTGACGCAGATGCTGCGTGCTCACAAGGTGGTTGGTAAGTTCGTCGAATTCTACGGTCCGGGCCTTGATACACTCAGCCTTGCGGACCGAGCGACTCTGGCCAACATGGCTCCTGAATACGGAGCAACGATGGGCTTCTTCCCAGTCGATGCAGAGACCATTCGGTTCCTGGAACGCACAGGGCGACCGAAGCACGTTGTTGATCTGGTTGAGCGTTATTACAAGGAACAGGGCCTGTTCCGCACGGCCAGCTCACCAGACCCTCACTTCACCAGTACTCTGCAGCTGAATCTGGCGGACGTAGTGCCTTCGCTCGCCGGACCAAAGCGTCCCCAGGACCGGATTCTGCTAAAGGACATGCTGCCGGAATGGAAGAAGTCGCTGCCAACGTATGGCAAGACCGCAGCCTCCGCGCCGGTCAAGGTTGAAGACAATGGTCACAGCAGCGAGATCACAGACGGGGCTGTCGTCATTGCAGCCATCACAAGCTGTACGAACACCAGTAACCCCAGTGTCATGATTGGTGCTGGACTGCTCGCACGAAATGCCGTGGCGAAGGGGCTGGAGCGTCTCGTTCACGACCTACGCGGTATACGCATCGGTGTGGCCCTGGGCGGCGGCGCCGCGCGTGGCTTTGCCCATATCGGCGTGATCAAGGCGCTGGAAGCGCAGGGCATCCGCCCGGACATCATCGTCGGCACCAGCGCCGGCTCGGTGGTCGGCGCGCTGTATGCATCCGGCTACGACGGTTTCTCGCTGCAGAAGATCGCGCTGGAGATGGGCCCGTACCTCGAGCTCTATCCGCAGGTGCATCAAACCGACGGCTTCTTCGCGGCTGTGCTGGAGCGCCGCGCATGATGTTGCGCCGGCTGGGTTTGCTGTTGGCCACCGTGTTGGCCTTCAGCGCGGGCAGCATCGCCCAGGCGCGCAACACGCCGCCGGTGCAGCCCGCCAAGGGCACGGTGCAGGCGGCCTTCACACCGGATGACGACATCGAGGGC
>CAXBSH010000589.1:0-2457 GCA_963977705.1 uncultured Planctomycetaceae bacterium
GCACCTGCACCTGCACCGGCACCGGCACCGGCACCGGCACCGGCACCGGCTCCGGCTCCGGCTCCGGCTCCCGCTCCGGCTCCAGCTCCAGCTCCAGCTCCAGCTCCAGCTCCAGCTCCAGCTCCAGCACCTGCGCCTGCGCCTGCTCCCGCGCCTGCCCCGGCCCCGGCACCGAGTCCCGCACCTGCACCGGCTCCCGCGCCAGCACCGACGCCGGCCCCGGCACCCGCTCCTGCGCCCGCACCGGCCCCAGCGCCTGCACCGGCGCCAACACCAGCCCCAAGCGGCGGCACGACGTTTACGATCACGTCAGCGGGCGTGAGCCCGAAGTCCGTCAGCATCGCTCCTGGCACGCGCGTCACGTTCATCAATAACGACAACCGTGCTCACGACATGGAGTCGGGGATTCTCGGGAACTATGTGGAGTTTATGCGGGCCAGTCATCCGGACGCCCCGACTCCGCCCGTTTACGTTTCGGCAGCAATCATCGACCAGGTGCGTGCGGAGCGTGCAAACTATGGCGATGAGCTGTTCTTCAGGCGACTGAACGATGGCCACAGCGGTGGTGACGGCTGGGGAGAACTGGACGCGGCGTGGGATGCGGCTTCGTTTGAGGCAGCGGCCAGCGCCCCGCCGGATTCAGAACAGCATCTTCGGCTTGTCAGCACGCTCCTGAAGACGGTGGCCTCGTCGCATGCAGAAGTGGTCAGTCATCGCGGTGGCAATTTCGTGCGGTTCGATAAAGGCCTTTCGCTCATCAGTCAGCACTCAAAGAAACTGGGCTATGATGCCCTGATCCTGTTTCTTGACGAGTTGATTCTGTGGCTGGCCACCAATTCGGCGGATCTGGGGTTTGTGAAGCGTGAGGCGGCCAAGCTGACAAATCTTGTGGAAGCTCAATCCGCAAATCGACCAATCCCGCTGGTCAGTTTCGTCGCCCGTCAACGTGACCTGCGGGAGTTGATTGGTGATCACGTGCCGGGAGCTGAAAAGCTCAGCTTCAGTGATTCGCTGGACTGGCAGGGTGGACGGTTTGATACAATTACCCTCGAAGATCGCAATTTGCCGGCGATTGCCGGAAAACGCGTTCTGAAGTGTCGCAGCACTGCGGCCAGGGCTGAGCTGGATGCGGCTTTTGATCAGACAGCACGCATGAAGGACAGCGTGATGAGCATCCTGCTGACTCAGGCCGGGGATCGGCAGATGTTCCGCACGGTGTATCCGTTCAGCCCGGCACTGGTGCAGACGCTGATCGCCGTGTCCAGCGTGCTTCAGCGGGAAAGAACGGCACTGAAGGTCATGATGCAGCTGCTGGTCGATCATCGGGAGACACTGCAGCTGGGTGAGATTATCCCGGTTGGCGACCTGTTCGACGTGGTGGCTCACGGCGACGAAGCCTTCAGCCAGGACATGGCGCTGCACTTCGATAATGCAAAACGTCTGTATCATCAGAAGCTGCTGCCGGTACTTGAAAAGCAACACGGGTTCAGACGTGAAGAAATCGAAAGCCTACCGTACAGTGATCCAAAACGCATGGCGTTCCGCAACGATGACCGTCTGCTGAAGACGCTGCTGTTGTCGGCGCTGGTGCCTGAGGTGGAGTCATTGCGGGGACTGAATGCCGAGAAGCTGGCGGCCCTGAATCACGGGACGATCAAATCCCCGATTCCCGGGAAAGAGGCGGCCGAAGTGCTGCGTCGCTGTCGAGCGTGGGCAGCGAATGTCGGCGAGATTCGTATTGGAGAGGGAAATAATCCAGCGATCACTGTGCAGCTCTCTGGTGTGGATACCGAGAGCATTATTGAACAGGCTCGACGCGAAGATAATCAGGGCAATCGCGTTCGGCGTGTTCGGCAGATGCTGTTTGATCAGCTGGGCATCATTGGTGAAGGAAAATTTGAGCAATTCCATGAGTTTTTGTGGCGCAACACGCGGCGGAACTGCAGGGTACTGTTCAGGAATATTCGCGAGTTGCCCAACTCTTCACTGGAGAACGAAGAATCCGACTGGAAGCTGATTATCGACTTTCCGTTCGACGAACCCGGTCACGGTCCGCGGGATGACCTCAGCACCCTTCAGCGGTTTATGCAGATGCAGCCGCAGGGGGCCAGAACCCTCTGCTGGGTACCCTCGTTCTTCAGCAGCGAGGCGCAGAAGGAACTGGGGATGCTGGTGATTCTGGAACATATTCTGACGGGCGAACGATTCGGTCAGTTTTCAGGCCATCTGTCGCCACAGGATCGTCAGGCGGCGAAGTCCGTGCTTGAAAGTCAGCGGAATGAGTTGCAGCAGCGTGTCAGGAATCATCTTGATGCCGCCTATGGGCTCGATGCCCTCACGCAGGGATCACTTGATACCACGCATGACCTTGATCTGAACGAACATTACGTGGCCTTATCTCCCGGATTTGTACCTCAGCCGCCAGTTGCCGCCGATCTTGCCGGGGCCATGCGGCAT
>CAXBSH010000590.1:0-2449 GCA_963977705.1 uncultured Planctomycetaceae bacterium
GGGAGTGTTCGGGGGGCGTTGGAGGGGAAAGGGGCGGGCACTTCTCGTCACCGTTGAAATCCCCAGTGTTTTTTAATGGATGGGGCCGAGCAGGAATGCTCGGGTTACGATGGCGGGATGGGGCACGGGCTGAAGCCCATGGTACGGTTGGAGGGGCGTTGGAGGGGTAGGGCGGAGCGGGGGTGGCGTCATGGACAAATGTTCGCTTGAGTTGTGAAACTGGCGTCCGTCGTTAAAAAAAACTGGGTGTTTTTCGGGGAATGGGTGGGCTTGCCCGGGCTGAAGCCCAGGCTACGGCTTTGTCGTTGGCGTCAGGAGTGTTGGGGCGACCTGTGCTGTCTTCAGCTTCAAAGCTGCACAATTCAGCGGTAAGCACCAGATTCCTCAATCCGGCATTTTCAAAGGCCTGACAGCCAGCACCTGAGAAACCCCCGAAACGCGGTTTTTTTCATCCCTGAGCAGTCCTCGAGCCGACTAGAATTTTGTGCTGTGTCGCGGTGTGACATATCCGAAAACAAAGGATGTGTTGTCATTGTCGGCAGGCAACGTATCTGGTGCTCCGGTCTCACCGGAACCGGTGCATTGCTGGTACTCTCCGGCTCTCTCCCCGCCCCTAACCTCCATCGCTGCAGTGCCATGCTGTCGGCGATCCCTCCTGTGAGGCACTCATGGCTGTCAACTCTACAACTCAGGGTTCCGCGCTGCGGCGTTTTCAGCGGTTACTTCGCAGGCAGCCCGATGCCGTGCTGTTGCCACTGCCGGCACCTCCTGCTGCCAGTGCCGTCGCCACAACCCAGGGCGCTCCGCGTGTGTCGCACAGGGTTCGTGCTGCGTGGCTGGTGCTGGCGGTCGTGCTTGCTGTCACGACTGTCGTGTTGATCCGCTGGCTGCCGGTCCGTGCTGCCGGCCTCTCGCCGACTCCGCTGTTGACGGTCCAGCCCACTCGTTTTCGCATCAGTCGTGAGTGTGCGGGGATTATCGAACCTGTCAGCAGCTCTGTTGTGCAGTCTGGTTGCCACTGGACCGTCTCAATTCTCAGTCTGGTCCCTGAAGGTACTCAGGTGCAGCAGGGCGACGTCGTCTGTGTTCTTGATTCCTCAGAGATTGAAGAGTTTCTGCGGTCGCGTGAGATTGCTTTGATTCGAGCCAATGCCGCCCTGACGGCGTCGCTTAAGTCTGAGCAATTGCAGCAGACTGCGGCCGAGCGTCGTCTGTCTGATGCGCAGTTCGCGTTGCAGTCTGCGGAAATGGATCTGCAGCAATACGTCATGGGCACGCATCCGAAGCAGGTCGATCGATTGAATCGGGATCTGCAGGTCGCGGAGACTCAGGCCCAGACGGCTGAAGATGAACTGGCATTTACTCGCCGAATGTGGCTGACCGGGATGGCCAATCGAGCGGAGGTTGATGCAGCGACACTGGCTTTGACCAATCGCAGTCTGCAGGCTGGACGACTGGCCGGTCAGAAAGAGCTGCTTGAGAAATTCACCGACCCGCGCACTCGTCGTCGTCTGGAGTACAACGTCGATCATCTGAAACTGAATCTGGCTCGCACGGATCTGGCAAACTCCCTTGCGGAAACTCGTTCGCGTATGCTGACATTGTCTGATCAGCGTCGGCTGGACATCTATGAACGTTACGCGCGAACGGCTCGTGAAAGTATCGATGCGTGTACTCTGCGAGCACCACGGGCTGGTCGAGTGATTCATGCCAACAGCTGGTACAATCGCAGTCGTGGCGTGCGTACGATCGAAGAAGGACGATCTGTGTATTTTTCGCAGGCGATCTTTGAGATCCCCGACGAGCAGGAGTTGAAGGTCAGCTTTGGTCTGGATGAAACACTGGTGTCGCGGGCAGTTCCCGGGATGACGGTCGAAGTACGGCTACCCGGCTTTGAAGCAGATCCGGTGAAAGCCGAAGTTCGTTCCATCAGCAGTTTCCCGAAACAACGCTGGACCAATGGAGTGGAGATTCGCGAGTACATGGTGGATGCGATGCTGTATCCCACTGATGAGCAGCGCAGTCGGCTGCACCCTCAGCTTGACGCCATGGTGGATGTCGCGCTGACCGATGCGGTTGACGCGTTGGTGGTTCCCAAAGAGGCTGTTGTGAAGGTTCAGGGACGCTCATGCGTTCTGATTCCATCGTCTGATCAGACCGAGCTGCTGCCGATCCAGGTAACGCCGGGTGAAGTGCATGATGGTGAAGTGCAGATACTGAGTGGTTTGAGCGAGGGCATGCAGATTGTTCGCAACGCTCGCTTGAATTGAGTGTCGATTCCGAGCAGCGATTGGCGGCTTGATCGTGGCTGCACGGCTCACTGAAGTGTTGGTTGACTGCAAACACTGCACCACTGGCGCACACTGCAACGTGGCTTGTCGGTTTCCGTTGAACCCGAACACGTTTCGGGTGGCGGGATGGTATGGTTCGGCGGGAGGCTGGCTCTGGT
>CAXBSH010000591.1:0-2431 GCA_963977705.1 uncultured Planctomycetaceae bacterium
TTGGCAACGCTGTTTGCCGATCCCAGTCAAAAGGAAGTCGCACGCGAGAAAGCGACCGGGCTGTTGGCTGACTTTGCCAAAGACAATGTCCCGGTCCTTGCTCAGGCCCTGCTGGCCGCTGATCCGGTCGCAGACAAACTGCTGTTCCCACTGCTTGACGCGGATCGGGGACGGGCAATCACTGAGTTTCAGTCCGTGCTGCAGCAGACCCTGACCACTGACTGGGCCGATCCACCACTGAATCCCGCGTGGTCTAAGCCGAGCGACACAGTAAAGGCCCAAATCACCGCCGCACATGGTGTGGTGACCGAGCGCAGCGCGTTTTGCCTTGATATGCCGCTGGGTGAATTACTGGAAGTTGTGCAGGCTTTACAAAGCAGCGGCTATCGCCCGGTACGGATGCGTCCGGTCGTCGGAACCAGCGATCAGTCTCTGCGGATGTCGGCGGTCTGGTTGCGGGATGGTGGGCGATTTGCGGTGCAGACCGGAGTGTCGCCAGCCGACCTGCCACAACCGGACGCCAATGCCATACGTGACGGCCTGCTGCTGGCCGATCTGGCCTTTGTGCCGGGCAGTGGCTGGCTGACTGTCTGGAGCGAACCGTCTGTGGCCGGTGAGGAGCGCCGCTGCCTTGCGGGCGTTTCAGAAGCGGTCTTTCTGCAGGGCATGTCACAGGGGGTGGAAGGGGCCGCAGCTGCAGATCCGAAGTTTTCCCAGCTGACCGTCAGTGTGCACAACGACAGCGCTGCCCAGCGACTGTACTCGGCGATATTTTCCACGCAGGGCTATGTTTCGGAAGCACTGGCCTCATGGCCCGGATACGACCGCCTGGGCCTTGTCCAGCGTGATGTGTCGTCCGCAGCAGCTGGCCAGCTACAAACTGAGGACTCGAGTGTTTCTCGCTCGCTGCAGCAGTTCTTATCAGGAGATGGTACATCAGCCGAACGTGCAGCCGGGGTGTGGCATGCTGACCCGACGGTGGAAACCATGCAGTTGCAGGCTGCAACTGCTGTCGACCTGCAGGCGCAGGTTGGTCAATTGCTGTCTGACTCGTGGCGTCCGATCGCCGTGCACCTGGACCCCGACGGCGGGCAGCGGGCTGCCGTACTGCTGCTGCAGCGTCCGCTGATCGCTGATGCTCGTAAGGAATCGCTGGCGATTCGGCAGGGAGCAGCGGCGGTGGCGTTGCTGCGGCTGGGGTCAGCCAGCACTGTCTGGCCGTTGCTGGAATCGCGTCCGGATCCGCGACTGCGGAGCGAGATACTGTATCGACTGGGTCTGTATGGTGTGGATGGCCGGGCCCTGCTGACACAGTTGCAGGCAGAATCCGGACTGTCAGACTCTGCGGTCGTGTCGCGACGTCGCGGCCTGATTCAGGGACTGGGCGAGCTGGCTGCGGCCAAACTGCTGCCACCGGACCTGTCCACTGCAGTCAGGGCCGATCTGCTGCAGCGTTTCACGCAGGATGCGGATGCGGGTGTTCATGGGATGTGCGAATGGAGCCTGCGTCAGCTGGGTGCGGCCGAACAATTGTTGCAGGCGGAACAGCAGTTTCGCACGGGGAGTGTGGTTGATGGTCGCGGTTGGTATGTAACAAAGACCGGCGGCGATGGCGAATCGGACCGCGGCCTGAGCTTTGCGATCGTGGACGCGAGGGAACCGTTTGTGATGGGTTCACCGTTGAGCGAATCCGAGAGGATTGGGGGTCCGAACGGTCAGAACGAGCGCCGTCATCGTCGTCGTATCGGTCGGGTGTTGGCCATCGGGATGCACGAGGTGACGGTTTCGCAATTCCTGAAATTCCGGCGGGAACATGATTTTACCACAACCTACTCGCCTACGGCTGATTCGCCGGTCAACAGTGTCAGTTGGTATGACGCAGCGGCGTACTGCAACTGGCTGAGTGAGCAGGAGAATATTGCAGCGTCTGACTGGTGCTACGAGCCTGGCAATCGGGGGTACGAGGAAGGGATGCGTATCAAGTCAAATTTTGCTGAACTGCAGGGCTATCGGTTACTGACGGAAGCTGAGTGGGAGTTTGTCTGTCGTGGTGGGACGCAGACGTCGCGATATTTCGGCGAGACGGATCGGCTGCTGGATACTTATGCATGGTACACGAAGAACTCTGGTGACAAGTTAATGCAGCCGGTGAGTGCGTTTCGTCCGAATGGTTTGGGACTGTTCGGGTTGTATGGTAACGCCATTGAATGGTGCATGGATCGTCCTGTACTGTACTCTTCGGCGGACGTTTTGTCCGTTGACACCACTCAAGTGGTCGAAGTGTCCAATGGCTCCAGCCGGGTGTTGCGGGGCGGTTCCTTCAGCTATCTCGCTACCGACATGCGTTCTGCGCTCCGTCTCGACGACCAGCCGGGCGACCGTGGCCTCAACTTCGGTTTCCGTGTTTCGAGGACTTACTCTTTGCAGCCTT
>CAXBSH010000592.1:0-2411 GCA_963977705.1 uncultured Planctomycetaceae bacterium
GGCAAGACCTCGCTGAACTGCACTCCCGGCAAGGCCGTTGAAATCGCTGATAATGTCCCCCGAATCTCTTCCGGTGCCTGCGGCTTCGGATCAAAGGAATCCAGATGCGACACCCCACCACCCATCCACAGGAAAATCACCGAATCGGCAGACGCCGACAATGCACCCGACGCAGACTCAACACCCGCAACCTCACCCGCCCCCAACTGCGGCAACAGACTGCACGCCACACTGACAGAACCCACCGTCAACAGGTCACGCCGCGATAATAAGGACTGACACGGCAGCGAAAATGATGCAAGACTTCGGCCAGCCACCACGCACCTGCCATTCCGTTCAGATCCGGCACAATCGATTCAGACACAACACCCCAACACCCCAACACTCGCACACAACAGCCAGTCCTCCGCGGTGATCCCTCTAGCCCCCTGAGCTTACCTCCTCACCGACAATTTGAAAACTGTTTTCCACGACATCCATTGGGAAATACCACTGTCCCGGACCAGCTGCCGTTATTGACATTGCTGCCGTAATACGTCACTGTATTCACGTCCATCCGCTGGCAGTTCCACCGCCGGCCTCCGCCCACCACGGACCGCCCCCCATGCTGACTTTCTGGGATTTTGATCGCACCACCGGCCGTCGCGGGTTCCTCCAGGCCGGATCGCTGGCACTCGGCGGACTCACCCTGCCCACGCTGCTGCAGGCAGCCTCCGCCGGTCCTGTGCTGAAAGATAAAGCCGTCATCTTCCTGTTCCTGCACGGTGGCCCCAGTCAGACCGAAACCTTCGATCCCAAAATGACAGCACCCGTCGGCATTCAAAGCGCCACAGGCGAGCTGCAGACCAAACTGCCCGGCATCACATTCGGAGGAACCTTCCCCCGCCTGGCCGCTCTGGCCGATCGCCTGACCATCCTGCGATCCTTCGTCACCGGTGACGGAAATCATGACATCAAACCCATCGTCGGACGCGACACTCTCAACGCCAATCTCGGCTCCCTCTACTCACGCGTTGCCGGAACGAATCGCCCAGGCACCGGAATTCCCACCAACATCGCGCTCTTCCCACAGGCCGTTGTCCCCGATGCACAACCCTTCGTGAAAAACTTTGGCGACTTCACCACCGCCGGAACGCTCGGGGGCGGATATCGCCCGTTCGTACCCGGTGGCTCCGGTGAAGCCCAGGAAAACATGACGCTGCACCTCGACCGCAGCCGACTGGACGATCGTCGACACCTGCTCAGCCAGCTCGATAGTCTTCGTCGCAGTGTGGACCAGTCAGGTGCAATCAGCGGGCTGGATCGAGTGCAGCAGCAGGCCTTCGACACAATCGTCGGTGGCGTCGCCAGTGCCTTCGACCTGCGCCTTGAAGATCCAGCCACCATCGCTCGGTATGACACCGCCAGTCTGCTCCGCCCCGATGACATCAGCCGCCGCTGGAATAACCACCGCAACTATGTTGACAACGTCCAAAGCCTCGGACGACTGCTCCTGCTGTCACGGCGACTTTGTGAAGCCGGCTGCGGCTTCGTCACAGTCACCACAAACTTCGTCTGGGACATGCACTCCGACGTGAATAATGCGGGCGTCGAAGAAGGCATGCACTATATGGGCAGACCACTGGACCACGCCCTGTCAGCCTTTGTGGAAGATCTGTGGGCCCGCGGACTGCAGGATCGCATCATGCTGGTGGCCTGCGGCGAAATGGGACGCACACCACGGATCAATGCCAACGGCGGTCGCGATCACTGGGGCGGCCTGGCACCACTGCTGGTCACCGGTGGCGGACTGCCCGCAGGACAGGTCATCGGCGAAAGCAGTCGCGACGCCGGCGAACCCGCCTCCACCCCATGGAATATCTCAAACCTCGTCGCCACAATCCTGCACACTCTGTTCGACGTCAGCCAACTGCGACTGGAACCCGGCATACCCCGCGAAATCACTCAACGACTCACCGCCGCAGAACCCATCCCCGGATTGCTGACCTGATCAGCAACTGTATGACCACCCAACATCAGCTCGGTGCGGGTATCTCGCACTACTGCTTTGCTTAGCAGGCTTGTCGCTTTGCTTATGGGCTGGTCACGCTGTTCTGCACGCTGACACCCAATGCTGAATACTGCCGCGGCTTCCCTTGAAGGCAAACACCGCAAGGTTGTGATTCCGTAGTCGCGTCCCCATCCGCAGCAACCTCTCCCGGCAGCAACGGAATTGTACAAACGACAGTGCCTCCTTCCGAGACAAAAAAAGCTCTGCGAAAAATGCTGTACACGGTGTTGCTGTCTCGCCTGAGTGTTGGTGATTCTTAACCACTGAAGGACACGGGGGTCAGTGATCAGTGCGAGCAAAGTTCCCCTTGGGAGGGCGAGGCTCCTGAGATCGGAAGAGCACACGTCTGAACTCCAGTCAC
>CAXBSH010000593.1:0-2409 GCA_963977705.1 uncultured Planctomycetaceae bacterium
TTTTTTTAATGATACGGCGACCACCGAGATCTACACTCTTTCCCTACACGACACTCTTCCGATCTATAAGTCCTTAAACACCTATAAACGGAAGTCCGACGTCCACTGGAAACAGTGGCGGCAACTGTTCTGCGGCCAGGATCAGGCGTCCGTATAGCTCCAACCTAAGACATTGTCACCACACTCCCATACATACTCAGACTCTGTTGATTCAACACCAGTCGCTGCAGGCAGAACGCCTCGACAATCTGACTGGCCTCAAAGGAAGCTTTTACCATGTCAAACGAAATACAATCCATCGACGACCAGATCCTCGTTTCCGCTGAGTTCGGAACCTTTGCAACGGCCAGCCGCGAAGTTGCTGCGGCACGTTTCCTGCTCCTGATTTCTGACCTTGAGCTGACCAGAAAACGGGTACACTGCCTGAACCAGCAGCGCACGGACCGAAGCCAATCGCCACGATCACTGACAGACATGCCGTCCCTCAGGGCGATCCTTGCAGCAATCCGACAGGCGTCACTTGTTGACGAAATCCAGCAGGGCAGTATTTCGTTGCCCGCTCTGGCAGATGTTGCTGATTGCCCACAGGCCCTCTGGATCGCAGCCTGTACCCTGCAGGATTTACTGGAAGAAGAATCCGAAGAACTCGCTGTTTTCCCGAACAACAGTCACCAGAACATTCAGAAGTGGTTGCTGTCGCACAGCGCCACTCCTGAAACCACCCCGGTGGCCCAGGCCGAAACCACAACCACAGGCAGTCGGCCGGAATCTGACTCCCTGTGGCACCCCTTCCTGTGGCTCCTGATCTGGAAACAGCAGTTGAATGATTCGCAGTGGCAGAAACTGTCGGCCAACGCCCGTTTCGCTATGAACGCGATCGGAAAGCTGAACACTCCACCAGACCTCGAGACACTGCTTGACACCGCCAGGGACACCCTCGAAAAAGCCGGGTTGTCAACCGCAGCACTGACTGGCGGACCAGCCGATGTCTGGCCACGGTTCAGATTCGACTTAGCCTTTCACCGCGTCTTCCAGTATCCACCGCAGAACGAATCGGACCTGCAGACGCAGATTCGCCTTTTCTGCAGCCAGTTGCAGATTCACTCAGTCAGTGATCTCTGGGCGCAATCCGCCGAAATGAAGATCGCGGACGTGGATGGGCGCTCCGTTGAACGTCACCTGCAGGTCCTGGTCGATCGTCTGCAGCAGGAAGTACAACGCATCCAGTTGATTGTCAGCAACGCAGGTACGATCATCAGGAACTGACCGAGCCAGGTCGTGGCAGACATCCCGGTGATTCACACTCCGCATTCTGCTCCGGTTGTCTTGACCATGCAGATGCCACGTGATATGAACGGGGAGGCGGGCGACACAGCCCGCCTCCTCCATTCACACAATCGGTCACTCGCATTATGACTACCTGCTGCAACGCTGATCTGCAAAGCCTGCTGGCTGACTACCAGCAGGCCCTGCAAATCTCGTCATCGCAGCCCCCAGGTCAGACTCTTCCATTGCAGCAATACCACGAATTCTTCCTGCGTCATCAGCATGTGCTGCAGCAGAATTCTCAGCTGTTTCTGCAGCAGGCAGCCAACTGGCACCAATCCAGTGTGCACCAGCCGGCCAGACAGCAGCTCAGCAACAGTTCACCGGCAAATTCACCATCACTACAGCTCGTGTTTCCACCCCGCGCTGACGCAACTCCGGATCTCAGGTGGCAGTATATCCCTGATGACGCCGATGCTCCAGTCAAGGCCATCGCCTGCACTGCAGCACCTTCCGGATGCGTCGTTGCCGCCATCAATCGCACAATTCACATCGTGGACGCCAGCAGCGGCCAACTCAAACAACGGCTTCAGACAACACTCCACAGGGGGGAACAGATTGAAGATATCTGCCTGTCGCCTGATGGCCTGCAACTGGCCGCCGCTACGACCGAAGGTACAGTCCACCAGTGGAAACTGATCGGAACTCAGTTCAGCTTCGTCAAACCCCCTTCAACAGTCAGCGGAAGTCGTGCAGCACAGGATGCTGACGATGATCACTCTGCACTGCTCTGCATAGACTGGTCGCCGCATTCGCCGCAGTTGTTCACTGGCAGCGAACGTGGCAGCCTCCGCAGGCACGCCACCAATGGCGCAGAACCGACAGAACTCCTGTACCGCTGGAATAACCTCGAAATCCTGCAGGTCGCGGTCTCCCCCGCTGGTGACAAAATCGCTGTGGGACTCAGTGATCAGACCGTCAGACTGCTGCACGTCGACCCCGTCGATATCCTGCTCACGCTCAGTCTGACAGGTCCGCCTGCCAGCCTCGCCTGGTCACCCACGGGCACTCAGCTTTTGGTCGCCACAAGCCATGGCCTCATCTCTGCATGGTCCACTGAAAACGGGGCACAACTGCAGCAGT
>CAXBSH010000594.1:0-2401 GCA_963977705.1 uncultured Planctomycetaceae bacterium
GGCAGAGCGTTCAGTGCGTCTTCGCGAAGCCGTGTGACGAAGGTTGTCATCCCATCACCAGCGAGGTATCGGCCGTGGCCATTGAGGGTGGCGAAATAGCGGGCAACGAGAGCGGGATCCGCCTGACCGAGCTGCTTGCGCAGTGCGAGCAGAGCGGTCAGCTGATCCTGCTGCGATTCGCTGGACAGCAATTCGGGAATTCCGCTGACCGTGGCCGAGTTTTGTCCGAGCAGGGGAATCTGCAATTCTGCGGCGGTGGCGGCCAGCTGGTACTGCAACTGTTGCGAGTGTTCGCCACCGGCTGAGCAGGTCGGGCCTGCCGCACAGCGTTGCAGGTCGTGCAGCAGCCATGCACGAACGAAGTCGGCGGGGCCAGAACCGCTGCCGTGCACTGTGAGGTCGGGGAAGCGACCGGCCAGCTCCTGAATGAGCTGCAGACGCACGGCGGCCTGTCGCAGCCATTCCGGAGCGGTCTGTGCGGCTGTTGTCTGACTGGCCAGCTGGCTCATCCGCTGCACCAGTCGTTCGAGTTGCGGGCGCGAGGCAGCTCGGGCCAGTGAGAGCGAGGCTTCGGTGAAGACGCGGGGATTGCTGGCGGTGAGGAATCGCGAGGCCCAGAGTTCGACCGGCATCTGCTCCAGCACCGTGCGGGCCATGGCTCGCAGCAGCGGATCATCGGCAAGCAGAGTGTTTTCAATCCAGTTCAGGCGTTCGTCTGCGGAGTCTGCTGGCGATTCAGCGCGGAGCCAGTGTTCGGCCTGTCGGCTTTGCAGTCGCTGCTGTTCGGCATGACGCTGGCAATCCTGTTCGTGCTGGCTTGTGGGATCCGGCGGGGCAGCTGGGTTGAGGCTGGTGATTCTGTAAAGCGCGGACTGCGTCTTGCGGCCTCCGGTAATCAGGTACATGGCACCATCCGGGCCTGCGGCGAGGTCCGTGACATTGAGTGGAACACCCTGCAGAAACAGTTCAGCGGCCATGCGATAGTGACTGCCGCGGGGCTTCATGTGCACCGCAAGGACTCGCCCATAGGCCCAGTCAAGGACATACAGGCAGTGTTGATAGGATGCGGGGAAGCTGAGCCGTTCGCCGAACATCACAGAAGTGGGTGAAGATTTTCCGGTGTCCAGTTGCCAGACAGCGTTGTCTGCCCGATCGGGGAAGTAGGGGGGCCATTGTCCCTGTGCGACGCGCCAACCGAAATCGAGGCCGGGTGCGAGCTGCCAGATGCGAGTGGGGCGGTACCAGGGTGTGCCCATGTCGAATTCGTTGTCAGCATCCCAAGTAAAGGCAGCTCCGTCGGGATTGAAATCGAGACCATAGGGGTTCCGCAGTCCGGTGCAGACGACTTCTGACTGGCTGCCGTCGGGGCTGATCCGTACGACGTAGCCTTCCTGTCGTGGTGGTCCACGGCGGGAGTCTCGCAGTGGGCTGGTGATGTCGCGACTGGTTCCAGCGGGAGGTGCATCGACGGAGTCACCGTGAATGGCCCAGATCCAGCCATCGGGACCGAGTGCCAGATCGTTGCGTCCATGCCCGACTCCGCCGCTGTATTCCCGCAGTTTCCGGACGTCTTCAAGCGAGCCGTTGCCATCGAGATCGCGAAGTCGATAGAGGGCTTTGGAGTTGTTGGCGTTGGCGTAAAGGGCATTGTGGGCGTACAGCAGTCCGCGGCATTCCAGCAGGTCTGTGTTGATCAGCTCAGGAGCTGTCGTGGCGAGTTCTGCTGGTGTGCCGGGGAAACGCAGCAGTCCCTGATCTTCGCGCGCGATGGTGAGCCGACCGGTTTCATCGAATGCGAGGCTGACCCACGAACCCTCGTCGGCAGCGGCCGTACGAATTCGCTGGATCTGAAATCCGGGAGCGATTCGCAGTCGGGCGTCGGTGATTTCTGAAGGCGTGGGTGAGGGTGTAGTTGTGGTTGTGGCGGAATCGGGACTGGCGGGTTTGCTGGCCTGCCGCCATTGTTCGTAGTTATCGGTACTGGACAGAGCGATGGAGGTGCGTCCCAGTCCCCAGAGTTCGGCGGGCACAGGGCCAAGATCACTGAGTGTGGTGGCTGGATCCGTGGTCCACGAGCGATCGGAATTTAATGTGCAGAGTCCGGCGAGATCCTGGGCTGTGAGTGAAAGTGCGACGGCAGCGGGACCGTTCGAGGCGTGCAACTGCAGACGAATGGAGTTTGTGCCGGACTTGAGTGCCTGTGTCACGTCAAGGTCGAGTGTGGGAGCGTTGGGGCCAATGGTGCAGACTGCGATATCGTTGAGGAAGACTTCTGCCGTACAGAAATCTGCAGCAATTCGCAGCTGGGCCGTGGCGGGGGCGGATTGCAGTGGCAGGGTGTGCTGCAGAATTCGCGGCGTATCAGCGGGGGCTGTGACCCAGATCCAGTGCGGGGTTGGGG
>CAXBSH010000595.1:0-2395 GCA_963977705.1 uncultured Planctomycetaceae bacterium
GATTGAATAACGCCGGCCTGCAGTGCCAGTAGTTCGGCCGCCGCAAATTCACCCAATTCGCCGGCACTCTCCTGCCATGCGAGGCCCGCAAAGGCTTCCTCTGCCTGCTGGTACTGGCCCAGTTCCCGCAGACACTCCGCCCGCCGATAACGAAATCGCAGGTTGAGGGAGTCTGGCAGGGCATCTGAAGGTTCGTGGCCGAGCACGTTCAAGGCGTCCTGCGCCCGCCCCTCTGTCAAAAGGTCTCCGGCCTGCAGCAGCGTGGAAGCTGTGGGCGACAATGAATCATCGAATCCGCTGGCTAATGACAACATCTCGGCCGAGGAAAACGCACGGCGGTAAATGGCAAAGTGCTGCAGGTCCATCCGTGCAGAGCCAAGCCCATTCCCGACATAACCCGCCCGCAGTCGAGAACTGCGAGCCACTTCGTGGTACTTCAGCGTTGAACGCGTCTGTCCCGAAAGCAGTCCGTTCACATAGACGGAAAGTTGGCCGTCATGCCACGTGCCGGAGATATGAGTCCAGACGGACTGTGGAATACGCTGAATCGCACGCGTCCGGACAGCCGGCTGCGGCTTTGGCTGGCCAATCTGAAATGACAGCTCATTGGATGGGAACTCGAGGGAAAACACAAACCCTGAGTAGACGCCATCGCCCATGGAAATCAGGCTGCCACTGTGTGTGGAGTTACCGCCAGTAACAAATCCCTGCCCGTGATGCCGCAGCAGGAATTCCACGGTGAACGACTGTTCCAGTTGAGCTACAGGAGCCAGCAGTGCCTGATCGTCGAGTTGCACAGAGAACTGCTCATGCAATGGTCCTGCGGCTCGCAGTGGAGCACGACGATCGGGAGCTGTACCAACTTGGAGCGTGTCTGCCCAACCGGCCAGGTTTGGGACAGGCGATTGTGGCGAAAAACCGTCAAGAACGTAGTATCGCAGCAGCGAGCCTTCGAGCAAACGGGATATATGTTGACTGGAGGAGGCAACTTCGGCAGGTCCGTTCAGGACTGCGCACAACCGTGGCCAGAAAACTATGACCAGCAGCAGCGTTATGACGGCAGGCAGCCACAGTGTTTTCAGTGACGATTTAAAAGCCATAAGGTAGGCTGCAGCAGCTTCTGGATCAGTCTGATGATGTTGCGTCTTCAGCAACGACGCAACAAAGGATATCCAACTGAGGAGCAATGAGAAAGCAGCGAAGGACGCGACTCACCCGTGATTAACCACCGCGAACGTTCGGGCGGGCGTGGCTTCTGCTGAGCCAAAGAGCACATAGAGCAATCGAATCGATTGGGAAGGCCACCCTGCCAGACAATTGCCTTGACGTATCTGCCCAGTCTTGGAACATCAAATCGCAAGCTGCGAATGACTGCAGAATTGCAGGTATTCTGTCAGGACAAGCAGGTAGTGCCTTACTCAGAATCCTGTTCAGCACACCTTTGGACAATCCGCAGAATAAAGTCCGTTTATCCAGCAGACTTCTTCACGTGCTCAATCCAGCGTTCTCGAAACACCTCACGACTGGCTGCGTGCAGGCGGATCAGATCGGCTCGGGTACCGGAATCCAGTTCCCCCGAATAACTGTAGAATACCTGACACTGGTGAACTCGCGGATGCTCCTGACGTCGCCAGCTGTCGGCTGGTTTCTGAACTGACTGTCCGGTCCTGACAGCCCCCGCCTCAAGATCGTAAGACTCAAATGCCTGCCCAAGGTACTGAGCTTCCATGGGAGTTCCATCGGAGCCAAATTCTGAAAAGATCAGCAGACCACGACCGACACCAGCCTTCTGATAATCGACCGTCACGATATGCCAGATTTCTGCCTGCTGATCGCGCACTTCGTAGACATGTCGATCGCCCTGAACCCAGCCATTGGCGACGTAACATGCCGAAAGTTCATGCCATGCCACCCACTGCGCCTGATCCATCGTTACCAGACAATTGCGACCATCCTTCGCGTAGTTCCATGAATGCACCCACCACGATTCGATATTGGCCACCTGGATTGGATCGGCGGCAGGAAAAAAGGCTTGTTTTTCCCAGCCAACCAGAACGTCTGGAAGGTCATCAGCTGTTAGTACGATATCACCACGCGAGGGTCCTGGAATCTGTCCAACTCGGCCAGATGGTAACAGATACTTCCCCGCAATCATCGAAAGCAACATGATGCCCAACACCACAAACATTCGTGGTTCATTTTTTTTTCTGCTCACGGCCGGTTCTGGGGAGTTCATCGCTTGACCCTTACTCTTCTGTGCTACGGGATCGAAACTGATTCTGCTGAGCTGCCTGTAGATCAACGTCCACCATCATCCTGACCAATTGCTCGAATGACACACTGGGCTGCCAGCCAAGTACCTGAAAGGCCTTCTCGGCGTTTCCCAGCAGTCCCT
>CAXBSH010000596.1:0-2370 GCA_963977705.1 uncultured Planctomycetaceae bacterium
GTTGAGGTATGTAATTACCGCAAGAAAATGGAGCGAAAGGCGAGGGTTTCGGGCTGATAATGGAGAAGCGGGGAGGTCTAGGGTGAATAGGTTGCTTGTATACCGGGAAATTGCGGTCCTAATGGCAAAATATCGAGCCCCCTAGGGGACGGCAAAATTTTATATGGGCCGTAGCGGCCAATTTCCGCGAGACTTTTGTCCTCGGCGTCATTCCTGCCCGGCCGCCCTTTGCCCACACAAAGCCACAACGCGCACGTTTGCCTGTCATTCATCCATTCCGTGGGCTGATCACCATTCAGCAAAGGGCCCCTCGGCATCGTCCCCGCGCCGGTGCTCGTTCGTCGTAGCATGGGCTTCAGCCCGTGTCGCCTTCATCGTTCAAGACACACGAAGTCCCCCTTGGGAGGGCGAGGCTCCTGCCGAGCCGAAGTGTTCATTATGTTGCCGTGCAGCCCGGCTCAGCAGGAGCTTCGCCCTCCCGAATGGCGAGGCTCCGGCCGGGCCGAACATCATCAGACTCCCCGTCACCGAGCTGGTGCTCGGTGGTCCGAGGGGGCAGCGAGGGGGCAGCGGGCGCGCTGCGCAACGGAACAACCCGGAAGAGCACTTTGCTGTCTGCAGGGTAACTGTGCTGAACGGGCGGCGGGAGTCCAGCGGGTGCATGTCTGCCTCACCCGGCGCCTTGAAGTGACGGCAGGATGCAAACCGCGGACTCACGCCGCCCATTCAGACAACGTTTTACGACTGTTCAGGCAGCTGCGGCAGTTCCCTTGTTCCGGATGCCGACGTGGCGGTTTCGCGGGCCATCCCCGAGTACAGCCGAACGAAGTCTTCCAGTGGAATCCGGGAGATTCCCTGTGATGCCGGGTACCCGTGAACGGGACCGGCACTGCCAGATGGCCGAAAGTTGCCTCCGTGAGGATTCCACACGGTGACAAGATCGGTTGTGTTATCCCAGCCAATGACGGCCCATGCATGATTGGAGGGCAGTCCCGGTGTCCGCGACTGTCCGGTGGTACAAACCATGGCGTGTTTCTGCCGCCGCGAATCTTCCAGCCACGTTCTGAGCTGTCGCAGACAATCTCGGTGCTGCCGTTCTTCCTGTGAATAGCGGCGGGCAAAGTCAAAAGAGAATCGCTGAATCTGGCGACCTGTGATGAGTGAAAGAAAGCGAGTGACTGAACCACCGCTGGACATGGCATCGATGGCAGATCCTTTGGCCGCTGCGGCCGGTCCGACGACCTGCTGAGCCGCCCCGGCGGCCTTTTCGTACACATTCACCCATGCGCCAGCGCCCTGATTGCCGGCGGTGAGGGCGACTTCAGCATCGGTAAGTCGCCCGACAGGAATCTGATAGCGACCGAAACGCACGTAGTAACCGCCGTCCGGACCATCAGTAAACATGTCTGTAATGCGATCAGGAGTGACTGCCAGCACAGCCCCCAAAGGCGCCAGCACGAAGCAGTTGCCCAGCTGTCCCTGGTGAATGGTTTCCAGCTGAGGCTTACCGGCTGCGAACAGTCGGGGCTGAGCCTGCTGGATCTGTCTGAGAGCCTGAGTGTAGAGCTGCTGCAGTTGCTGACCATCTGCGGTCCGACCGTCGACCAGTTCCTGCAGTTCCTGTTTTTCCAGACCGCCGGTGAGGGCGGGTGTCCCAGTCAGGCCGCGTTTGAGCGCCGCAACGGCAGCGGCATCGGCACCTTTGACAGCAGGATCCGAAATGGCGGAATTCAATTCCCCGGTGACCAGCAATCGATCGCGATTGAGATCCCACTTGCTGAAACGCCGCTCGATGATGTCGGCGAATTCCGAGGGTAACAGCAGCCCGGCCATGGCCAGACCGCCCGAGGACAGCAGGAGCCACGCAGTATGCGTAAGGATGCGAAGACGACCAGTCATACAGAACGTCCGATTGTTGCGAACGGGGATGTTCGCCAGCAACGTGACGACCGGCACCCTGCCCATCGTTGCTCACGTCATGCACCTCCTGAATAGACCTTGTGTGCAGAGGAAACAAGATGAAGTGATCAGAACGACAAAATGCTGTGGAAGTCCTGCGTGATGTCTTTGGGATATGCAGTACTGTTGCCTGAGGGCAACAGCGGTGTTGTGGAATTGCAGCATCCATCAAGGATTGATGAGCGAAAAAGTCCCCGCTGCGACTGGAGCGTTGCCGGAAGGCACAGCAGTGGCAGGCTTTCATAAGGAGTGGGCGACTGATCGAGTCACCACCGCCGCTTACCGGGACTTGGTTTTCGGTATTGCGTCGTAGACTTCCTGTGTCACTGCGCTGCGGATGAGCGCGATCGGAGGAGGAGGAGCGGGCCAAGTTAGCGGTCGGAGATGGGGCGATTTCCCGCAGAGACGCTG
>CAXBSH010000597.1:0-2363 GCA_963977705.1 uncultured Planctomycetaceae bacterium
TTACTGATTACTGATTACTGATTACTGATTACTGATTACTGATTACTGATTACTGATTACTGATTACTGATTACTGAAATCTGAAAACCTCCCCCCAAATCCTCGAGAAGTGTCGGACACCGCTGCAGATCGGAAATCGCCTGCTGACGGATCGGTTCTTTCTTGCGCCTTTAGCCGGCTATACTCATCTGGCTTTTCGAGTCGTATTACGGCGACTGGGTGGGCTGGGTTTGGCCACCACTGATCTGGTGCAGGCAACGATGCTGTGGTCGGGGCATGGTCGCTCGCGCGAACTGGTCGCTACGACTCCTGAAGACCGTCCTTTATCCGTGCAGATTTTCAGCGGTCGAACGGACGATCTGATCCGGGCAGCGGTATGGCTGCAGGAAAACGGGTATGAGGGAGTGGACATCAACATGGGCTGCCCGATGGCCAAAGTCAACGGCTCGGGTGGTGGGGCCCGTTTGATGTGCAGCACTGACAGTGCCGTGCGGATGGTGGAACAACTGATTGCGGCGGTGCGTCTGCCGGTCACGGTCAAGATGCGTCTTGGCTGGGACTCATCGATGATCACGGCACCTCAACTGGCCGCGGCATTCGAACAGATCGGAGTCGCGGCGGTCACGATTCATGGTCGGACGCGAGCGCAGGGGTTTCACGGAACCGTGAATCGCGACGGGATCCGACAGGTGGTTGAGGCTGTGCGAACAATGCCGGTGATTGCCAATGGCGACGTGCGGACGGTGGATGAAGCCTTTCAGATGATGCACGAGACGGGATGTGCGGCGGTCGCGATCGGACGAGGAGCGATGCTGGACCCGTGGATTTTTCGGCGAATTCAAAGCACGCTGCAGACCGGCACGGCAACAGACCCGGACGCGGACGAGCAGTTGCAGTTCCTGCAGCAGCACTTTGAACTGATGCAGCAGCAGCATGCCGATCGCTCGTGTGTACTATTTCGCAAATTCGCGGCGTGGTATGGCGCCACGTTGGGGATTCCGGAGGACCTTGAAGATCGGTTGCGGCGGTTTGAGACGGTGGACGAGTTTCAGCAGATCGTCGCAGCCATCCGTCAGCGGCACGGAGAGCGAGCGAGGAAAGTTCCGACAGCCCTGCTGAAAGTCCCCAACGGACCGGTGGAACACTGGTAATCCACAGCGATTTTTCCGAGAAAAACGCACAATCCGGGCTCCGCCAGCTTCTCAGAACAGACAACCCGCCGCGAAATCCCGATCCTGCTTGCCAATCACAAAAAACCGGGTACACTCTTCCGTCCCGTCAACCGGGGCACTCGTAGCTCAATTGGATAGAGCATCGGTCTACGGAACCGAAGGTTAATGGTTCGAGCCCATTCGAGTGCAATTTGAACAGCCGCAAGGACTGACCAACGGTCCCTGCGGCTGTTTTTTTTCGTGCTTTTCGCGCACCTTCCTCCTCTCCCCACCCCCTGCCGCTGCCACCTCCACCACCGTAGCCTGGGCTTCAGCCCGACCACATCTACTGAAACATAACCCCGCTGTAACATTAGCTTCAGCCCTCGTCATGACCTGTCAAATGATGTTTTCGATGGCGTTCCGCCAATGCTGCACCATGGGCTATCCGAAACCGGCCCTGCAGGCCTGAATCGCTGACGCGGGCACAGCACCAGCCAAACACACGCCCCAACGGCCCACACCCCACCCAGGCGGAACGGTCCGGTCTCAGCAGAGCCAGGTGCGTCAGCACGCGGTCAGGACACCCCAAGGAACCCCCAACGGTGAGCCGTTGCATCCCCCATGGCGAATCCGAGTGGAGTTGGACATTGAGACCCGTCCCTGCCGCCGAAGCGCATCCCTGAAGTTTCCAGGTCCCTCGGAAGGGTGAAGCTCACGATTAGCCAAACACTGTGGTTGTGATCGTGCAGGCAGGAATGATTTGAGGGACAAAACATGTAGACCGGGCATTCCTGCCCGGCCGCCTATGAAAACCACAGTGTCTTCAGCCTCCAGATTACTTTCACATATTTCTGTACATCGGTCATCTTTCACAAAGGAAGAGGATCCGTCATATCTTGTTGAATTTAATGGATGTAGTCGCGCCGTTACGCCGTACATACCTTTCAAGCTCCATTCGTTGCACATAGGTTCTACTACTGTCAGTTTGGCAGCGTGACCAAACATCTCCTGAATATCCAATAATTGGTTTCTTGGTTCGTTAGTTCTAAAACTTCTTTCGAGATCAATCATACAAATTTCCATGGTATCCGATTTTATCATGAAATTTCCCAGATGTGAATCTCCATGGACCCAACCATGTTCATGTAGTCTTCTCAATAAACGGACACAGGCAACTATTACCGCAGATTCAATGTCAATGCCACTTTC
>CAXBSH010000598.1:0-2361 GCA_963977705.1 uncultured Planctomycetaceae bacterium
TAATCGCGACCTGCCCGGCGATCAGTGCCGCACAGATGATTGCGACGGACACAGCGACTGATCAGATGGAAGACCTGCACATCGGTTTCGGAAAAAATCTGTTTGCGGCTGACACGTGGCATAGATTTGCTGCACCAACTGAATGGTTAATCCTGGAACACGGGTTGTTCCGGTTCAAACAAAGATTCTGCGTGCCTGCAGGGCGTTGCGGTTGCGGGTTCAGGTGCATGGCACCTGCTGTTGCAATGTGACGCACACCCTACCAACAGCAGATCCCATTCAGCCCCTCTAAAACCACCGTCGTCGCAGTAATTCAGGCAAACTCTGCTCAATGTAGCAATTGCATGGATCAATCCCTTGTGTGGCCGACTTTAATGATTCCGGGCAATTGGTGAACTTTCCTGTCCCTTTTTTGAAACAGTTGGGCCTTTATCTCTGCATACGGATTTTCACGAGCTAGGTATTCAGGGTGTTCGGGAAAACTTTAACGCTGCCCCGCATGTTGCGGCGCAGATCCTGGACGCAAGGACACTTCCTGAAGTCTTTATTCAAGAAGCGAAGAAGGAATACCCCGATGATGAAACGCGTTTCAGGCCATTCCCCGGCACGGAAAGATCGCGAAGGATTCACCCTCATCGAACTGTTGGTGGTGATCGCGATCATTGCAATCCTTGTTTCACTGCTGTTACCGGCGGTGCAGCAGGCTCGCGAATCTGCTCGCAGAACACAATGCAAAAACAATCTGAAGCAGCTGGGTCTGGCTGTTCACAACTTTGAAGGCACTTACAAAAAGTTGCCACCCGGCCAGATCTTTGACTTTGCTGGTTACGCCGATTTTACTCAGATGGACAATCTGACACTGATCGGCACGATGCCTTACCTGCTGCCATTTCTGGAGCAGGAAGCGGTCTATCGCCCATTCGCATCAGCCATGAAAATGGACGCTCGGGATTTCCAGCAGAATGCTCCGGACCCGATGAAGCAGAACTATTACACGTACGCTGCAGTAAATGCTGTGACCAACGTTCAGGTCCCGGGACTGCTCTGCCCCTCAGACAACCCAGCATCGGTCCTGAAACCAGGCTCGACGGATTACACACTGTGGATGATCCGCACAGCCGGTGGTCCTCGTTATGGTGGGTATGTCATGAACGACGAGAATCCTGACCCGGTTGCCAGCAAGCATGCTCTGACAAGCTATATGGGTTGTGCCGGACGTCTGACTGCCAGCGCTGAAGAACTGGGAATTCCAGTCACCAGCCCTGATTACAAGGCAATCAACGACTACGAAGGACTGTTCCGCATGAACAAGCAGAAGCGGTTCGCGGAAGTTACTGACGGATTGTCCAACACCGTGATGTTCGGCGAAGTGACCGGGGCGTTCATGGATGGCTACAAAGGAACTGGTCGCCTGCGATCATTCTCGTGGCTGGTTGGCCCGATGGGCATGCACTATGCCGCAAAGTCCCTCGCCGGAATTTCCTACGGCGGAACCCGACCAACTCTGGAAGATGCTAAATTCACCAGTCGCCATGCCGGAATTGTGCAGTATACTCTGGCTGACGGTTCCGTCCGTGCTTTGTCCACCAGCACAGATGCAGACATCCTGCTGCGTCTTGGTGGCATTGCCGACGGACAGGTTGTGTCTGGTCTTGAGTAATCCCTACAGATTTGAGGTCTACCATGCGATTGACTTTGTGCCTGCTGACCCTTTGCTGCATCTGCCTGCCAGGCTGCACTGCTGACAGTGATGTTCCGGAAGAGCTGCGAGCCCCGCCGGGACAGGCTATCACTCCGGCCGACATGCCCAAAGATGCTCCAAAAGGTGCCGTGCCCGCCGAAGCTCTTTAGTGGTCAGGCTGAACTCAGTCTCAAAGCCCCTGATTCTGGTAAAGAATCAGGGGCTTTTTTCGTTGCACGCTCGTATTTCGGCTCTACGTAAAATGCTCTACGCGGCGTTGCTGTGCCGTCTGAGTATTGATGATTCTTCACCACCGAAGAACAAAGTCGTCAGTTGTCAGTGATCAGCCCCACCTCTGGAGGGCGAGGCTCCCGCCGAGCCGCAGTCAACTGGCACTACTCAACCGTCCTTATTCACCCACAACCGTAGCCCGGGCATTCCTGACGCCGAGGACAAAATGTAGCCCGAGCATTCCTGCTCGGCCCCATCCTTCAAAAAACACTGGGGATTTCAAAGGTGACTCTAAGTTCGTGCCCGGGCTAAAGCCCAGACTACGACTTTTGTCCTTTGCGTCATTCCTGCCCGGTCGCCTGTTGCCCACACAAAGCCGCGACGCGGCGCACGTTTGCCCGTTGCTCAGCCATTCCGCGAGCGGATAACAACTCAGCAAAGAGGCGCCT
>CAXBSH010000599.1:0-2359 GCA_963977705.1 uncultured Planctomycetaceae bacterium
TTATGCACACTGGCCGAACTGCAGCAGTTGCAGGCGAGCGATTTGCGTGCGGCACTGGCGGATGCTCATCCCGGTGTGCGTCGCTGGGGTGTGCGTCTGGCCGCATCGTCCGGTGTGCCGGCAGATCAGCTGCCAGAGCTGCAGCAGTTGGCGGGTGACCCTGACTTGAAGGTGCGATTGGAGCTGGCGACGGCGGCTGGTGCTCTGCCTGCTGCTGTCTCGTCTGAGATTCTGGGGCAGTTATTACTGACGACGGAGGATGTCTGGGTGCAGGCGGCTGCGTTGAGTTCATTGAATGCCGGGAACGCAGTGGCGGTGGCAGAAGCCGTTGCGGGTGCGGGGCATGGGCAGCAGCTGGAGCAGTTGGGGCAGCAGGCTGCGGCTCTGGGAACGGATTTACAGTTGGCCAGTCTGCTGCTGAAAAGCGCCAATGAGCGTAGTGTTGCGGGTATGTACTGCTATCGTCCATTGCTGGTGGGGCTGCTGCAGCGACTGCTGAGTGACCGTCCGCGATTGCAGAGGCTGCTGGATCAGGGCGAGACAGGGGTTGCGTTGGCGCAGGCAATGGACCGAGCGGTTGCAGAAGCATTGGGTGAACAGCCAATTTCGGATCAGCCCCTCGCTGTTCGACTGCTGATGCTGGATCCTCAGCTGCAGCACAGGCGTGAGGTTGTGGAGCAATTGCTGTTGCCGCGCAGGGAAGCCGGTCTGCAGATTCTGGTGGTTCAGGGACTGAGCGCACGTGGGTTCGAAGGCGCTGCCGAGTTGTTGCTGGCTCGCTGGAACTCGCTGACTCCGGCCGTTCGCCGGGAGGCATTTCAGGCAATCGCCGGTCGTCGGGATTGGATTGCCGGACTGGTAACGCAGCTGGAATCGGGTGAGGTTGCGGCGGGTGAATTGGATGCGGCCCAGCGACAGCGTCTGATGGTGGCGGCCGATGAGAACCTGAAAGCTCGACTGGAAAAGCTGTTTGCGGGTGACGCGGATCGACGGGCAGTGCTGGAGGCTGCGAAGCCGGTGCTTTCGCTGCAGGGAGTCGCTGAACGTGGGGCGCAGATCTTCGCTAAACGCTGCTCAACCTGTCATCGCCAGAACGGTGTGGGACACGAAGTCGGACCGAATCTGGCGTCTTTGACCAGTCGTGAGCCGGCCGTACTGCTGCATGCCATCCTTGATCCAGGTGCCGCCGTGGAAGCGAAATATCTGAATTTCGTAGCGGTCACTACAGCCGGTCGTTCAGTGGCCGGCATGCTGACGACAGAGACTGCAACGGGGCTGACATTCCTGGCGGCGGAGGGCAGGACAGAGACCCTGTTAAGATCGGAAGTGGAAGAGCTGCGAAGTACAGGGAAGTCACTGATGCCGGAAGGTCTGGAGAAGGAACTGAGCCATCAGGATCTGGCGGATGTGCTGGAATTTGTTCGTGGGCTGGGAAAATCGCAATAGGCGATCGTGTACGGGAATCCGAGAAAAGCCTGCGATTTTTCTTGACTTTGGGGTATAGATGCTAAACGGAGAGTTGCGGCTACCAGGGACGCCATCGCTGGTCTTTGTGTTTTATGTACTGGTCCTGCTGCCGTGGCTGGCCTTGCGCAGTACTCGACGTCTGCAGCAGAACCCGCAGCTGCTGGATGATCTGCGGATGCGGCGCAGGATCTGGCGATCGTCGATCGTCATGCTGCTGTTATTGCTGTGGATGGCTACGGCAACCGGGTTGGGTTTCGGCTATTCGGCGTTTCGTGGACCGGGGGATCTGCCGGGAACCGTCAGCAAATCGCTGCTGTGTCTGGTGGCTTGCCTCGCGCTGCTGTTTGGTTCTTCGCGTCTTCGAACTCCGCAGCAGCGACGTCAGATGTTTGTCTATCGCTTCGTGCCGGGGACTGGTGCTGACTGGGTTCTGAAGATCGCACTGGCGGTGACGGCCGGTATTTCTGAAGAGGTTGTGTATCGCGGAGTGCTGGTGCAGATCCTGTGGTATTCGCTGGGCGAATTCTGGCTGGCGATTGGGATCTCTGCCATTGGCTTTGTGCTGGCTCATCGACAGCAGGGACTGCAGAGCATGCTGGTGATTCTGACGATTGCCTTGCTGATGCAGTGGCTGGTGCAGTCGACCGGAACATTACTGGGCGCGATGGTGGTGCATGCGCTGTATGACATCATCGCGATGGTGGTGATCGCTCGTCAGGCAGCTCGTGATGCACGGAGATCGGACGCAAGTGGTCAGTGATCAGTGGTCAGTGGTCAGTGGTCAGTGGTCAGCAAACGCAAGGGTCTTCTCGGGAGGGCGAGGCTCCTGCCGAGCCGGATGCCCCCGTCCGCTACCCTCGGGAGGGCGAGGCTCCCGCCGAGCCGCACCTCC
>CAXBSH010000600.1:0-2355 GCA_963977705.1 uncultured Planctomycetaceae bacterium
TGGGTCGCTGCCCCAGGAACCACCGCGCAGGACCTGAGAATTCCCATGATCTGCTCCCTGTGGATTGTTTGGGGGCGACCTGAAATAGTATTTCGCGTCGTAGTTGTCGTTGCACCACTCCCAGACATTGCCATGCATGTCATGCAGTCCGAATGCATTGGCGGCGTATCTGCCGGTAACGCTGGTAAAGGCAACTCCATCACGGAATGGGAAGGGGGGAAACTTGCTGTAGTCCAGATCTGGAAGTTCAATTTCAAGGCTGGCGTCCGCGACATTCGCAGATCCGACAAGGCTTCGCGGTGTGTCGCCGGTCGCGTAGCGAGTCACTGAACCAGCACGACAGGCATACTCCCACTCCGCCTCGGTTGGTAGACGACACACTCGAGGCGGGCCATCCTTGCTGTATTGCTCGGTCATCCATCGGCAATACGCCACTGCGTCATTCCACGAGACATTGACAACCGGGTGATTGTCGGTTTGCGAACAGCCTGTATTCATCCAGCTGTACAGTGTCTTCTGTCCTTCTTTCTTCAAGTGTCGGTCCACACCCCAACCGCCGCGAGGATGCTTCTCCGCATCAGTCTGATACCCGGTTGCGTCCACAAAGATCCGGAACTGACCTCGGGTCACTTCGTACTTTCCCATGTGAAAAGGATAGATTTTGACACGGTGCGCAGGTGCTTCGTTGTCTGTGGAAAATCCATCCGGGGCATTGATCCCGGTGTCGGTGAGGTCAGCAGCGGTCTGATCACCTCCCATGGTGAATTGGCCGCCTGGGATTGCCACAAAGGTCACACCGTTCCAGTCTTCAGTCGTTTCAACTGGCTTCGCCGGCTCGTCTGCCCTTAGCGATACGACGTCCAGACTTAGTACGATTAACACTGTAACAATCAGAAATCGCATACTTTACCTTTGGCTGATCATTAGAAGACAGGCAGCAGAAGTCTTGGCTGCAGGGGCAAGGATGTCAACTGTTGTTCTGGCAACTGTGTGTGGACGATGAACGGTGGTTGGGGAGGGGACTGGCGTGGTGGATCGCGGGCTGAAGCCCACGGTACGGTTGGGTTAAGTACGGTAGCGTGGGCTTTAGCCCGTGCAGGAACTTCTCGTCACCCTTGAAATCCCAAGCGTTTTTTAATGGAAGTGGCCGAGCAGGAATGCTCGGGCTACGTTTTGTCCCTCGCATCAGGAATGCTCGGGCTACGTTTGGGGTTGGGTGGGGCGCGGGCTGAAGCCCACGGTACGGTTGGGTACCTTTGGGGTTGGATGGCACCTCGGGCGGAAGCACAAGCTACGGTTGGTGGCATCGTCCTGTCACGGGCCGGGCGAGACGATGATTACTCCAACACCACTCGAAACCCCTCAGTGTTGTGAATGAAGCCATTGGAATGTGCTTCGTCGCGATAGGCACTCCGCATGAGTTCAGGATACGTGGTCCACGAGCCACCTCGTGCAACGCAGGGAATCCAGTTGTCGGGTCCGTTCGGATCCGGGCCGGGTGTGTTGTCGCCTTCCATCAAGCTGCACCACTCGCTGACATTCCCGTGCATGTCGAAAAGGCCGAAAGCGTTTGGTCGTTTGGTACCGACTGCGTGCGTCATCTTTTCACTGTTCTCCACGTACCACGCATAGGCTCCCAGCTCAGAAGCCTCATGTCCGAAGCTGAAAGCCGCTGTCGAGCCGGCTCGACATGCATACTCCCACTCGGCTTCCGTCGGCAGGCGATAACGACGTCCAGCTGACTGCTCCTCAGGCAATGCAGAAAGCTTTTTGCAAAACTCCACCGCATCATCATAGGTGACTGTTTCAACAGGATGATTCGATGAATCGACAGGCTTGATGACTCTGCGAGTTCGCGGATGACGCTCAGCGACTTTATCCCCCGTGAAACAACTTGGGTTCTTTCCCATGACTTGAGTGAACTGGGCCTGAGTCACCTCGTAAACGCCGATGTGAAAAGCCTGACTGAACGTTACTTTTTGTTGTCGTTCGTTATCCCGTGAGTGTTCTTCGTCAACCGGAGATCCCATCAGAAACGAGCCGTCAGGAATCCGTACAAAACGCATACCGATGGAGTTTTCCGTGAGCTGTTTGTCACCAGTTGTCGTAATCAGCGTCGACATCTGCTCGGTGGATGACCTGGCATTCTGCGGCATCGGCTCCGGTGTACCTTCCTGAGGCCCACGAGTCGTCGTTTGATCTGCAGATTGCTCAAGACGTGGAGCAGATTCGAGGACGACGCGGAAGCCGCGGTCGTAGTAGTAGTCGTTTTTGTGGCGAAAGTTTCGATATGCACTACGGGTTGAGTTTGGGTCGCTGCCCCAGGAACCACCGCGCAGGACCTGAGAATTCCCA
>CAXBSH010000601.1:0-2341 GCA_963977705.1 uncultured Planctomycetaceae bacterium
GTGACTGGAGTTCAGACGTGTGCTCTTCCGATCTCGGGCCAGGCAGACCGATCGGTGTTCCGGTCATGGGCATGCCCCACGCTGGCGTCGGACCAACTCCGGATACCGGTACATGTGCACCCGGGGCACCCATCGCAGCAACCATAGCACCAGGAACACCCTGCATGTGGGCCGGAATCATGCCAACTGGCGTCGGCGGAGCATACTGGCCTTCGTCACCGCTGATCGTCTGGAACGAAACCGGCTGGACGCTGCCGTCCGGTTGTGGTGCCAGAGCCGGTGTTTCGAAGTTCATGTCCTTGCTGCCAACTCGCAGCACCAGCATGATGGTGCCCATGCGTTCGGCCTGCTGAATCGGATCAACTCCCGGATCCAGAGTTGTGGAGACCAGGGTTTCCACCCCGGCGATGGCTCGCGACTGGAATTCCGGAGTCGGCAGATAGATGACCTTGGTCACCATGTTATTGCTGCGAACGTGCTCAAGGTCTTCCTCGGTCAGTTCCAGCGGTACGGCATTGTGCTGCAGGTAAGCCATGGTGTTGGGGTGAGCAGCGCGGACTTCCAGAGTCGGATACAGGCTGCGACCTTCCCAGCCTTCGCCCGGGATATCTGCCAGCACCAGCTGATAGATGGCTCCCTGACCGAAGTCTGCCGTCCCCGGAACAATTTTCTGGCTGCGAGCCAGAGTGTTACCGGACAACCAGCCCACGGACATTCCGTCCTGGCCGATAAACTTAATCTGAGTGCTCATGACTGGACCAGCCATGGCGGGGCCGGGCTGAGCCAGCATGCCCAGAACCCCAGGTCCTGGACCGTCCACCATGGGACCGGGGTGGGCCAGCATGGCCGCCGGAGGTGCAACGTGTTCGGTGGTTTTCATGACGGAAGTCGTTCCGTCGATTCCCGCACAGCCCATACAGACCGCCACCAGGGCGCCCAGGGCCAGAAAGTAATATCTCATCGCAACCCCTTCCTTGAGATGCTTCGTGAATCGAGGCATACCCAACTTCGATCCAACGGCAACCGGCAGATAACCGTATCCCTGAATACCGCAGTTGAATGGCTCGACCCGTCGCTGTTTGGCGTCGACCCCTGAACGGGGAAGCTGCTAAACTCACGACTCGCGACTGATACTCTCAGTCGCGTGCTGGCAGACAGACGGGTGATCCCTTCGGTTGACTCAGGAGGCCGCAGGACGGCAACATGAGCACTGTGGGAGTTCGCCCACCATCTTCCAATGGTCCTTCTCCTCTTGTTTCGGGTCCGGAAGGCTCGATTCTTTGACAAATTCAGCAGATTCCGAACATGAATTACAAACCTCAAAATCGCCCCACCCTGCCCTCCTTTCTTAATCTGCGCAGACTTCGGGGTGTTGGTGCCTGTCTGCTGTTGTCTGCCGCTGCGGTTCTTGCGGATGAGAAACCGGGGACACAGGACCCTGCGGCTGCTGCTGCACCGGCTGCTGCCCCGGCTGCTGCTGCCCCGGCTGCTGCTGCCCCGGCGCAGGAATCGCCCGCCGCGGCTCCGGCTGTGGCTCTGCCGTCACCCGAAGAGGTGCTCAGTCAGGCACGCACTCGGCTGGAGGGGCTGGACAGTCTGAGCTGCGAACTGCAGCAGACAGCCAGCATGGCGGGAATCAAGCTGATTGCCAAAGGCACCTACACAGAAGCCGCGGGCAATCGCGTGCATCTGGCCTATCAGATTTTCCCGATGAGTCCGATGCGTGCCACGGACGGTCCGGCGATGGCCCTTGATGCTCCGGCGGCCGAGTTCAAGCCGGAAGAGACTCGCGGCGAGCTGCTGCAGGTGTCCGATGGCAACGTCGTTTATACTCAGTGGAAGAACGGCGATTCGGTTCGAGTGAATCGTCGCAACCTGCGGGACATTCAGGAGGCAGCTGCGGCAGTGCCTGGGTACGACGCCGCCAGTGTGGCGATGGATCTGGGCGTGGGAGGGATGCGAGCTCTGCTGTCGCGTCTGCAGGCTTCGATGACTTTCGTGCCCGTGAAGGTTGTGAAGGCCGGGGATCGGTCCATTCTGGAAGTGACGGGTCGCTGGAGCGATCGCGTGCGGAAGGAAGTGTTTCAGCTTCCGGAAGGCACGTTTGTGGACAGTCGGCCGCATATTCCTGAGTACGTGCGAGTGTATGTGGATCAGGAAACGATGCTGTTGCGGCGAATTCAGTTCCTGAAGCACAGTCTGGATGCCACGCAGAAGATGGCTCGGCCGCTGCTGACGCTGGATTTGCGGAATCTGAAGGTGAACGAGCCTGTCGACGGAGCCCTGTGCAGCGAATCGCGGAAAAATGGAAATGAACGGGCTCGAAAACCGTGGCTTCCCC
>CAXBSH010000602.1:0-2341 GCA_963977705.1 uncultured Planctomycetaceae bacterium
CCCTGACTGGCTTGCCACTTCTTCCAGTGGATGTTCCATGCGTCGCGAAAAAAAGGTCGCGTGGAAAGATGAAGTGCAATCGCAGATTCACGAAGGCTTTCGGTCAAAGTTCCTGTGTACGTCACAAACACCTGTGTCTGCAGAACCCGTTCATGATTGACTTTCTTGTGCACTGGCCGCGGTGCAGCAGGCATTTGATTAAAGCGTCCCTTCAGGCGTTCCGCGAAACTGTCGTTTACGGGTTCTGGAAACAGCCCCTGCCATGGCGAATCCATGGGGGTACCATCACTGCCAAACAGCGAAAATACCAGGAAAGCTTTGCGTCCTGAAGCTTCCGTGAAATCCGCAGTCACGGCATGCCATGTCCCCCCTTCTGGATACGGAATTTCAAGCACCTTTCGATCTGCAAGCGTCCAACCGACTGCCTGATAACAGACTGTCAAATCGTGCCAAGCCGTCCAGTCTGCCTGGTCGAGGGAGATAATACAGTTCTGCTGTCCGTTTGAGTAGCCCCACGCATGAACCCACCAGAACTGCCCATCGGGCAACTCTTCTGGAACCTCCGCAGGTGTAAAGCCGACTCGTTTCCAGCCGTCCAATTCTGATGGCAGAGCATCAGCCAAAAGTACAAGATCACCACGTTCCGGGCCGGGAACTTTGCTGAGGGAGAACCTTGAGTTGAATGAGCGAGCAATCCCGAGAAAAACGATCATCAGAACCAAGACTGGGAAAATGCGAGGCTCCTTTTTCCTATGAACCATACTGCCTGATGACGTTGCCCCCTCACTCACGGCCCAAACTCCTTGAAACTATTTAAGAACAGTGTCTATCGGCAGCCTGAAATCTGAAGCACGACATAGGTATAGGAGAGCACGCCAGACGCTATCGTGCCATACCGGTTGTGCTGACGCGATGCAAATCCTCATCTACCATTAATTTCACCAATTGCTCAAAACTTACTTCAGGTTGCCACCCCAGAACATTGCGGGCTTTGGAAGAATCCCCCAGCAGGGCCGCAGCATCCGCAGGACGCAGGAATCGCTGATCAATCTGCACATACTGCTGCCAGTCGAGGCCCAGATAGCTGAAGGCCTGCTGCAGCAGATCTCGAATCGAATGACTGCGTCCCGTAGCCAGGACATAGTCATCTGCCTTTGAATACTGCAGCATGAGCCACATCGCCTGCACAAAATCGCCAGCAAACCCCCAATCACGCTCGGCGTCCAGATCGCCAAGGGTCAACGATTTCTGAAGCCCGGATTTAATCCGAGCGGCAGCCAGCGTGACTTTGCGAGTCACAAAGTTTTCGCCGCGACGTGGACTTTCATGGTTATAGCAAATCGCATTGCAGAAAAACAAACCGTGACTTTCACGGTAGATGCGAGTCATCTGCGTGGCAAAGGCTTTGGCACATCCATAGGGCGAATTGGGATTCACCGGGGTCTGTTCATCCTGCGGTGACACCGTGGGTGTACCGAAGATTTCACGACTGCTGGCATGCAGGAATCGCGGAGGTTGTGGCAGGTCCCGCAGAATCTCCATGATCCGCAAGGTGGCCATCGCTGTCAGCTCGCAGGTACTTTCCGGAATCTCAAAGCTGAGCCCCACATGGCTCTGACCTGCCAGATGATAAAACTCGTTCGGCTGAACCTGCATGACGATCCGCCGGATCGTGGTGGTGTCGGTCAGATCGGCGTAGTGCAGATGCAATCGCGACCCGTAGATCTGTGGATCCTGATACAGGCTGCTGAGCCGTATACGCTCCAGGGAGCTGCTGCGACGGACGATGCCGTGAACCTGATAGCCTTTGCTCAGCAGCAATTCGGCGAGGTAGGAACCATCCTGCCCGGTAATCCCGGTGATGAGTGCAATCATGAAACAGAGGAACTCCAGAGAGAACCAAAGAAAAAGCGAGGGAGCCTATGGCTGCGGGTGGTGGCAGCCAGCGGGTGTCGGTGCCGCGGTGTGACCGTCGAGTACTGCTGTTCATCCACGAAAGACACGAAACACACGAAAGCGGAATGGAGAACGGGACGTGGTAGTGGCGATTTTTGCCCGCCCGGCGAGTTGTTGGCAGAAGCCAACGGGTGTCGCCGGCCGTGGAGTACCGGTAGCGTACTGCGTTTCAACCACGAATGACACGAATGACACGAATCAGGGCTGGTGAACGGGTCGCGGTAGAGGGGCTTTTTGCCTGCCTGGCGAGTTGTTGGTGGAAGACTGCGGGTATCGGCCGCGGTTTGCCGGTTGCGTGCTGCTGTTCAACCACGAATGACACGAATGACACGAAAAACAGTAAAGTGTTATTTGGCGAGCCGTTAGCGGAAGCCAGCGGGTGTCG
>CAXBSH010000603.1:0-2330 GCA_963977705.1 uncultured Planctomycetaceae bacterium
CGATTATGTTTTTCCTCGCCCAGAAGCAGCTCCAAGCGAGTTTTTCGCCAACCCCATCAAACTGCAAGCTGCAGCTGCGCACATAATTTTTCGTTGATCGAGAAAACCTCTCAGCGTCTCAACGGGAAAAATCACCCCATCACCGAACACGAACTTGCCCCACTCATCCTCCTCCGATCGCGACTCCTCGTGCCGCGGTGAAACAGGAACTCCACAACACAATAACAAAAGCCAAATCCCGGTCAGCGTAAGCTGACGGGGGGGTGTCGTTTGCGTCTGAGCCGCTGTGTTCTTCCTGGCACGGAAGCAAAATCCTGAGCGTTTTGCGCCAACCCCATCAAACTGCAACCTGCAGGTGCGCACAGGATTTTTCGTTGATCTGAAAAATTGGCCCCCAATGCCAGCGACGGCTGTCTTCGGCGAAAATTCAGAATTACGCTGGACGTGAATCTTCACGCTGCAAGAATACGAGCCTTTCGCAGAGCGAATGCAACCTGCAACCACACAGATCGAACCGTATGGCTGGCTCACGACACAGCAAAAAATCCGCAGATGATGCCGACGAACGCCAGATCGTCTGCACCAATCGTCGCGCACGTCACGAATTCGACGTCCTCGACGAACTTGACTGCGGTATCGTGCTGACGGGCAGCGAAGTCAAAAGCATCCGCAATCACAAGATCACGCTAGACGAAAGCTATGCTCGCGTCGACCATGAAGAAGTCTGGTTGTGCGGCTGCGATATCGCTGAATACGCGCAGGCCAGCATCTACAATCACGAGCGTCAGCGAAAACGCAAACTACTGCTGAATCGCCGTGAGATTCGCAAGTTCGCCGAGGCCGCTGAAAATGACGGCCTGACTCTCGTGCCACTGCAGGTATTCTTCCAGCGTGGCTTTGTCAAAATTCGGCTGGGACTGTGCAAAGGTCGCAAACAGCACGACAAACGACAGCGTCTGAAGGAAGAAGCAGACCGGCGCGAAATGCGATCCGCTCGCATGCACGCACCGGCTCGACGCCGACAGTAACAGCACTTCAATTCCGCGGCAACTCAATCACAGCAGTCGACGCAATCAGATCGTGCAGACAACGACGATCCTGTCGGAAAATGAACAGCGCATCCACCAGACCATAAAGCCCGCCGATGTTGGGTATCGCAGTGATAACCCCATGCACAAAAAATCTCAGCAGCACGCATGAGACCGCTCCGGCTCGCTGACCCGTTCGATAATCCACAATCAAAGTCCTTGTCAGGATCTTGCCAACGGTCTGGCTGCGAGTCACCAGCAGGTAAATCTGCAGACCAAATATCACAAGCATCGACAACCCGATCAGCACGATACCGCCCAGCAAAGAACCGATCAGCATCGGTGGCACAGTTGCACCACCCGGACCACCGATTCCGCCCGGCGTTCCCGTCACCCCAGGCATGCCTCCAACATCTGTACCCGGAACTTCCATACCATCGAAAGGCGACAGCCCAGTTCCCTCAACGGGAAATTCTCCTGCTGGCCCCGACTGTACCGCACCTGGCGGCATGGGAACACCACCCGGACCTGCTGCGGCTGCGGAGAAGACCCCCACGCCCATCAGAATGAACCCCGGAATAATCGCCACCAGTCCCATAAATGTGTCGATCAACGATCCCACCAGTCGCCGACCGCGACCGGCAAGTGGCAACTGCATACCCGTCTGCAGCTCAGACGTTGCCTGCACCTCGAAAGGCACATCAAACGGATTGTCACTGCCACCAGGATTCTCCCCGAACGCAGACATTACACGACTCCTGCAACAGATGTGAGCATCAAACAAACCAGAACAGGCGCAAGAAACACTGTGATCCGCAGGGACTCAGAGTCTGCCAGACTGCACGGATAAAAAGTCTTAGCCCAAGCGATACTTTCGCACCAGAATTGAAACACGGTGTTGTTGAAGGATGGGGCCGAATTGCAGCTCCTGCCCCCCCAAAAAACATCAGTTCCCAGCCCAAGCAAGGCCCGCACAGGTGGCCAACGAGGACTGCGTGCGCGGAGTATAGAAGCCGCGACAGACACACACAAGCAGCCAGCTCCAACACAACATGCCCCCCACAGCACATGCTCAGTCAGTCGTCGCCTCGGCAGCGGAACTGACAACTGATCACTGATCACTGATCACTGATTACTGATTACTGATCAGTGCACGCAAAGTTCCCCTTGGGAGGGCGAGGCTCCCGCCGAGCCGAAAGAAGTGGTCAGTTCTCAGTAGTCAGTTGTCAGCCAAAATGTAGTCCGGGCATTCCTGACGCCGAGGACAAAATGTAGCCCGAGCATTCCTGCTCGGCCCCATCC
>CAXBSH010000604.1:0-2324 GCA_963977705.1 uncultured Planctomycetaceae bacterium
GATTCTTCGTCAGCCTCAGGCTCTGACGTTTTTTCAACAAATGGGTCAGCGGGTGGGGCAGCAGCACGACGGAACGGGTTGCGGAAGAATCCAGTCTTCTTCGCACTATCCGCTGTCTCCGTTGTACTGGATGCCTCGGGAGTCGTTGCACCACGTCCGAAAGGCGACCACGATGCTTTGCGAGCAGGTGTCTGAGTGGCTGACGTCGCTGCCCCTGGCTTCGATTGCGAATCCTTCGCCTGCTCAGCAGCTTCGCGCGCTTCAAGGGGCTGATAGTCTTTCTTTCCGCCCCACGGCAGCATTCCCTTCAGTCCCTCCGCCGCGCAACCCACTGCCGCCGTCAAGGCGACCGCAAGACCAGCAATGGACAGAATTCGGATTACGCCTGAATACTTTGCGGGACTGATCACTCTGATGCTCCTGAACGCCGTTCATCCTTGACGTCTGTGCCGACTTTGACGGCACATCGGTCCTATCGGCTGCATTCAGGAGAAAATCGAGAAAGTTTACTGAAGTTTGCAGAAAATGGCTGTTGGTGACTGATCGATTGCTCAGTGCAGCCGCAGCGGCAGTTTCTGCCGCTGCGACCCCGGCTTTCAGATCAGCTCAGACCTTCAGGTGTGTCAGTGCATCTTCAGCCGTCATGACATAACCAATATAGAACGGTCCGAACTCCGCATACTTCGCCGACGCGCGATCAAACCGCATCGAATACACGATGTCCTTGATGTGTTCCGGCGAACGACTCCACAGCGTCACGCCCCATTCCCAGTCATCATAGCCCGTCGATGCCGTAATCAGCTGCGACACCTTTCCGGCAAAGCGAATGCCCGACGTCGCATGTTCCGCCATCAGTTCACTGCGAACACTGAATGGTTCCGTATACCAGTTGGCCTGTGGGTGTCGAATCTTGTTCATCGGGTAGAACGTGACACACGGGAACGGTGGGATATCCGGATACAGTCGCTGCTGATTCATGGCTGGCAGTCGCTGCGAATAGGCGTTCAGTTTGGCCTGAAAGGCGGGATCATCCGGGGCAGTGCCTTCGCGCCGCAGACGCTCTGCATATTGTTCCACTGTCGGCACGTATTCACTGACCTCCGTGATGGAAACAAAGGACCACGCCGGACGCAGCACTGTTCCAAGTCGGCTGGCGCGCAGCTTCTGAGTGACAGCGTCGATCTTCAGCGGATCCGGGTCCATCATCATCAGTCCCAGATCAGCTTTGTGTCCCGAGATGACTGAGGTTTGCAGGCGAGCCGGCGAATCGGTGGCTGCCGGATCCAGAATCGCAATCACTTCCGCACGACCAAACGCAATATCAGCAGGCTGCAGTCTCTGCATCGCCTGCTGATCGATCTGATAATACATGTGCAGGCAGTGCCAGCCCTCGGACATACGCACAGTAGGATCCGGAAGCGGGGCAGAATGTCCGTGAGGTCGCTGCATAACTGTGTTCCCTGAGAATTGAGACTGGTGTTGTCAGAACAGGTGTGAGTGATTGCGGAACAGCGCGGCCAGCAACTGTTCCAGTTTCTGGCCACCTTCATTGGCAACAGCAATAATCCGCTCGATTTCCGCCGGTTCAAGGGCATCCGGCAGGCACATATCCGTAACGACTGAAAACGCCGCAACCTGCATGCCACCATGCAATGCTGCAAGACATTCCGGAACTGTCGACATGCCCACAATATCCGCCCCCACCATTCGCAACATGCGATATTCGGCGCGAGTTTCAAGATTTGGTCCGGGAACCGCCACCAGCACAGAGCGGTGAGCGGCGATCCCCAGCTGCAGGGCTGTCTGACTGGCGGCATCCACCAGAGTTTTGCGGTAAGGCTGACTCATATCGGGAAACCGAGGCCCCAGCCGATCATCATTGATGCCTCGCAGAGGATTGTCAGGCAGCAGATTGATGTGGTCTTCCAGAATGGCAATGTCAGCCAGTCGATACTGCGGATTCATCCCGCCGACAGCACTGGTCAACAGCAGCGTGCCGGCACCCATCGCTCGCATCACACGCACCGGAAACGTGACCTGCCGCAGCGAATAGCCCTCGTAATAATGAAATCGGCCCTCCATCGCCATCAGCGGCACACCTTCCAGCGTTCCGCACAGCAGCCGTCCGGCATGCGATGGAGCAGTGGAACGGGGGAAGTGCGGGATGTCCGCATAAGCGAAATCCGCCTGCACCTGAATCCGCCGCGCCAGTCCACCCAGCCCGGTGCCCAGAATCAGACCAACGCGCGGCGTCCCGTCCCAGCGTTCACTGAGCCACTGCCGCGCTTAGATCGGAAGAGCACACGTCTGAACTCCAGTCACTG
>CAXBSH010000605.1:0-2290 GCA_963977705.1 uncultured Planctomycetaceae bacterium
GATCCCATGCCACCGCTCTCGCAAAAACTCAATTCGAGCCACCGCAGGTCGCACCGGACTTCCAGATCACCAGACAACAGATTCACCAGTCCGTTATGGGCTGGTGCTTCAATCCCATGCCCACCAGCGACCTCATCGGACACTGCATCAGCATCGGGCTCACCGGGATCGAGGGAATTGACCGGAAATTCTACCCCGAAGCTCGCCGTCGAGGACTTCAGATCTCACTGGTCAGCAGCCATGGGTTTGCCACCGGACCAGTTGATCGCGGCAATCACGCAGAATGTGAAGCAAAACTGAAATCCGCAATCGATACGGCCGTCCAGAACGAATGCTCCAGAGTCATCACGTTCACCGGAATGACGGTCCGCGGCATGTCAGAAACAACGGCCGAGACCAACTGCCTCGAACTCTGGAAAAAAGTGCTCCCCTACGCCGAAGAACGCAACATCACACTGTGCCTCGAACATCTCAACTCCGTCGACAACTCCCATCCGATGAAAGGACACCCGGGCTACTTCGGAGATGATGTCGAACGCTGTTTTGAACTTGTTCGCCGCATGGATTCCCCCGCATTCCGACTGCTGTTCGATATCTACCATGTGCAGATCATGAACGGCGATGTCATCCGCAGAATAGAGAAAAATCACGCCCTGATTGGGCATTACCACACTGCCGGAAATCCAGGTCGACGGGAACTGGATCTGCTGCAGGAGATCAACTATCCGGCTGTCATGGCGGCAATCCTGAAAACCGGTTACAACGGCTTCGTGGCACATGAGTTTCTTCCGACGTGGCCCGATCCAGTGCTTGCCCTGCGACACGCCGCCTCGGTCTGTCAGCTCTGAAACACCAGTACTCCCGGAATCTCAGACTGCCGAATTCATGCCTTGTGCGAATTCCGCAGAACCTCCAGAATTCCAACCAATTCCGCTCCAACGCATCCCCCGGGGAACTCCTCCTGTGTCAGATATCTCCTCCGTTCTGATTCTGCACCCCTCAGACAACATTGTCGTCGCTCGTCGAGCCCTGCAGCCGGGGGATGTCATCACCACCAGCGACAGCCACCTGCTGGCCGCTGAACCCATTCCCCTGTTCCATAAAGTCGCCGTTCGCCCGATTCCCAAAGGCAGCACGATTCGCAAGTTCGGACAGCCCATCGGATCGGCTGCCACCGATATCGCGGCCGGACAATGGGTGCACACGCACAATGTCAGCCTCGAACGCGAACGAACGGGCTACGAATTCGGAACCGAACTGCAGCAGTTTCCGGCTCCCCTCCCCCGCACATTTCAAGGGTTTCGACGCCGTAATGGGTCCGCCGGAACTCGCAACTACATCGCAGTCATCAGCACAGTCAACTGTTCTGCCACCACGTCACGATACGTCGCTCAGGAACTGGCACGGACAGATCTCAGCCGCTACCCCAATATCGATGGCGTTATTCCCATCGTCCACAAAAGTGGCTGTGCATTTGCCTACAACAGCGATGACCATCTGCTGCTGAATCGTACGCTGGCCGGATTTGCCAGACATCCGAACATCGCTGCCTGCATCGTGCTGGGACTTGGCTGCGAAACCGCTCAAGCCTCACACCTGCAGCAGACACAGGGACTGATCCAGCTGGGCGGCGCATCGGCGGGTGGTCGCGATGACCTGCCTATGATCCTCAATATCCAGGAAGTTGGTGGCGTCCGCAGAACGGTTGATCGCGCCGTGGGTGTCCTCAGAGAATTACTGCCGGCAGCCAATGATGTTAAACGTGAACCCATCCCGCTTTCAGAATTGATTCTTGGCCTGCAGTGTGGTGGCAGTGATGGTGCCAGCGGCATCACGGCCAATCCAGCACTCGGGTACGCCAGCGATCTGCTGGTCGCCCATGGTGGTGGCTCAGTTCTGGCAGAAACTCCGGAAGTCTACGGGGCCGAACAATTACTGACACGTCGATCCGTCAGCCGCGAAGTCGGCGAAAAGCTGCTGGAACGCATCCGCTGGTGGGAAGACTACGCACGGCGAAACAACGCATCGATCGATAACAATCCGTCCTATGGCAATAAGCAGGGTGGCCTGACCACCATCATCGAAAAATCCCTCGGAGCGGTCGCCAAAGGGGGGACGGCGCCACTGCGTGACGTCTACCAGTTTGCTGAAGCCATCACATCCAAAGGCTTCACCTTCATGGATACCCCCGGATATGACCCCATCTCTGTCACCGGGCTTGTCGCCGGCGGCTGCCAGCTCGTTGTCTTCACAACCGGACGCGGCAGCTGCTTTGGATGCAAGCCTGCAC
>CAXBSH010000606.1:0-2238 GCA_963977705.1 uncultured Planctomycetaceae bacterium
CCAGTGTCAGCGTCCCCGGCGCAGTGTCGCTGCTCGCAACAGTCACTACCTGACTGTGTCCACGTGCTCGCTGAACTTCGGTTGGTTCACGATCCAGTCGTATCACCAGCTGGCGACCATCGGCTTTCAGCACCGTTCCGCAGTACCCGTTCTCGATGCCGCGACTTCGGTCCGGCTTGTGGAACATGACGCGATCGCCGCGAAAAAAGTGGTCTCCCCCGATAGACGTGCCCCTTGCCGTATCCACTGTTCCGCGTTCCTGACGCAGTTGCTGGCACCGCTGATTCATCTGCCGCGCTTCTGCACGGGTCTGTGTGAAGATGAAATTTTCGGCCGGCTTTTCAGATCCGCCACTCTTTTCCCATCGATTCAGGAGTGCGTCTTCAGCTTTCCGACGACTTGACGAAACCACCAGACGACCGCGGCTGGAATAATTCTCAAGTGCCTCCTTTGCCTCACCCTGACGCAGCCTTCCCACAGCACGACGATCCGCTTCGCTCTTCTGCCGGCGATTCGTTTCAAGGGTCGCCATCGGAATTCGCTGCTGCAGATACCGGAACGGTGCTCCCGCACCAATCGGCTGCAATTGGCGGCTGTCTCCCGCGAGGATCACCGTAGCCCCGGCCTTTTCAGCGTACCGCAGCAGTTTCTGCATCAGTCGAGTGTCAATCATCCCGGCTTCATCCAGAATCAGCACGGTCTTCGCATCCAGCGGATTTCCATTGAACCGCTTTGTGGGCTTTCCTGCAGCCGCTCGCACCAGCTGCGTCACATCGTGACGCACCCTGGCCGCCGCCTTTTGCAGAGTACTTCGGTCCAGCTCATGCAGATAACTGGCGATCGTGCGCGACGGGACCTTCGCCTGAGCTGCCAACTCCTCTTTCGCCGCGCCAGACAGCGCTCCGCCAATCACCCGATATCCAGCCGCCTCAAAGATCTCGCGGGTGACTTCCGTTGATCGAGTTTTGCCGGCCCCGGCCACACCAGACAGACCACGCAACGCTCCGGATCCGTCCGTCAGTGAACGCACAGCCGCCGCCTGCTCCGCAGACAGATCGGGATGCCCGGCCAGAATCCGTTCGCGGATTTCACGAGGAACAACAGCACCGGCATTGCCGCGAACCATCCGCTCAGCTGTTCCCAGCAGTCGCTTCTCCAGAGCCCACATGGCCTTCGTGCAGTAGTGCTCCTCCCGCTGCAACGCCCCCAGCCGGCGAATGTCCGGAGATTCCGCAACCACCGTCCTCAACTTGCGGTCCAGCGTTCGACCACTGATACCTCGAGTCTCACTGGCCTCACATACCTCCCGCAGCAGCTCGCGATAGGTAAACGTCGCCTGCTTCTCATGCAGCCGCTTAGCGGCAGCTCGTACCAGATCCGCAAACTCTGCTCGCTCCATCGAACGCGGCTGAAATTTCTGGCGGTCCCGAACCCGCAGCGCCGGAAAACCCAGTCCCTCTGCTTCGTTCTGCCACTCTTCCCGGCGCTGACTCAGTGGACGATGGTCATTCTTGGACTGACGACTTTCGAGATTTGCACGAGTGCGAGCACCGGCAGATGCATTCCCGGGATCCAGTCCGGCCTCCTTCAGCTCCTGCAGAATCTCCTCGCGACGCGACGACCAGTGGCGGACCAATTCCTTCGGTACGTCCTGCAGCTCAAACCAACGGGCACGCTGCCCCTCCGCGGTGCCTGCGGCCACCCGCAACCCAAAACGCTCCTGCAGTAACGTTGCCAGCTCACACCGAAACAACGGGCCGAGGGTTCTGGTCCAGTCCCGCAGCTTCGCTCCATTGATACTGGCCCATGACCCGTCCTCCCGCAGGCAGGGGGTCAGCACCGTGCAGTGAATGTGTCGCTGCGGATCCCCATTCCGATTGTCAAAATGCGAGAACATGCCAACCACGAGGCCAGCTCGTTCTTCCTCCCGACCACCCAGGCCGCGGCGTCCCAACTGCAGGTCGTCCTGAATGTACGTCAGCACCCGCTGTGCCGCCTCGTCAATCACTCCGTCGATCTGCTTTTGCGTCTGACGGTCCGCCAGCGCCCACCATACAGACACAGACTTCGGTACAGACAAGGTGAGATCGTAGCCGGGATTGTGCAGTCGCCGCTGATGTTTGCTCTCACTTCGTGCTGTCGGATCCAGCGGTGCACGGTCATCCAGAATCGTCGCCTCGTGGAAGCGTTTCTGCTTGGCCTTCGACTGAGTCAGCATCCGCTGACCGTCGGGCGATC
>CAXBSH010000607.1:0-2236 GCA_963977705.1 uncultured Planctomycetaceae bacterium
GCCAGCGACAAGCCTCCGACGGCCAATGATCCGACGCGCAAAAATCCCCGACGCGAAACTCCATCGCAGGTTCGTCCGCCTGCCAGTTCCCATTGCAGCATCGCATTCACTCCCGACCGGTTGTCCAGACCATTAAGAATAATCGACCAATCTTGATGGGTGCCAGCGGGATTTGTTACCAGCAGCCGAAATCCGCAGCGATTTTCCGACTGCAGCCGTGAGTTGCCCGAATTAATGCTGAAGGCAACATGGGCTCAATCCAGTGGGAATTTCCCGATGTAGTCGTTCCAATTGACTGCCGGCAGATTCTTTTGAGCCGTCTTTCGGATCAGGCACTTCCCGATCACCAGAGCATCCATCTGCGTGGCTGCAAAGCAGTTCCAGGCATCCTGAGGAGTACAGACGATTGGCTCTCCCCGGACGTTGAAGCTGGTGTTAATTAATACCGGGCAGCCCGTCTTCTCGTAGAACTTCTCCATCAAACGATGCAGCAGCGGATTGCGTTCGTCGTCGACGGTTTGAATGCGCGCCGAGTAATCAATGTGCGTGACCGCCGGAATCACTGACCGCGCGTAGTTCAACTTCTCGATGCCGAACTTCGCGTCATATCCGGGAGGCAAGGAAACTCGATGAGCTTCCCGTACTGGCGCGACCAACAGCATGTAGGGGCTGTCTTCGTTCGGTCGCATCTCGAACCACTCATGAACGTGCTCGCGCAGCACGATGGGAGCAAACGGTCGGAACGACTCGCGAAACTTGATCTTCAGGTTCATCACCGACTGCATCTTCGGCGACCGGGGATCACCAATGATGCTGCGCGCTCCCAGTGCCCGCGGTCCATATTCCATTCGTCCCTGAAACCACCCCACCACCTTTTCCTGCGTCAGCAACAGCGCCAGATGATCAACAAGTGCCTGTTCATCGGAAAATCGCCGGTACTTAGCCCCCGCTCCCTGCAGAAATGACTCGATCTGGCTGTTGCTGTATTGCGGCCCCAGCAGACTACCGAACTGAAGATCACTATCGCCCGGTTTGCGTGGGTTCTGTAACAGGTGATACCAGACAAACGCCGCTGCACCAACAGCCCCGCCCGCGTCACCTGACGCCGGTTGTACCCAGATATCTGCAAACGGGCCCTCGCGCAGCAAACGTCCGTTCGCCACGCAGTTCAGTGCCACACCACCGGCCAGGACCAGGTGCTTCATGCCTGTCTGGCGATGTACGTGCTGCGCAATCTTCAGCACAATCTCTTCGGTCACCGCCTGGATACTGGCGGCCATATCCATGTGCTTCTGTTCCAGCTGCGATTCCGGTTTCCGTGGCAGCATGCCGAACAGCCGACTGAATCGCTGGTTTGTCATCGTCAGGCCCTGGCAGTAGTTGAAATACTGCATATCCATCCAGAAACTGCCGTCCTCGCGAATCTCAATCAGGTGCCTGCGGATCAGATCCGCATAAACCGGTTTGCCATAGGGCGCAAGGCCCATCAGTTTGTATTCGCCGCTGTTGACTTTGAAGCCGCAATGGTAGGTGAAGGCCGAATACAACAGCCCCAGCGAATGGGGAAAAGTGATTTGCTGCCGCAGCTCAAGGCGATTGCCTGTTCCCACCCCCCAGGCAGTGGTGCACCATTCACCAACACCATCCAGTGTCAATACTGCAGCCTCTTCGAAGGGGCTGGGAAAAAAGGCGCTGGCGGCGTGACTTTCGTGATGATCGGTAAAGATCAGTCTGGCCTTATCAGCCCCGGGCAGTGAAGTTTTCAGCGAGCGATTCTGCCACAACTTTTCCTTCAGCCAGACGGGCATCGCCATCAGGAAGCTGCGGAATCCGGCGGGGGCAAAGGCGAGGTAGGTTTCCAGCAGTCGTTCAAATTTAACGAGCGGTTTTTCGTAGAACGCGATATAGTCCAGATCAGCTGCAGTCAGTCCGGCCTGCTGCAGGCAGTACTGAGCTGCGTGCAGAGGGAAACCGGGATCATGTTTTTTGCGGGTGAATCGCTCTTCCTGTGCAGCAGCCACAATCCGACCATCGACGATCAGCGCGGCAGCGCTGTCATGGTAGAAGGCAGAGATTCCAAGGATTGCTGTCATAAAAGGAATACCAGACTACTATTTGGTGAAGTCGCGGCCGGATCAGGATCCTGTCATCGCCAGATTAATGGCTGACTGCAGCACATTCAGATGTCGATCCATTGAGTAATTTTCGCGGATGTGCTGTCGTGCGGCAGCTCCCA
>CAXBSH010000608.1:0-2188 GCA_963977705.1 uncultured Planctomycetaceae bacterium
GCAGAAGACGGCATACGAGATTGGTCAGTGACTGGAGTTCAGACGTGTGCTCTTCCGATCTACTGAAGGCCAGAATCCCGGACTCTTCACGCATCCGGTCAACAAAGTGCTGACCATCCAGCCCCAGCCCGGACTGCTTTGAGACCTGCTGCAGCCCCAGTGTGGCTTCAGCGGCCAGGTCCTGCAGATCCCCGGCTGTGCGTTTTTCCGCCTGATGCAGCCACCATGCCAGTCGTGCAAGAACGGACTGCGCTGCTTCGATGTCAAAGGGCTGCAACACCCCCTGCGGGACTCGCCCACTGTACAGATCCTTGCGCCACAACCCCAGCAGGACTCGTACACAGTGCTGATACAGCTCGGCCCGAGCCGTGGGTAGATTCCGTTCTTCGTGATACACGATACACAGAATCGTCAGCAGCAGCGGATTCGTCACCAACTCGCGCATACTGCGTGACTGATACGCTGGTGTTGTCAGAATCTGCACCAGTGTCTGAGCATCCGCAGTGGCAATCGCAGTGGCTTTGCTGCGATCACTGACGTGCAGTTTGGAATTGGCCGCCATAAACCAGCGATTGATAAATTCGCGGACCTGGTCGTCTGACAGGCCTTCCACGTGGAATTCGACGAACCGGCCGCCCAAAGCGACGTCTTCGTTGCGATACCCTTGAAAACGGCAGGTCACAAGGAAATAGTCGCGCCGCCGATGCTTCAGCGTTTCCTGAATCCACCGGGACACGATTGCTCGCAGCTGCGGATCCACGACTTCATCCAGTCCATCGATGATCCACAACAGCCCGCCGGGATTATCCCACAGGGCATCGCACGGGTCCTGTTGACCGGCCGGTTCTCCGGGACAGTGCACTTCCTGTCGCAGAAACTGTTTCAGCGCATCCACGGCGGTCGCGCTGGCTGAGATGGTCGTCGGTTTCAGGTTCCGCAATCGCAGGAATACGGGGCGAATGCCAGCGGGCAGGCCAAGTTCTGCGGGTGTGCGGCGTCCACTGGCCAACTGCCATGCCACCTGTCGTGCGCCTGTCGTTTTCCCGGCTCCGGGTTCCCCCAGCAGAATAATGCCGCGCTGGTCTGCGGCTTGGCAGACATGGAAGATCTGATCAAGCACTATTTGTGGCGTGTGTTCGGTGGCTGAGAATTCGGTGGATTCCAGGGATTCGCTGAGGTCGTTACTGGCGGGTGCAGGGCGATTTCCAATGTCTTTCCGGGCGGCGTATAATTGCCTCGATTGACTGGCCTGCAGTGGGACGTAGGCCTCAGCGATGGGCAGTTCCACGGTCAGTGAACGTCCAAGCTGAGGGAGTTCCAGGAATTTGGTGGATTCTGTGAGACGTGCGAGGTAGGCGGACACAGCCGGGGGTGTGGATGGGGCGGGTGGGGTTATCACGCCACGGGTAGCAGCCATCGCATAGAAATACTGACGGTCGGACGGTTCATCGCAGGCCCAGAGCATTTGCGGTGCAGTTGAGCGAAATGCCAGCGTCCGATACTCGAACCCCTCTGGATCAATACGAATCAACCGGACCGAGTTCGGGTGACGGGCACCTGAATACGTCGCACCAGCGGTTAGATGGTAGGCGGCTTCGCCAATGCGGTCGCTGGAGCGGATTTCGCCGTGCGTGTGCCCTGAGAGAATGAGGTGCGAATGCTTCGCGAGCATGTCGCGCGTACTGCGCGCCCGCTCGTACGCATTGTACTCGTCCGAATGCCACCAATCCCACGGGTGATGAACGAAAGCCACCGTTGGCGTCCCGCGTGACTCAAATGGGCGTAGTTGTCCGTCTGCCAGTAACTGCTCGAGATGTACCTGCCCGACCCATAATTTGCCTTTATCCATGTTTCCCCGGCAGTACCAGGCCGAATTGAGAGCGACAATATTGACTGCCGGGAATGCAGTATGTCCGACCAAATGTGATTGCTTGCCACCGAGCGTGTAAGAACGAATTCCAGCGGTACGGCAGAAGTCTGAAAATGATTCGAAGCAGTCGTTATGCGACTTCCGAATGGGTAGCGCAAGTCGACGATCCGCATCTGCTTGATCAGTTGGCACCATCACATCATCCGCAACCTCCCGATTGATATCATGGTTCCCGGGACACACGACCACGCTGTCGTATCCCAGTCCCAGGCCCTGAAGCAGCCCATCCAGCCACTTCCTTAGGAGTGCGTAATCAGC
>CAXBSH010000609.1:0-2181 GCA_963977705.1 uncultured Planctomycetaceae bacterium
ACCCCCGCTGGACATTCCTCACCAACCACGCTCACGTCCTTGTACTGCTCTTCCAGAACCCTGCCATCACGCTGCGCGAAGTCGCTCGACAGGTCGGAATCACAGAACGAGCTGTGCAGCACATCATCGCCGAACTGGAAACAGCAACCATCCTGCAGCGAACTCGAGTCGGACGGCAGAATCGCTACACGATCGATCTCGCTGTGCCATTGAGACATCCCATTGAGTCCCACCGGACGATTGGTGAACTTCTGCAACTGTGTGCCCGCCCGTAGTCATTTGCCGCCTGCGCTTCCCACAAACTCCTCACGCGTCAGCCGACCATCACCATTCGCATCAAATCGCTGAAATCGCTGCTCAGCGTCAGGCTGCTTCAATCCCGTTCGATATTCATCCAAAGTCAATTGACCATCCTGATCGGTATCCCAACGCTTCATGGCAGCCGCTCGAACGACCGCGGTGGCTTTCGGCCCGGATCTCCCATCCGTCTTTTTTGCCGCTGCAGCATCCGATATACCCAAACCCTCGGCCATCAGCTTTTCACGAGCCCCGCTGGCAGGTAAACCGCTCGACCACGCCAGCAGTCGCTTCTTCAGATGCTCAGCCAGCACCGGTTGCTCTGCAAGCACATCCCGCTGCTCCGACGGATCCGCCACAACATTGTACAATTGCAGCCGTTCCCCACGATGATCTGCAAACAACTTCCAGTCACCATAACGCATCGCCAATGGCGGCGGCAGATATCCGTCTGCCGCACCCTGCACATTAAACAGCCACTCCCAGTACAATGGCTCGCGACGTTCCCGCTCTGCACCCAGCCAGATGTCACTGACATCCTCGCCGTCAACAGCCTGCTTCGCTGGTAACTGCACGCCAGCCAGACCACAGACAGTCGGCAGTAAATCAACACCACCCGTCACACTCACCCCATCCACGCGCCCGGCAGGAACATGCCCCGGCCAGCGCACCAGACCAAACGTTCGAATTCCGCCCTCATACATACTGCGTTTCCGCCCCCGCAGCACACCAGTACTGCCCACACCCGCATTACTCGCATTCCCCACCCGATAATCCTCAGGACCATTGTCGCTCGAATAAAAAATGACTGTATTCTCAGCCAGTCCCAACTCATCCAAAACATTCAGCAGACGCCCCACCTGCTCATCCAGATCGGACAGCGAAGCACAATACACCTGCATCTGATCCGACAGCGACTTCGCCTGCCCCAGATACTTCTGCATCCAGCCTCCAAATGCCGGGTCGTCAGACCGCGGTTGCAATCCCGCATAGCCCGACAATTGCTCGGCAGTGGGATTCAGCTTTGCATGCGGCAACAGCGTCCACGCATTGACAAAAAAGGGACGCTCCCGATTCGCTCGTAGAAAGGCGATCGTCTCATCCATGATCAGCGCCGTTGACTTCGCCCGAAACGAGGGATCACCAGATTCCTCACCAAGCCTGGGACCACTTCCATTCACCACTTTGGAAACATCAAAACCATACTCAGCCGGCGTTGGTGCCCCCACACCGTGCCCCAGATGCCACTTTCCAAAATGTGCTGTCGCATACCCCGCCCCTCGCAGCAGCCGCGGCAGCATCGGAGCCGCTGGATTCAGCCAGTTGGGCATCGCCCGCTCCCGATTCTGCTCCGGAGTCGAAAAATGACCGTGAATTCCATGCCGCGCTGGATACTGCCCCGTCATAAATGCTGTTCGACTGGGAGAACACACAGTCGCGGCCACGTAAAACTGCTGCAGCCACGTCCCCTCACGCTTCAACCGATCCAACGCCGGAGTCCGCACATAAGGATGACCTGCAAAACCCGCATCACCCCAGCCCTGATCGTCCGTCAGAATAAAAATAAAATTCGGACGCCGCCTCCCATCCAACTCCGCTCCACTCGCCTCCACCACCAAAAACAGACTCAATACCACCAACCAGCCACGCATCAGTCCTCTCCCACTACCCACCCACGACCCACCCAATGCCCTCCATAACTGTACACCACCCACTGACCACCGCCCACTGATTACCGACCACCGCCCACTGATTACTGACCACCGCCCACTGATTACTGACCACCGCCCACTGATTACTGACCACTGATTACTGACCACTGATTACTGTCCAATCGCTTCCTGATCAATTATCATCACAGCAAAGTTGTCGATTGACCGACCC
>CAXBSH010000610.1:0-2174 GCA_963977705.1 uncultured Planctomycetaceae bacterium
GGGACACCGCCACAACCCGGGACACCGCCACAACCCGGGACACAGCCGCAACCCGGGACACAGCCGCAACCCGGGACACAGCCTCAACCCGGGACACAGCCGCAACCGGGGACACTGCCGCAGTCGACGGACGCTCGTCGTAACGATCGTCGGAGTTTGGGAACGATCGGAGACCTGTTACAGCAACAATCCCGCGAATCCGCGGGGACCGATACACCCGCTGCAACCCGGACTCCGCAAGCTTCACCCAGCCAGCCTGCCGATGCGGCGAATGGTGGTCCTGAGCAGCAGGAACCAGATCCGCAGGCCGAGCAACGCGAGCGAATTGCAGAGCAGTTGGAGCAGCAGGGCTTCGGCCGAACGTTTCGGGAATTGTTGAACGAAGCCCGGCGCGAGGCGGAGTCGGCAGAGCAGCAGCGTCGCGAGCAACAGGAGAGGGAACGGCAGGAGCGGGAACGGCAGGAGCAGCGTAACCGACAGCAGTCTGCTGAGAATTCACAAGCGTCGCCGGGGTCGCCTCAGGCTGGCCCGCCGCAGGTTCCTCCTGATCGTTCCACCAACGATCTGATCAACGATATGCTGAAACAGATCCAGGAAGAACAGCTGCGACGGCGTTCAAACTCCGACTCAGACCTGCTGGATCGTCCTCGTGGAAATCGATCGGAACAATCACAGTCACCCTCAGAGCAACCGCTGTCTCAGGGCAGGCCCACGCGGCCAGAGCCACGTGACAATCGCCCCGGGTTCGCCGACCGAGCGATTGAGCGTCTGCAGAATCTGGTGCGTGATCTGGATCAGGGTGGCTCGCCGCGGGAAGCGTCACCAGAGCGTCAACGACCTCCGGAACCCGTCGCTGCACCGCCCGTGGCAAAGACTCAACCGGCAACTGATGCGCCGGCCTTAACGCTGGAGAGTTTCAATTGGTTGCCCGTGGCGGCGGCAGGTGCCGTGCTGCTGCTTCTGCTCCTGTCGCTGCCGACAGTGCGCATGCTGCAACGCAGGATTGCTCCCGGCGAAGGACCATCAGCGTCTGGTCCGCTGGCCATTCAGCTGGTACGTACTCGCGAAGATCTGGTCCGGGCTTTTGATCGACTGGCCCTGACCTGCTGCAGTGCTGTCAAGCCGTGGTGGAATCATCGCCAGGTGGAGCGTGAACTGGTACGCAGGGCGAATGCAGCAAAGGTAACGGAACTGGTCCAGGTCTATGAACTGGCACGCTATCAATCAGAGCACGAGCCGCTGAGCGAACTGCAGCTGGCCACAGCTCGCACCCTGCTGCAGGAATGCAGCAGCAGTTCCGCTCGTTCCCGCTGAGTTCTATCCTCACGCCGGATGCAGGGTCACCGGGCGCTCACAGTAGTGGTGAATAATACGGGATCAGCGAAAAAACGTGTGTGCAGCTGCGGGTTGCGGTTTGATGGGGTTGGCGAAAAACGCACGGGAGACTTGTTCCGTGCCGGGAAGAACGCGACCGCTCAGACGCAATTGATAACTCCGGTCGTTGACGCTGACGGCTCGCGTGTGGGGCGAGGTGGGCCGTTCGGCTCGGCGGGAGCCTCGCCCTCCCAAGGGGCACTTTGTGGAGCGTGAACGCGGTGAACGACACGGGCTGAAGCCCATGCTACGACCACCGAGCACCAGCCTGGGGAAGCCCAGCGACAACCCTTGTCAGCTGACGCTGACGGCTCGTGTGTGGGGCTGCAGCTATCTGCATTGTGTGGGCAAATGGTGGCCGGGCAGGGATGACGCGAGGGATAAAAGTCGTAGTCTGGGCTTCAGCCCGGGCACAAACCCCTCGGCACCCTTGAAATCCCCAGTGGTTTTTTATGGACGGGGCCGAGCAGGAATGCTCGGGCTACATTTTGTCTGACCACTGACTACTGAGAACTGACCACTGCTTCCGGCTCGGCGGGAGCTTCGCCCTCCCAAAGGGCACTTTGTGGGGCTTGAACGCGGTGGATGACACGGGCTGAAGCCCATGCTACGACTACCGAGCACCAGTTTGGGGACGACCAACAACAGCACCCGTCAGCTGACGCTTACGACTCAGCTGCGGGCGACCGCACGTGGCTCAAGTGCGCTGCTGTCAGTCTCTGCGTCGTCTGCGACGATGTCGCGAACGTCTGTTTTCGCCTGTATTGCCCGCAGACTCACCGGTCGGTGCCTCGTGATCG
>CAXBSH010000611.1:0-2170 GCA_963977705.1 uncultured Planctomycetaceae bacterium
GACAGCGCGGTCGTAGAGGGCACTGGTGGGGCACACGTGGACGGGAATGGCCAGCAGCACGTCGCCGGGCTGGTACTTATCGGCTTCAGGCGTCACCAGTACCAGATGTTCTTCGCTGTGAATGTCCTGCACGGCGTCCGGCAGCTGGGGAAACAGAACTCGAGCACCTTTGGGGGGATCGGCGGCGACTGCCTTATTTCCCACGTCAAGCGTCATGCGATTTGCCGCCGGTCGACTGACAACTCGAGTCACAATGGCGGCTGCTGGAGCAAACGGGAGATCCGGGAAGGCGTTGCCATAGCCGGAATCACTGAGCACCGACGTGCCCGGACAGGTTTCAATGGCGGGATCGGACATTGCTGCATAGCAGGGGAATGTGGGAGTTCCGCCGCAGGCGAAGGTTGGCACCTGTGACCCCAGCGACTCAACGGCGGCACGCAGCTGCAACACTCGCGGCCACTGCTCAGCCACCGCGACGCGACGCTGCATCAGATCGGCCTGTCGCTGGTGTCCGTCATACACCTGAAAGCCAGCCTGTTCCAGTCCCGGCAGCTGACGTACCAGATCGTACAGTTCCGCTGCACCGGGTGTTTCCGGAGTGATCCCGGTGCGGTCCATACCCACGTTCACGTCCAGCATCACGCCGATCGTGACACCGGCAGCGGCCGCCGCTGCTGACAGCTGCCGCAATGGGCCTTCATGATCCGTGGTGACCTTGAATCGGCACTGCGGATAAGCACCAGCCAGTGATACAATGCGGTTGATGTTGGGACCAACCGGGTTGTAGGCATACAGCACATCGGTGGCACCGGCCGCAGCACACATCTCACACTCAGCAATCGTTGCGGCTTTGTGCTTGTAGACGCCGCGTTCCAGCCACAGCCGGATAATGCGGTGCATCTTATGAGTCTTGCAGTGGGGCCGCAGGCGTGATGGAGACTTGGCCACCTTCAGCATGGAATCCAGATTCGACAGCAGCCGATCACGGAAAATGACCAGTTGCGGGCTGGGCAGACGCTGCAGTTCTTCGCTGAATATCGTGGGCAGTGACAAACTCATATTCGATCACCCTGAAACTTACGGCAGAACGACATTTTCGAAAACCGCACGGCAGCCTGCCAGACTACCGGTTGCGACCAGCCAGCTGATAGTCTAGAAAGTCGGCAGGCAAAGTTCACTCCAGTCACCCTGAGCATTCTGATAAACCCATGGCTGCTCCCAAACCGATTCGTCGAGCATGGAAGTTCTGTCCGCGGTGCGGTGCTGCTGTCGCGCGCGGCGGTCGCAATCCGTTTCGCTGTGCCAGCTGCGGATTTTCGCATTACTTCGCGCATGTCGCTGCTGTCGGATCCATTCTGACAGACCCCGCAGGTCAGATCCTGCTGTTGGTCCGCGCGAAGGATCCGGGCAAAGGCCTGTATGGACTGCCGGGTGGCTTCGTGGACGTTGGCGAAACCGCAGAACAGGCACTGGATCGTGAAGTGCTGGAAGAAATCGGCCTGCAGGTCCGCTCCCGAAACTATCTCGCCAGCTTTCCCAATGAATACGCGTGGCAGGGCTTCATTCTGCCAGTCACCGATCTGTTCTTCGTCGTGGAAGTGGAATCATTCGAAGGCATGCAGGCTGTGGACGGCGAGATTACCGGGTGGAAATTCTGCCGCCCCGGACGCCGGGAACTCAGTCGCATGGCCTTTGAATCCAACCGCCGCGCCTTGCAGCTGTACCTGCAGAACGCACCCGGATAACGGCTCTGCCAGACCTGAATCGCAGTGCGTCCAGGCTCTGCACAAAATTCCGCGCGGTGTTACTGTGGTGTTCGAGTGATGGTGATTTGTCGCCACGGAAGGACTCGGAAAGCCGTTGTCCGTTTTCCGTGATGAAAGCTCGCAAAGGTCCCCCTGGAAGGGGGAGGCTCCTGGCGAACCGCAGGTCCACTTGGGAGGGTGAGGTTCCCGCCGAACCGAAGCAAGTGTTGAGTGTTCAGCCAAAATGTAGCCCGAGCATTCCTGCTCGGCCCCGTCCATTAAAAAATACCGGGGATTTCAAGGGTGACGAGTAGTTCGTGCCCGGGCTAAAGCCCAGACTACGACTTTTGTCCCTCGCGTCATTCCTGCCCGGCCACCCTCACCCCATCCAAAACCGCTTGGAAACACACGGTTTTCCCTGTCGT
>CAXBSH010000612.1:0-2154 GCA_963977705.1 uncultured Planctomycetaceae bacterium
ATCACTCGCACGATCATTCGCACGATCATTCGCACGATCATTCGCACGATCATTCGCACGATCATTCGCACGATCACTCACACGATCATTCACACGATCATTCACACGATCATTCACACGATCATTCACACGATCACGATCATGGAGGGCGGGCGTAGGTTTGGAGTTCTGATCCGGCGATCGACGGTGGGGTGAGTGTGGAGTGGTTGAACTGGTTGGGGGGTGTCCGAATGTCTGAAACTGGCAGTGAAAGTGTGCGGGCGTCTGCCGCTGTGGTGCTGTTTTCAACGGATCTGATGTTGCTCAGCAGTGTCAGTGGTGCAGCGCAGTCACTGGGTTTCAGTTTTCGCAGTGCACGGACGTTGTCGGAAGCGGCTCAGTTGCTCCGCACCGATGGAACTGTGTTGTGTGTGGATCTGGCCTTTGGTGTGGATCCCGGGGAGTTGGCTGGGGCCTGCAGCGGTTCGGTGTTGCAACAGGGGATCGCATTTGGTCCGCATGTGCATACTGCGAAGCTGGAGGCAGCGAAGGCAGCGGGATTCGGGGTAGTAATCTCCCGGGGACAATTTGTCATGCAGTTGCAGTCCCTGTTGGCTGCACGCATCTGAACGCTCTGGGTTACTGCACTGCTGTGCAGTGTAAAAGCTGGGTGACGTGCGGATTGGCGTAGTTTCTGTGGTGTTTGGTGGAGCGTTCTTTTCAGACGTGGGGAGTTTGGAAGGCTTCGACCTGGCAGGTCTCTGTTTACCGTCTAAGATAGGCCAGCCGGGCACGGAGGTCTGTCTGCACGGCTGCTTGCGGGCCGGAGATTTCGGACATCAAGGTTCTTTTTTGGGAGTGGGTTTGATGAAGGCAATCAAGCTGACGGCATGCATCGCTTTGGGCGTTGTTTCGCTGGCGCTGCCGGGTGTGCAGGCGGCGGAGAAGGTCGTTCTTGGTAGTGATTCGTCATTGACGGCTGGGATACCGGGAACTGGTCCGCTGACAGTGGAGCAGGCTCAGGCGTTTCTGTCGGACGCGAAGAATCACGAAGTTCTTGAGGTGCAGCTGCCACTGGGGTTGGCTCTGGGGCAGGCTCAGATGAAGGGCCTCGAGAAGAACCCGTTGACTCGCGCGAAGATCGAACTGGGACGACAGCTGTACTTTGACACTCGTCTGTCGAAGGACAACACGGTCAGTTGTGCCTCGTGTCATCATCCGCAGGAAGGGTATTCGCGTCATACTCCGACCGGGATTGGTATTGGTGGTGCGAAGGGTGGCCGGAATTCGCCGATCAGTTACAACCGTATTCTGAGTGACGCTCAGTTCTGGGACGGTCGTGCCGGCTCACTGGAAGCTCAGGCGGTTGGACCGATTCAGGCGGGCATTGAGATGGGGAATACTCATGAAAATGCCGTCAAGACGCTGAAGGGTATCCCTGCTTACGCTTTGCAGTTCAGCAAGGTGTTTCCTGGTGAAGGCGTGACGATTGACAACGTTGGTCGTGCGATTGCGGCTTTTGAGCGTGTGCTTGTGACGGGGCCATCGCCTTACGATTATCAGGAAGCGTGGTCGAAGTTTGCTGGTCTCACCGGTGACGACCTGCAGGACGTTCTGGACGACGAGACGACGAAAGCGGACTACGAGGCTGCGAAGTCTGGTGCAGCGGCTCATCCGATGTCAGACAGTGCTTTGCGAGGCATGACATTGTTCTTCAGCAAGGAAGTGGGCTGCAGCAATTGTCACGTGGGTGCAAACCTGGCTGACGAGCAGTATCACAACCTTGGTGTCGGCATGGCGGCAAAAGAGCCTGATCTGGGCCGCTATGTAGTGACGAAGATCGAGAAGGACAAGGGGGCATTCAAGACGCCGACCATCCGCAACGTCGCTCATTCAGCCCCCTACATGCATGACGGCAGCCTGTTGACTCTGGAAGACGTGGTCGAGCACTACGCGAAGGGTGGCGACAAGAACAAGTGGTTAAGCGACAAGATGGCCCCACTGAAGCTGACTGCTGCACAGAAGGTGGATCTGGTGGAATTCATGCGAGCCTGTTCGGGTGAATTCCCGGCGGTTTCAGCAGCGCGTCTGCCGGAGTGATTGTGTCAGGTGAATGTGCTCTGTGTGATATCGAAGCCGCCCAGATCGGAAGAGCACACGTCTGAACTCCAGTCA
>CAXBSH010000613.1:0-2134 GCA_963977705.1 uncultured Planctomycetaceae bacterium
CAAGCCGAAGGTTTGCTGCTGCTGCTGCTGCTGCTGCTGCTGCTGCTGCTGCTGCTGCTGCTGCGGCTGCGGCTGCGGCTGCGCACCAGATTTCGTGTTGATCCGGGTTAGTGGCAGTCAGGAGTGTTGAGTGCAGCGTTGTTCCAGAAGTTGCCGTACTCGCCGCGCCGCAACGCGACCCAGCAGGACTTCAACACGGCGATTTCCAAGACGCATCGTGCCACCACGCGATGATGTTGAGACATCAACGATCCGATCGACATTTATCAGAAAAGAGCGGTCGATGGATTGAAACAGGTCGGTGGGCAGTAACTCGACCCATTCGCGTAGTTGCCTGCGCACAAGGCAGACACGCCCGGTGTCCAGAGTGACGCGGGAGTGGTGGTTTTGAGCTTCAATTACAAGGATGTCATTGACACGGGTAAAAAAGCCGGAATTACCGAGTGGGATCACCGCGAGATCATCCCGCTGCAGCCTTTGCTGGGGTTGAGCAGGCGCAGGGGTTCTGGTGCGAGCACGATCAATGGCCTCGCTGAGTCTTGCCTGCGTGACAGGCTTCAGCAGGTAATCAACGGCGTTGACCTCGAAGGCCCTGACCGCGTACTGATCGTAGCCCGTAACAAACATGACGATTGGCGGGGAATCGAGGGCCTGAGGAATGGAGAAGCCGCTCTCGGGGCCCAACTGGATGTCCAGCAGCAGTAAATCCGGCTGCAATTCCCGGATCATTTCGATGGCTGGTTGGACAGAGCTGCATTCACCAACGATTTCCACGTTCGCACACGTCTGCAGCAGTTGCCGCAGGTGAGCGCGGGACGGTGTTTCATCATCCACAATGACGCAACGCAGCGACCGCATACGAAGTCCAGTAAGACCCATTGAAAGGGGTCAGAACGTTGAGAATAGCCTGCGCCGAAGGTCAGATCCGGATGGGGAGATCTAGCTGTGCGACGACTTCGGTTTCATCGGTAGTGAAACGGAAGTCTGCCGAATCTCTGTACAGAATGTCAAGACGCTGCTGAATGTTTGCATGCCCAATTTTCAGGCTTTCCTGAACGTTTCCGATTGTGCCTCCCCTGACGGGGTTAGCGACAGTGAGCATCAAACGACTGTGTTGAATCCGGGCAGCTATTGAAATTGTGGCGGTCTGTGTGTCGACCGGTGTGTATTTGATTGCGTTCTCAACAAGTGGCTGCATCAGCATCTCGGGCACCAGGCACTCGGCTGCTTCAGGAGCGATCTGCAGGACATATTGAAGTCGGTCATCGAATCGGACTGTGGCCAGTTCCAGCAGACTCTGAGCCAGTTGCAGTTCCTTCGTGACCGTCCAGAACTGGTTGCCGGAAGGCCGCAGGCGACTTTGCAGAATAGACGACAGATTCTCAATAAATCGAGGAATTTTCCGAGGCGATTCCGTTGCCAGCCACGAAACTGCGGTCAGGCTGTTCATCAGCATATGTGGGTTCAGTTGATATCGCAGGGCCAGCAGGCGAGATTCCGCCTCACGTGACTTTGACAAGGCAGCGGCCAGTTGCAGCTGATCCAGGGAATTACGCCTCCCAACCAGCAGAATGCAAAGGCCGGCCAGCACAACCGGCACGGATGCCAGTCGCAGGGACGGCGGAGTGAACGCCACGGGGATGTAGCCGTGCAGCTGAATGGTGCTGAGGATCGGTGGAACATGCACCAGTAAAATACCAACGAAAGTCAGTAGGTTGCGCAGGCTGGGCTGGTTGCGCCAGTTGCGCGAAAAAATCCACCACTCGGCCAGAATCACCACAGCAATCACCGGCCCGACCCAACCGCGAAGTACTCTGTGAGGAAGCACTGTGTTGCTGAGCACAAACCCAAGGAGACAGCCAACAGCCAGATAACAGCCCCACCGCTCTGAACGCGAAAGCTGATCACGCCCGGCCCAGCTGACGGCAAACAGCAGCATCATCAGGGCGGTATTCATGGCAGCCAGATCAGCGCCAAACCGGGTTGCCATGGCAGGTAACTGGACAGAGGGCAGGGATGCCACATTGTCAAACAGACTGCTGTAAGTCAGAGTCGAAAATGCCGCCAGTCCAAGGAAAACGAACGTCCAGTCCCGTAAGGTGTGCCCCAGCAGAAAACACAGCAGGATCAAACC
>CAXBSH010000614.1:0-2123 GCA_963977705.1 uncultured Planctomycetaceae bacterium
ATCGTCCAGTCGTAATCTTGAGCACCTGCTGGGGGAAGGAAAGTTTCGTCAGGATCTGTATTACAGGCTGCGTGATGTGACGATTCAGGTCCCGCCTCTGCGCGAGCGGTTGGAGGACATTCCAGAGCTGGCTCATTATCTGATGTTTCGCTTCAATCAGCAGCTGGGGACGTCGGCTTCTTCGATTTCTCCGGAAGCGATTGAGAAGTTGCAGGCACATCGCTGGCCGGGCAATATTCGGGAGCTGCAGGGAGTGTTGCGTGATGCGCTGGTGATCTCCACCGGAGCTGCTTTATTGCCCGAAAACATTGCTCTGGAATTGCGAGCAGACGCCGACGACTCGCTGGGGGCATCGGCCGGTACAGGATCGGGGACTGTTGCCATGGCCGCTGATGCGGACTGGTCAGCGTTGGGGCGATTTGCTGCTGAGGTTCTGGAAGAAGGGCGTGGTGACGGTTATCGCCGGATTATTCAGCATTTTGATCGACTGGTTATCCTGCATGCGATGAATCTTGCTGGCGGACTGCAGTCACGAGCTGCTGATCTGCTGGGGTTAAGTCGTCCGACGCTGCGTCTGAAACTGCGCAGCATTCTTGCTCAGGGATCTGCCGAAGAAACGCAGGGTGCTGGGCCGTTGGATGTTTGAGTTGGGCAGTTGGGACGGCACTGAACTGTGACGCTGCGGATGTCGGGTGACGTGCAGAATCCGGTTACTTGAGCCAAAGGACCTCGCAGGCCTTCACTCAAGCGTCAGGAGTTCCGTAACCGAGGTGATGGAATGACGCCGAGGGACAAAAGCGGTAGCCTGGGCTTCAGCCCGGGCACAAACATTTCGTCACCCTTGAAATCCCCAGTGTTTTTTTATGGACGGGGCCGAGCAGGAATGCTCGGGCTACGGTTGGTTGAGGGGGCAGAACTCGTAGCCCGGCATTCCTGCCCGGCCCCCCCCCAATTCCCCTTTCCACTTGAGCCTCTTGTGAACTTTTTGGCTTTGACCCGAGCCGGAATGCTCGGGTTACGTTTGAGGGTGTGCCCGGGCTGAAGCCCAGACTACGGTTGGGGGAGGGGGGCACACCTGGAATCGCAGTGTAGTGCAGGGCTTTGGTCCGAGCCGGAATGCTCGGGTTACGGTTAGGGCCCGTCGTTGGTGGATTGTCCGCCGCGAGTCTGTCCGCCACGATTTCTGGTCAATGGCAGCAGCAACTGTGCTATCAGGAAAATGCCCAGCGGCACCATCCAGAGTATCCTTGCGGTGTGCCACGCCCAGCCTGGCAACGTCAGCAGCTGGCCGGCAATCAGATAAGCCACCATTCCCAGCAGCAGCCACGTCAGAACGCCGCACCCCAATGCCGTCATCTGGCTCTTGAAGACACTGCGTTCGGTCCCCGCATCGAAATGCACATCCACAGTGCGACGACGGCGAATGGAGCGAGCAGTTGCTTCACAAAGTTCCAGAGTGGCTGATGCCGCATCCAGCCATGCTGTACATTCCTGCCGCTGAGCAGTGAGGTGACGAATGCGTGGTAACAGCGGCGTGGCGGTGACAGCAAACTGCTGCTGCTGGCCGTCCCGCTGAATCACGATCAGACGCGGCGATTGTCCGACGTCTGTGGATGTTGCGGGACGCAGAGTCAGAGCAGCGGGAGGCAACAGACGCTCGGCTTCCGGCTGGGTGCTGAGCGAAACCATCCGGGAAATCAGCCCACCACCAGGGACAGCCTGATCAAGGCATGTGACCTGCGAATACAGAAAGCCACTGGCTGTCAGCAGATCCAGTCCATTTCTTAACCCGGTGTTCAGCGATGCTTCATTCAGATCATGCAGCGGCAGTTCCAGCGTCAGTTGGCGGATAATGTCCGCCTGCAGCTGCAGTGTCAGTCGGTCAGTCGGTAATTGTGGCAGTAGCCAGCGTCCGAGGATCGGAATGATGGCCGTCTGCGACTCATCCAGAATCAACTGCAGTTCAAACGTGAGTGCCGCTGATGCCGTCAGTTCCGGCAGAACAACGACCACATGTTTTTCCGCCTGGACAGCAGCTCGTGTCAGCCGCAGGATCTCGTCACAGTCTTCCACAGCAATGACGACGACGGAATTGGTCTGATCCAGCAGGACATCTTCCGCGC
>CAXBSH010000615.1:0-2109 GCA_963977705.1 uncultured Planctomycetaceae bacterium
ACCTTTACCAGCAGCTGCACGGGCGGCCTGTGTGCGGCTGCGGCAAACGAAGCACCCAGCCCCAATCCTATTGGAGATACTGCCCAAGGCACGGAAACTGTAACGGTAGAGGGTGATGGCCGCACAACCGCCGCATGGGAGCGCACTTCATGCACTAATGGCTCTTGCCTGGAAAACAGCGGCCGCACGTTTGCGGTGCCCGGTGCCGCCAAAGCGCCGCGCCATGCTGGCATCGGCCTGGCTGAACGGGGCGAAGATGCTGTCCAGCCGGTCTGGCGCAATGCCGATGCCGCTGTCGCTGACCGCGATATGCAAGCGGTCGGCCTCGCTACGTACCTGCAACACCACCTGGCCGTGCTCGGTAAACTTGACGGCATTGCCCAGCAGGTTGTGCAGCACCTGCCTGAAGCGGCCGGGGTCGACCATGACCCAGCAGGGTTTGGGCAGCTCGTCTTTCAATTGAAAGGTGAGCCCCTTTTCTTCGCATCTCACGGCGTAGACGCCTGCAATCTGTTCGATCTGCAATATGGACCTCGTACCACGTCGCAAAGGTGCTGCCGAATTACTGCCCGAAGGTGTTGTGGCGCGCATGCAGATCAGCCCCTACAGGATACAGCTGGCAGGACTGCGGACCACACCTGTCAGTGCATGTGACGGGGTGTATCGATTGCAGTTCTCAGCGGCAGGCGTCCTGTGGCCAGCGGACTCCGCTGCTGCAGTGGAACTTAGAATTCCGGTAACGCAGTCTGATCTTGTGGCGTTCAGCGATCCTGTGGCAGTGACGCTGTCCGGTGGTGGTTTGTCTGAACCAGTGGCTGGTCTGGCAGTTCGGGCCACTGATTCCGACTCGGATTTGCCGGCCATCACGGTAACTCTGGCCCAGCGACCCGATCTGACTGCGGCTCAGTCTGCACCGTTGCTGGTTTCGGTCGAGTTTCCGATTCGTCAGATGCTGACGGAACAGCAGCGTGCGGTGCTGGGTGAGCGTCCATTGCTGCAGGTTCCGGCGGCCGCTGTTGTCGATCAGGCAGGTACCAGCATTGTTTACGTGCAGACCATGGCCGGGATGTTTGACGGTCGAGTGGTTCAGCTGGGACCGCGTGTCGATGGGCTGTTCCCTGTCGTGGCCGGACTGGAACCGGGTGAGCAGGTTGTTTCAACGGGCGCATTTCTGGTGGATGCGGAGGCCCGTTTGAATCCGGCCCTCGCAGTGGGCTATTTCGGGGCGGATCAACCGGCACAGACTTCCACTTCTGCTGTGGCTCCGCTGAAATCGGCAGCGGTGGCGACGGTCCTGAATGATGCGGAACGTGCGGCCGCAACGGCCCAGCAGAACTGTCCCGTAACGGGGCTGTCGCTGGATTCCATGGGTGGGCCGGTACCGGTGCAGGTCGGCGAACGTCAGGTGTTTATCTGCTGCCGAGCGTGCGAACGCAAGCTGCTGAAGGAGCCGGAGAAGTACCTTGCGAAGTTGCCGCCCGCGCCTGTCACACCCTGAATCACGTCTCCTGCGAACTGTGCATGCTCCACTTAATCATCAGTTTTTCGGTGCGTCATAACCGGCTTGTGCTGCTGGCAGCAGCTCTGCTGGCGATTGTGGGCGTCTATGCGCTGCAGCAGACACCCGTGGATGCTGTGCCCGATCTGTCCGAGAATCAGGTGATTGTTTTTGCGGAGTGGCCCGGACATGGTCCACTGGAGATTGAATCCGAGGTTACGCGCCCGGTTTCTCAGACCCTGCATGCCTTGCCTGATGTGACATCGGTCCGTGGTTCCAGCGACATGGGGTATTCGCTGATTCACGTCATCTTCGCCGACCACATTCCCTTGTCTGAAGCCCGGCGGGCTCTGCAGGAGCGACTGGCCGGTGTGCAGACTCGACTGCCTGACGGAGTTGTGCCACAGTTGGCCGCTGATGGAATCGCCACCGGCCAGATTTACTGGTACACGGTGGAATCGACGCAGCGCGACCTGACGGATCTGCGGAGGATTCAGGACGATCAGATCGTGCCGCTGCTGTCCCTTGTTCCCGGTGTTGCTGAAGTGGCATCGGTTGGTGGCTTGCAGGCTGAGGTGCGGATTCAGGCCGATCCCGCTGCCCTGGTGCAG
>CAXBSH010000616.1:0-2097 GCA_963977705.1 uncultured Planctomycetaceae bacterium
AAAATCCGTTTAAGGATTGTATCCGCCAACTCGACACACGCCGTGCTGGATCGATTGCGCGGGCGAGGTGCAGGATTCGGCCAATCGCCGGTAATCCGTCCCTGTTCCAGCAGCAAGACTCGATCTGCAAGCAATACCGCTTCTTCCACATCGTGGGTAATCAGAACTGCAGTGAAACGGCGTTCCATCCACAGCTCTTCAATCAGAGATTGCATTTCCATGCGGGTCAATGCATCGAGGCTGCCGAGGGGTTCATCGAGCAGCAATAACCTTGGGTCTGCTGCCAGCGCTCGCGCCAATGCGACACGCTGCCGCTGTCCTCCGGACAGTTTCGCAGGCCAGTCCTGCCCCCGATCTTCGAGACCAACTCTCGCGAGCAATTGCTCGGCATCGCTTCGCCTTGTCCGCGGTAAACCCAGCGCAATGTTATCAATCACCCGCAGCCAGGGGAGCAATCGCCCTTCCTGAAACATCATCCGCATTTGTGCCGGAATTGAGTGAACTGGCCGATCGTCGATCAGTATGGTTCCTTCGTCGAGTCGCTCCAGTGCTGCAATCACACGGAGCAGTGTACTCTTACCACTTCCGCTGCGCCCGACGATGGCAATGAACTCACCGGGGTCAATCTGATAGTCAAGATTCCGTAAGACCTGCACCGAACCAAAGGATCGTTCAATGTCCTTCAGGGTGATACTGACCCCTGTGGCGTTCGTCATTGCAATTCCTTTCGACGGCTTGTCGAGCGAGAATCGTCACTGACGAATGCCGGGTGCCACGGTAACAATGACCGCTCCAATTGGCGTGCAATCACATCGGCCAGCTTGCCAAGTACAGCGTAAAGAAGAACGCAAAGCAGGACGATATCAGAACGCAGGAATTCGCGGGCATTCATCGCCAGGTACCCAATTCCAACGGTTGCGGAAATAGTCTCTGCTACGATCAAGGTCAACCACATCACTCCAAGCGCGTATCGAACTCCGACCAGTATCGCTGGCAGCGCTCCGGGAAGTAATACCTGCGTAAAAAGTTTCCAGCGTCCAAGTCCGTAAACACGGCCCATTTCGATCAGACCACGGTCGACCGTGCGGAAGCCATGGTGAGTGTTCAAATAGATGGGAAACGTGACCCCCAGCGATACGAGAAAAATCTTTCCGATTTCCCCGACACCAAACCAGAGGATCACGAGTGGAATCAGTGCCAGATGTGGAATTGTGCGCAGCATCTGTACCGATGTATCCAGCAATCGTTCAGCAGAATTCGATGTTCCCGTCAGCAGTCCCAGTGACAGCCCTATCACTCCACCAATGACAAATCCCATCGCGGCACGGCAGCAACTGGCGAACATGTGTCGCCCTAATTCACCAGACCGCAGTAACGAGATCCCCGCTTTACCTACATCAACGGGCGTCGGCAGGACCTTCCCCGATAACCATTCTGCCGACCCCGCAAGTTGCCATGTCACGAGTACCACCAGTGGGAGTAACCACGGAATTGCAGCAGTGACTAAGCGTCGCATCGATCAGATCCTGACAGTCGTGCTGACGGCCCCGTTGGCGATGACCTCACCCGTAATTGCAGCATTCTTGAGGGGAATTTCGTCGCTGGAAAGAGTGAGATGGGGGAAGACATGTTCGGCAAATCGATAGGATTCTTCAAGGTGTGGATATCCCGACAGAATGAAGGTATCGATTCCAAGATCAATGTATTCTTGCATCAGAGCGGCAATTGTCGGTCCATCGCCCACCATGGCCGTTCCTGCTCCGCCGCGAACCATTCCCACGCCGGCCCAAAGATCAGGTCTTAGCCACAAAGCCTCACGGCTGGTACTTTGTAAATCCAGCATCCGCTTTTGACCGTCAGAGTCATATTTTTCCAGAGACTTGCGGGCAGCGGCGGCGACGTCATCCGTGACTCGGCTGACGAGCCGATCAGCGGCAGCACGCGCTTCGCTGTTTGTTTCTCGTGCAATCACATGCAACCGAATCCCAAACCGGATGCTTCGCCCTTCTGCTGCAGCATACTCGCGCATGCGCTGAATTTTTCCTGCAACAGCCTCTGGTGTTTCACCCCAGGTCAAGTACAAATCAATATGTTTGG
>CAXBSH010000617.1:0-2084 GCA_963977705.1 uncultured Planctomycetaceae bacterium
GTCGTGTGGACCTGGCGGCTCTGACTGCGGCTGAACAGTTGCTTGCCGAGAAACTGATTACGAAGCGATTACTGATTGCGGGACAGCGTGAACGGGGCGATGGTCTGTCGCAGGTGAGTGCGGAAGTTGATGCTGACAAGCTGGCGAGTCTGACGGGTTATCGGACAGTGGAAGTGGTTCATGAAGAGCTGTTCCGGCGTTGGCGGCGGTTGCAGGACTGGGTGGATGAGGACCGTCGCTTTCTGAAGTGGCGTCGGGAGCTGGACGTACAGCTGGCTGAGTATCGCAATGATCCCAGGTCGCTGTTGCTGGGCAGGAAACTGAAAGAGGCGGCCGAGTTTTACCGAGTACACCGCGAGAAGCTGGAGGCAGAAGAGTTACAGTTTCTGCAGCGCAGCTTTGCGGCGCGCCGCAGGCTGCGATGGGGTATTGCAGCCGGCGTGTTCAGCCTGGTGTTGTTCGGCACGTTATTCTGGCTGTTTACTCGCACGCAGAATCGGGTGGACAATCTGTTGGCGACACCGGCAGCGAACGTGCAGGAGCGTTTAGATGCGCTGAGCGGGACGGGGTGGCTGTCTGGTTGGCTGCTGCGGAGCAGTTTTACGACTGAGACGGAGCCAGCGCGGAAACTGCGTGCCGCCTACGGTCTGTCACGGTATGCGGCCGATCAGGCGACGCTTGATTATCTGACGGAAAGGCTGCAGGACTTACCGAACGAAGGGAGCCAGAACCATCTGCTGGCATTGCAGGCCCTGCAACAGGGACCGTTGAAGGAGGCAGTGAAAACAGCATTGCGGAAACAGGCTGAAGGTATCACGACGGACCTCGCGTCTCTGGAGGAAAAAGGACGCCTGAAGGCGTTGCGGCTGCTGCTGCGATTATTTGGCGACACCGAACAACTTTCGAAGGTCTGTCAGGAGGACGCTGATCCCACGGTGCAGACGGAGGTGATGGTGGAATTCCCGACGCAGTTGTGGGATACAGCGAGTGCGACAAACGCATTAAAGGACAGTTTTGAACGGGGAGATACCAAGCTGAGTTATCTGTTGCTGCTGATGATTGGTGAGCAGGGGAAGCAGGCAGCGGGAGTTGCAGGGGCATTGGTGAAGCGGATGTATGTGGAGTCACCAGACGGTGGGGTTCACAGCGCTGCGCGGTGGGTTTTAAGGCAGCAGAACGTGTCAGAGGCTGAACTTGAGCAGATGGTTGCCGGGAAGTCCGCAGCGGAGGACAGGGACTGGTTTACGCAAACAGCAGCAGCAGGTGATGGTGAGGCGATTCCGGCGTTCACGATGGTCCGAATTCCGTCGCATCCGCAGTTTGCCATGGGCTCCGTAACAGATGGAAAGGATCCAGGTGAAGCGGTTGAGGGCAGCGGTGCAGCTGAGGCTGGGCAGGTCCTGGCCAGCGATGCAGTGCATACGCCGGTATCAGAATTCTGGATGTCAGATCGTGAAGTCAGCGTGCAATTGTTTCGGGCAGTTCTTGGTGAGAAAGCCTCTGAGATTTTTGGTGGAGCTGGTCCTCAGGAGGGGGAGTTGACAATGCCCGTGTATGGGGTGAATTTCTACGACGCGATTATTTTTTGCAACCTTTTAAGTAAACGGTTCAACTTAAATCCGTACTATGAATTTGCTGAAGAAGATTATGATTTCAGGAGTGCTCGCTTGCGAAAGGAGGGTCGTTTTCCGGAAATCGCTGAAGATGGCCAGGGCGGATATCGCTTACCGACTGAGCGAGAATGGGAGTACGCGTGTCGTGCATTAAGCAGAACTGAATATGCATTTGGAGAAGGGTTCGTGGACCTTGAGAAGCGGATTTTGCCGCGATTTGATGTATACGATACTGGAAATCCGGTGGAGTGTGGCAGCAAGCGTCCCGGTCGATGGGGATTGTTCGATCTTCGTGGCAATGTGAGCGAATGGTGTTGGGATAAGTATTTTCAGTCAGTCGATGATAGCACCAGTCGCGTGTTGCGTGGCGGCTGGTTCCTCAGCAACGACCCGGACGACCTCCGGTCGGCGATTCGCAGCGGCCTCTCGCCCGAGAGTCGTTACGACCACATCGGTTTTTGTCTCTCCAGG
>CAXBSH010000618.1:0-2082 GCA_963977705.1 uncultured Planctomycetaceae bacterium
GGGCGGCGCAGTTGCCAGCACTGGCCGATGCCGCTGAACAGTTACTGAAGAACGGTACGGCACCGTTGCAGCAGGTGGCTTTTGACTTTCTGCAGCGGGCCGGGCGAAAGGTGGCGGCGATCAGAGGCAGCGGCGCTGAACAATCGCTGTTTGATGATCGGATTCAGACCACGTTTATGCGGATTCCGGCTGGCACGTTTCGCATGGGGCGGAAGCGGGCTACAAAGAAAGACGATGACTGGCAGCATCCGGTGCAGATCACGCGGCCTTTTCTGCTGGCACGGACGCCCGTGACGAATTTGCAGTACGAGCTGTTCCTGAAGGCGAACCCCGGGGTGCCGAAGCCACGTGCGTGGGATGATCGTCACTTCAACCAGCCCTCGCAGCCAGTCGTAGGTGTCAGTTGGCATGATGCCGTCCAGTATTGCGATTGGGCGGGCGGTCGACTGCCAACGGAAGCAGAGTGGGAGTATGCCTGTCGTGCTGGCAGCGAAGCCGATTACTGCTTTGGCGACGACAAAGCCCAGTTGGAGCAGTATGCGTGGTACGACAAAAACAGCGGCGGAACAACTCAGGCAGTTGGCCTGAAGAAGCCCAATGAGTGGGGCTTGTATGACGTGCATGGGAATGTGTGGGAATGGTGTGCCGACTGGTACGACGAAAAGTGGTACCAGCAGTCACCAGAGCGGGATCCGGTTGGCCCGCAGACCGGAGAAGGCCGTTTGTTGCGTGGCGGTGGCTGGTACGATCTCTCGGTCAACTGCTCCGCGTGGTATCGCGACCTCAGCACTCCTCAGAACCAGTTCCGCGAAATCGGTTTTCGTTTGGCGAGAACTTTATAACCTGACGGTTTAACCCCTTTACCCCCCTGCGATTCCTTACTGCTTTTTCTGTGTTTGTTTTTTTGGAGTCATCATGAGTGTTGGGAATCGTGGCGGTGGTGGACGCGGGCGCAGCAGCGAGCTGGTCGTTGTCACCAAAACTTACGACTTGTTGTTGTGGACGTGCAATCACACGTCAAGGTTTCCTCGCAGTCATCGGCACGTGCTTGGCGAGAAGCTGGAGCAGCTGCTGTTGGAGGTTCTGGATCTGTTGATTGTGTGTCGTTATCGGCGGGATCGAGTGGAGGTGTTGCAGGAGGTGAATCTGCGTTTGGAACAACTGCGATTTCGATTGCGACTGGCGCGGGATCTGAAGTGTCTGGAGTTAGCCAGTTATGGCTTTGGTGCGCGTTGTGTGGATGAGATTGGCAGGCTTGTTGGTGGTTGGTTGAAGAAGCCGGGAAGTGGGGGATGAAACGGTTTGGCAATCTCTGGCCGCGGGTGGTTGGGTTTGATGCGTTGTGGCGAGCGGGACGAAAGGCTCGACGGGGGAAGCGATTACGTGCGGATGTAGGGGAGTTTGAGTATCAGCTGGAGCGGAATCTGTGGCGTTTGCATGACGAGCTGGTAAATCATGATTATCGACCGGGTGCCTTTCACACGTTTCGGATCTTCGATCCGAAGGAGCGTTGGATCAGCGCTGCCCCGTATCGGGATCGTGTGGTGCATCATGCGCTAACGGCTGTGCTGGAGGAGATTTTCGAGCCGACGTTTATTCACGACAGTTATGCGTGTCGTCGTGGTCGAGGTGTGCATGCGGCGGCACGGCGTGCGGAGCATTTTGCCCGTCGTTCCGAATGGGTTCTAAAGCTTGACATTCGGCAATATTTCCCGTCTGTGGACCATCAGATTCTCAGGGACTTATTGGCTCGGCGTGTCCGTGATCCGGATGTCCTGTGGCTTCTGGAGCAGGTGTTGTGCAGTTATGAGCAGCCGGAACCGACACCGGTGTGGTTTCCGGGTGATACGCTGCTGACTCCGCTTGAGCGATCACGGGGCCTGCCGATTGGTAATCAGACCAGTCAGTTTTTTTCGAACGTGTACCTGAATCCGCTGGATCATTTTGTGTTGCAGAACTTGAAGCCATATGGATACGTGCGATATGCGGACGATTTGTTGGTGTTCGGGTGATACGCTGCTGACTCCGCTTGAGCGATCACGGGGCCTGCCGATTGGTAATCAGACCAGTCAGTTTTTTTCG
>CAXBSH010000619.1:0-2077 GCA_963977705.1 uncultured Planctomycetaceae bacterium
ATCCCGCGGCGACACGCCGACCGGACGCCCCGCGCGTAGCCGTGCCAGCTACCGCCGCGCACAACACGAGCCGAACCCTCAGCAGCACCAATCGGATCAACACACAATTCAGAGTCGTAATCACCAAACCAGTCTGAGCACCACTCATAGACATTTCCATGCATATCGTGCAAACCCCACGCATTCGGCCGCTTACTGCCGATCGGCTGCGTTTGACCGTTGCTGTTTTTATCGTACCACGCATAGTCACCCAGCTGACTCGTGTTACTGCCAAAACAGTATTCCTGCGAACTGCCCGCGCGGCAGGCATACTCCCACTCCGCCTCCGTCGGCAAACGGAAACCAGCCCACTCGCAGTACTTCACCGCGTCATGCCAGCTGATACCCACAACCGGTTGCTTAGGCTGATTGAATTTTCGATCGTCCCAATACCGCGGCGTCTCGACAGAACCCGGTTGCGCCTGCAAAAACCGGCGATAGTCGTCGTTCGTCACCTGGTAACGACTTAGCCAAAAACCCTCGCTCAGTACCACGCTATGCACCGGTTGCTCGTCACCGTATCCCTCGGTCGATCCCATCCGGAATTCACCGGGCGGGATCCACACCAGCGTCAGCCCCGTCCGCTTATCCACCCGCACCTCACCCGGCTGAAACGTCTCACCACCCGCCACCCACACGGTACCAGGCGTCTGATGAAAACGAGCAAGGATTTCTACCGCTGATTCCCGCAGCCCACGATCTGCTTTGCTGTCGGCAAGGATCCCCTGACACAGCCCCTGCAGCTCAGGCAGCTCCTGTTGCTTGTCCCGCACCAGTCTTAGCACCGCACTGCGACGCGTCTGCGAGGTCTGAGGGTCTTTCAGCACATCCAGAAACACCTGTCCCGGAAACGAAATGGATTCCGCCAGACACCGCTGGACAAGGTCGTCCCGCGTCTCCGCCAATCCCGCCAACAACAGCTCTTGAAAGAACTTTTCACAGTACTGGACCGACTTTCTCAGCGATAACAGCGCAACCTCCTGCCACCAACTGTCGCTGATTCGAGTCGCCAGCTCCTTCGCATACCCCCGCTCCACGGCGTAACTGGCCGCCAGATACTCCTGAAAACTCAAATGCAGAAAACCACACTTCGCCGATCCCTCACCCCCCATCGCCAGAATCCCGGACTCTTCCCGCATCCTGACAATAAAGGCCTTACCAACCCGCCCCAGACCAGCCGATTCCGCCAGCTTCTTCAGCTCCTGCTCAGCCTCCTGCTCCAGCTCCGCCAGCGGTGCAGTGCTGCGACGATCCTCCTGATGCATCCACCATGCCAGCCGCGCCAGCACGTTCTGCGCCGCGTCACTGTTGAAGGCCGCTGGCTGCTGCACAAGATGCTCATACTTCGCTCGACGCCACAGGTCCAGCAGCACTCGCACACAATGCTGATACAGCTCAGCCCGGCCCGTCGGCAGATTGTGCTCCTCATGATACACCACACACAAAATCGTCAGCAGCAGCGGATTCGTCACCATCTCACGCATGCTGGGAGCCTGGAAGGGAGCACTTTCCAGAACTTTCGTCAGCGTACTGGTGTCCGCCAGTGCCTTCCGCTGCGCCTCCGGCACAGGTCCATCCACGCGACGATGCGCCGCAGCAAACCAGCGTTCAATAAAAATCCGCACCTGCTGATCCGACAATCCGTGGACATGAAACTCCAGGAAATTCGCGCCCAGCAGTACCCGGTCTGACTGATAACCCTGAAATCGGCTGGTCACCACAAACCAGTCCTCAGGCCGCGCGTTCACGGCCGCACGGATCCAGCCCGCAACCGTCTCTCGCAAGGTCAAGTCCACGACCTCATCCAAACCATCCAGAATCCACAGCATCCCCCGCGACGAATCATTCCAGAACGGCTCGCTGGGATCCTGCAGTCCCGCCGGTGCCCCATCACTGGATGTTTCCCGCTGCAGGAATGCCTTCAGGGACAGCAGCGGACTAAGCCCTGCAGCAATGTTTTCCACTGTCAGGTTTCGTAACCGCAGCAGCACCGGACGCAAACCGGTCGGCAACCCAAGCTCCTGCGGACTGGCCGCGC
>CAXBSH010000620.1:0-2076 GCA_963977705.1 uncultured Planctomycetaceae bacterium
CGGCATCGTCACCGAACTGCTGCTTGTTCGTCGTAGCATGGGCTTCAGCCCGTGTCATCCACCGCGTTCAAGCCCCCCGGTCGAGCCGTTGCCGTCAGCTGACGGGGGCTTGCGTGCATCGCTGTCACCGAGCTGGTGCTCGGTGGTCCCAGGGTAGTAAGCTGACGGATGATGTTCTTCCCGGCACCGAACCAATATCCCGCGAGTTTTCCGCCAGCCCCATCAAACCGCAACCTGCAGCTTCGCACATGATTTTTCGTGGATCCTGATTTCCGCACTGATCAGGCGGGCCGCCGCAGTTCCTCAAACAGCTCAACACCTGCCGGACTGTGGCAGATGCCCGGAAGACTCAAACGCTGCTGACTCCAGCGACGCACCAGACAGACCACTCGCTCCAGAGTATCCCTGTCAAAATACTCCAGACGCTCCTTACCGGCGAATGGATAGTCGACAGACCGAATGATCTTCATCAGATCGGTGGTGCTGAGCACTGACAGGATCTGTGTCAGCGTCAGGCCGGCAATCCAACGCAGGTCTGGCAGGTCGGCTGTCCAGTCAGTTTTCGCTGCAATAGACAGAGCGATCTCTGGAGGTTCGGAACTGAGGCTGTCGACGAGCCCCCCGAAAACCGGACGCAGTAAGGGACGCAGCTGCTGCAGATCGGGCGGATCCTGCATGACTCCTCGATAACCGAAATCGATCGCCTGCTGCACAACTCGCAAATCCGCATGCCGCGACAGCAGCACACCGACTACCGCACCTCGACCCCATAACGCCTCCCGCAATAGTGAAAGTCCATTGCCGTCAGCCAGCCCATGAGCCACAAAACACAGATCAAAACTTTGACTCAAACCCGCTTCCACAGCGTCAGCTCGAGTTCCTGAAACGATGATCCTTGCCGGCAGAGATGCCAGCAGAGCACACAGACGCCGCACAACCCCGGCGTCGCTTTCCACAATCAGAATCTGACGTTGCCTGTCCACTCAGAATTCCCAGCCTCTGACTTCCCGATCAACACCCGGACATCCCAGGAGCATCGCAGAGCAATCAAAGTGCCAGAAAAACAGAAAAACTCAAATTGCGGGTTTTTCGGGGGTAGATGGACGATTTTCAGGGTTGATGCACGTTACCGCTCGATTTCAGGGCATCAGATCGCCAGAAAATTCCGCAGTAGATCGTAACCCTTCTCTGTCAGGAAACTCTCCGGGTGAAACTGCACACCGAACACCGGGTATTCGCGATGCTGCAATCCCATCACCTCAAACTGCTGCCCCGGATCCTCGACCCACGCCGTCACCTGCAGGCAGTCCGGCACCGTCTCGCGAGGCACAATCAGGCTGTGATATCGCGTCGCCTGGAACGGATCAGGCAGCCCGGCGAAAATGCCCTGCCCGGAATGCGAAATCAATGACGTTTTGCCGTGCATCAAACGATTGGCACGCACAACTTTCGCACCATAAACCTCAGCCAGACACTGGTGCCCCAGACAAACCCCCAGGACAGGTATCCGCGGCCCAAAACGACCGATCACCTCGCACGATAAACCCGCCTCGGTCGGACTGCAGGGCCCGGGTGAAATAATGATCCGTGACGGCCGCAGCTCTTCAATCTGCTGCAATGTCACCTGATCATTCCGCTCCACTCGAATCTGCAGCGTCGGATCGATCTCGCCAATCCGCTGCACAAGGTTAAACGTGAAGGAATCGTAGTTGTCGAGCAGAAAAATCATTCCGCAAACCGCCCCCGAGGTAAAAAACAGACCAGCAACCCGCGGAAGCATATCATTCCACAGCCCGGCACAGAAATCGCACCAGCCCGTTTTTCAGGGTTTCCAGCGAGGCCTGTCAGCACAATCCATGAACGGCCCCGACCCGATAACACCCCACGACTGCTGACGCGGTTACAGCCAGCCACTGAGCCTGAACAGGTGCGTTTCAGCTACCGCCGACCGCCTTCCCGGTAAGCACTGTCACGACCAGACCCATAGACCAACACAAGCTCCTCGCGAACCGTTCAAGATCCTGACACCGCCACAACCAACTCCCAGGGACCCAGTGAAAGTCGCAGCACCAGGTA
>CAXBSH010000621.1:0-2072 GCA_963977705.1 uncultured Planctomycetaceae bacterium
GGGTGCGGACAGGCAGCCCGAGTGGGTCAGTTTCGTGTTCGATGATGGGGTAGGTTTCCCGCAGAGGCGCAGAGGCGCTGAGAGGTTGTCTTTGTGTTGTTTTTTTCAGCGTCTCAGCGTCTCTGCGGGAGATAGCTTTCGTTATTGCGCCGTGGAGTTTCTGTGTCACTGCGGGGCGGGGAGCCACGATCCGAGGAGGATGAGTGGGGCAAATTCGTGTTCGGTGATGGGGTAGTTTTCCCGCAGAGGCGCAGAGACGCTGAGGGGGTTGCTGGATCAACGAAAAATCACGTGCGCAGCTGCAGGTTGCAGTTTGATGGGGTTGGCGAAAAACGCACGGGATACTGCTTCCGTGAGAGGAAAAAATTGCTCAGACACAAACGACAACATCCGTCAGCTTAGGCTAATGGCTCGCCTGTGGGGGGCTTGAATGCGGTGGACGACACGGGCTGAAGCCCATGCTACGACGACCGGGGACCAGCTCCGGGACGATGCCGAGGACAAAAGTCGTAGTCTGGGCTTTAGCCCGGGCACAAACTTCTCGGCACCCTTAAAATCCCCAGTGTTTTTTTAATGGACGGGGCCGAGCAGGAATGCTCGGGCTACGGTTGTGGGCGAACAATGACAACAGAACGAATGACAGTTGAGTTCGGCTCGGCGGGAGCCTCGCCCTCCCGAGGGGATGTTTCGGCTCGGCAGGAGTCGCGACCTGCCGAAGGGATGTCCATTGTGCGTGGCGGTGTCCAAAAGACTTCCTCATACCGCGGATGGCGTTTTACGTTGAACCGTTTTTGTGTGTTGATTGCAGTTCCTTGAGGTTTGCTGGCGACAGGGAAGGTTCCGGAGTGTGAACGGGTGCCGTTTGTTGGGCAGTACTGGACTCGATTGGTGCGAGGTGATAGAAAAGGGGCGGTGATGGTGTGTTCAAAGTTCTGTCGGCAGTACGTGAGTACTGCCGGAGAGGGATAGAAGGGGAGGTATGATGGCCAGGCTGCTGCGAGGTGTGTTAGCGGGGGCGTTTTTGCTGCTGTCTGGCGCGATGGTGCGTGCTGAGGGACCACTGCGAGTTGGTCTGCTGGGCATGGACAACTACCAGGGGATTGCGTTTGCGCAGTTGTTCAATGATCCGGCGGTAACAGGTGAACTGGCAGGACTGTCGGTGTCCGTTGCATATCCGGTCACAAGCGACTACCCGGAAAGTAAGGAATTGACGGCTCGCTGGCTGGAGCAGGCAAAAGCTCTGAAGGTCGTGGATTCCATGGAATCTTTACTGGCGGAGTGTGATTGCGTGATTATGGCGGGATTGGATGGTCGTCAGCATCTGGCGCAGGCCACGGCTGTTTTGAAGGCCGGCAAGCCTTTGTTTATTACTCGTCCTGCAGCGGCCAGTCTGACGGATGCAGCGGCGATCTTTGCGGTTGCGAAGCAGACCGGGACGGTGTGCTGGAGTAGTTCTCAGCACAGGTTTTCGCCGGGATTTTCCGGGATGCGTAAGCATCCGGAGGTGGGTCGTGTGATTGGTGTGGACGTGTATGGTGGTTATGAGGGAAATCGGCCGGCGTGTGATGCGTTGATTCTGCCGCTGCACAGCATTGAAACTATGTATGCGATTATGGGTAACCCCGGCGTGAAGTCTGTGTCATGTGTGCAGACGGCATCGACGGTCACAGCGACTTTATTGTGGGCGGACGGCCGTGTGGGCACGTACCGCGGGATTCGTGAGGGGCAGGTGAAATACAGTGCCACGGTTTTTGGTGACGCGGGAGTGAGTGTGGCGGGGATTTACGGGCATGGCGTACCGCAGGCTGGTGTGGTACCGACCAATGACAAGTATATGGGGTATGAAGGATTAGCGATTGAGATTTCGAAGGCGTTCCGGACGGGAGTGATTCCGGTGTCACATGCGGAGACGCTGGAGGTGTTTGCGGTGTGCGAAGCGATGAAGCGGAGTGCAGCTTCGAACGGTGCCCGAATTGAGCTGGCTGATCTATTGAGTGCTCAGTAGCACTGTGGCGGTCATCAGGGCGACCAGCTTTGTCGTGGTGAGATCGGAAGAGCGTCGTGTAGGGAAA
>CAXBSH010000622.1:0-2059 GCA_963977705.1 uncultured Planctomycetaceae bacterium
AGGCGAGTCTGCCCCCGCGCAGGAGCACCCCCTCGCCGGGGTCGCCTACGCCGTCGGCGCATTCGTCTCCTGGGGCCTCCTGCCGATCTACTTCCAGCTGCTCAAGCACATCCCCCCCGTCGAGATCCTCGCCCAGCGAGTCTTCTGGACCTTTCTCACCGTCCTCGGCATCCAGTTCGCCCTGGGCCGCCTGGGCGGCGCCGTCGCCCGCCTGCACGCGGCACGCCACGGTGGAGTCGAGCGCGCACGACGGCATTCCCAGCCCCGCGCCCGTTGACAGCGACGACCCCTGTACGCCGGTCACGTTGGCCGCAGCGAGGACCGCAACGACAACGAGGGCCTGCTCAAGCTCACCACGGATCTCAACGCGCTCTATCGCCGCGAGCCGTCGATGCACGTGCACGACTGCGATCCGCGCGGGTTCCAGTGGGTGAGCGGCGCCGACGCCGAGCACAGCGTGGTCACGGGCGGTGTGGGTGCCACTGGCGAAGGAACTTCCCGTGGAGGCGATTCGGCTGGCAGCGCTGGATGCCGGTCGTTCGTCGGCTGAACGCATGCGAGCGATTGAGATTCTGGTGGAACAGCATGGTGGTCTTGACCGCGCGACGGGGCAGGCTCTGGCGTCGGCGCCGGACGTTGAGGTGCGGGCTCGGACGGCGTGGGCGGCGGGGAGAAGTCGTCCGGAGTCACCTGAGCCGGGGATCCTGAACCTGCTGTTGCAGGATCGGGATGCATTTGTGCGGAGGGCTGCACTGGAAGCATTTGCCACGGCGACCGATTCGCGAACTCTGGATTCGCTGGCAACTCCACTTGCACTTCTGCTGGGGGATTCAGATCGACTGGTGCGATTGACCGCGGCTCAGTTGCTGCATCGTCTGAGTGCTGATCAGCGTGCGGGTGTCCGGTCGCAGATTCGCGATCAGCGTGGATTGCTGTGGTTTTATCTGGGTGAGTTACAGCGCGGCGCGGGTTTGAGTGCTGATGCGGCACGACTGTCCGTGGACGTGGTTTCGAATTCGACCAATGCCATGGAGTTGCGGCGTGAGGCTGTGCGTGTACTGCAGTTGTCGCTGGGTGATGTGGGGCCTGTGAAGGACCGACCTGTAATGTTCGACAGTTATGGTCCTCGTCAATCGCTTGAATCAGTGGAGCGAGATCTGAATCCGCTGATTCCGCGTTTGGCGGCAGTGTTTCCGTCGGGTGATGCATTGCTGGATCGCGAGTTGATTCGTGTCTTTGCCATGGTGGCACCGCCGAATCGTGACATTTTTGAAAAGCTGCTGGGACAGTTGACGAGTGAGAGTTCGCCCCAGGATGACATTCATTGTCTGATTGCTCTGAGTCGGCTGGAGCTTGAGCGGTCCTATGAAGAGTCAGAGCGATGTGCGCGGGCATTGATCGGGATTGATGTGAAATTGAAGCGACTGGCGATGAAACAGGATACCAACTGGGATGATCGGATGGGTGAGTTGTATGCTCAGCTATGTCGGGTGGACCCTGCCCTGCCCTCGTTGCTGGTACAGCAGCCGGGTTTTGGGTTGCCTGGTCACGTGTTGTATCTGGGACAGGTTCCGGCGGGTGTGATACCGGAAGCCATTAAGAATGTACTGGCTACGATTGCAGCGGATGCGGAGTATCAGTGGACCAGTGAGATTGTGTTTTTGATTGGTGAGTCTGAGCGGCCGGAGCATGAGCAGATTCTGAGGGCTCAGCTGGACAATCTTTCTGTGCGTGATGCCGTGCTGATGGTGCTTTCAGAACAACCTCAGCAGTCGGACCGGCAGTTGTATCTGGCGGGACTTGAATCCACGCAATTGAATACTGTTGAGGCCTGTCTGAAAGCTCTGCAGACGCTGCCACGCAATCGTGACGCTGCGGAGCAGTGGGCGCTGCTGGCATGTGCTCGCAGGCTGATCGGTGACAAGCGGGAGTTTCGTTTGCGGGAGACCGTGATGCGTCTGCTGCAGAATAACAACGAGCAGACATTGCAGTTCCAGTTTGGTGAATCCGGTTACAGGACGCAGCCTGAATCCATGCAGGCGTGGCAGGAATGGCTGGA
>CAXBSH010000623.1:0-2051 GCA_963977705.1 uncultured Planctomycetaceae bacterium
AACCACCTTCACCAGACCCGCTCGGCAAAGTCAGTTGCAGGCCACCCGCCGGAGCCAACTCGGCATCTGTCTGTTCCGCATTCCACACATAGCTGTAAGCCTGCCATTGACGCCCATCGAAATGCAGTACCTGAGTCTCAACTCGACGACCTTCCAGACTGATCGTCTTCGCCAGCACGGCTCCCGCCGGATAATGCAGCCGACTGTTGAACATCGCCACACTATCCAGCGCCCGCGGATCACGATAGACCTTCAACTGAGCCATTTCCGGCAGGCCAACAGCATGTTCACTGACAGCCCCGTCCTGCCACATTCCCCGAGCCACACGAAACGGTCTCACCCCGGCCTTCCACTGATGCGTCGCCACATCTTCAAACAAACCCGTCTCAGATAAGCGTCGCGGAAATTCAACAGCAGCCTGCCGCTCTGCCGCCAGCTCAGCATTAGGCACAATCCGATACAAAGTCGTCTCGGCCTGGTGACTGACCACCAGAGGCTCACCTTCGCTGTCGGGCACAATCGCAACCACTCGCACCTGCCCCGAGGCCGCCCGCTGGTACTGGTCCGTGCCATCTGCCAGCGACCAGATCTGGCCACTGATCCAGTCCCCGAACAGATAATGCCCCACGACCTCCGGCAGTCGTCGACCACGATAAACATATCCCCCGGTCACCGACGCCGCCTCTGCATGCGGTAATACCGCGCGAGGTGGCAGGATGGGCGTGGGGCCAATAACGGCATCCGGCTGAATCAATTCGTGACCCTCACGAACACTCCAGCCATAATTCCCGCCTCGCTCCACTTCATGCACCAACTCCCACTTCTCCCAACCCACGTCCCCCAGATGCAAAGCCCCCGTGACACGATCCACGGAAATCCGCCACGGATTTCGAAAACCATAAGCCCACACCTCCGGACGCGCACCGGCGGTCTGCACAAACGGATTATCCCGTGGAATGCGATAGGGCTGCTCACTTGTGGCACCACGCACATCAATCCTCAGGATCGAACTCAGCAGATCCGAAATGTCCTGCCCCGTGCGCAGTTCGTCAGGTGGACTGGGAGCTGTCGCATCACCCGTGGAAATCAGCAGACATCCCGATTGATCAAACGCCAGATCACAACCGTTATGTCCCCCCGAAAGCCACGTCAGAATCGGCAACTCTGAGGATGCATCCAGACGAGGCGGGTCATCCGTCGTCACCCGAAATCGCGAAATCCGACTGCCGTCCGCCAGCGTCCCTTCTGTGCGACCATTCAGAATCAAACACACATACACAAAACGATTCGCAGCAAACTCAGGGTCAAATACAAACGAATACGCCTCCTTCACACCCGTACTACGAGCAGGATCCCACTGAGTCACCTCGCGAGATAAATCGATCGCCAGATCAGCCTGTTGCACCAACGCATTGTCCGGAAAACTGAACATTCGACCTTTCAGCTCCAGAACAAAATAACGCTGCAGATCCGGTTGCCAGCGCACCTGCATCGGATCACGAAATTTCAGCCCCGCAAACGCAGGCTCAAGTGAATACGGCCAGGGTGCCTCGGGAGTCCCTCGGAAACGCGATGCAGTCCACGGCACACGCTCACCAACACGACTTTCAAGGCCCGCAACAACAGCGGTCACCTGAGCCGGCAGCGGCCGTAACCCACAGATTGCCACACACAGCAATGGCAAAGCACGCAATGCCAGCCCACACAGGCTTTTCCACACGGCCCCAACCGCACAAAACGCAGCAGATCCCATGCTAATCACCCCCAGCCCACACCACACAAAAATCCCTCAGACCAGTACACCCCACATTGACCAAACACACGCAGAAACTCAACCCACACATCCCCCGATCTGCAAAATCCACTCCCATCCCCTCCCCAAAAAAACCGTAGACCGGGCATTCCTGCCCGGCCACTCCCTCCCCCCACACCACTGACCACTGACCACTGACCACTGACCACTGACCACTGACCACTGACCACTGACCACTGACCACCGATTCCGAAAAACCGTCCTGCCAGACCAGCCCTTCGTTTGCCTCGTACACCCC
>CAXBSH010000624.1:0-2044 GCA_963977705.1 uncultured Planctomycetaceae bacterium
GTGGCATTTATTGTACCGTTTCCGGCCTCGCTGGGCTCGACCCTGGCACTCGCTGTTTCCGTTGTGGTTCAGGTGTCGTCGGTCTGGACGCCGCCTGAGCAGCGACTGTCACCGGACCAGTTCTGATTCGAGGCCTGTCAGGGGGCGGATTTGCTGAATTTCAGAAATTCCATTGGCAGGCCCGGATTTTTTACGTCGTTGTACTGCCCGTTGCGTCTTAGAATTCAGTACACCGTCCTGATCTCTGGCGGGAAGATTTCCACATGGTCAGCTTCACAATCGTTGGCGTGCTGCTTTTGCTGCTCAGTGTTGCAGCCAGCGTTCTGGTCGCGTTGATGATTGGTTATGTCTGTCTGAAGCTGGTGTTCCAGTTGATCAGTCATTGGACTGGTGCGGCGTCGGGACCGGCAATCAATGGTGCACGGCCCGTGCGTTCGCAACCGCCACAGGACCTGCCACCGCAAATGGCTCAAGCTGTTATGAATCGGTCAGGATCTATGGCACGAAATTTCGGTACAGTAGTGCTGCTGGTTCTGGGACTGGCAGTTGGGCTTTTGCCGACCTTTCTGTTCTCCAGCCGCGTTGTGCAGGCTCCGCCGCCCCAGCCAGTACCTGTTGTTGATGGATCAACACAGCCGTCCGATTTTCTGCAGTTGCAGACGGGCAATCGCATACAGATCCCCGTCGATCCTCGGCCGGCACTGGCAGATGGGCAATCTTCGGGTGGTGCGCAGACTGCGGAACCCGTAAGCGGTGCTGGTGCTTCGGACGTTGCCGCTGCTGTGGCTGCTGGGCCGTCGTCGGGCCAGCCTTCGGAAACTGATCGCAATCAGCTGCGGGAAGTGGCCAGTCAGCTGGGGCAGTTGTTTCGTTCGCAGCTGGAGGGGCCGGCTGAAGCGGCGGAGTCTGCGGGCGCTGCCGGTGAATCGGCGGACGGGGACGTTGTCGTGTATCAATTCTCTGAGCAGATGCTGGCGGACCTGTTCGGTTCCAATGCGGTCGATACTCTGCGGTCCATCAGTCAGCAGATGCCTTCGGGCATTCGCAATTCCTATGCATTGATCCCCCTGCCCGGGTCGGTCGGTGCCACGGTGCCTCCAATGAGGCCACTGTTGGCCAGCAGTGGCCTGCGTTCACTGGCGGATTCTCTGGTGGAGCTTTTGAAATCCGGTCCATCGACTGCGCAGCAGGCGACAACGGCTGCGGGACAACCCGGTGCTGTTCAGGCCTCGACACCGGCGTGGGTCCGCAAGCCAGCGACCGACTCCCGTGTGGCTCGCGCTGAAGTGCTGCCGGGCGAGCAGTTGGAAGAGAAGGTGCGGGAATCGATTGCAGAGCTGCTGACGGCTGAGCTGCATTCGCAGGCCAGCTGGATTCCCGAGCAATTGCGGCGACCGGCGTCAACGACAGTGGTCGAGCTGAACGCGGAGTCGGTCAATCAGATTGTACAGAACCGATTTGAACGGACAGAGACGCTGGACGTGCCGGTTGCGGGGGCTGATCACCTGCGAGTTGTCTGGACAGAGGTCAAGTTGCCCAAACAGCAGCTGTTGCAGCAACTTTCCGCCACGGCAGCTCGTAATCGCGGACTGCTGCTGGGCATTCTGGTGTTCACGGTCTGGGGCATTCTGGTGCTGCTGGCATTCACCGTTCGCCTGTGGGCTGGCGGTGGCATGATTTCGCGGACAGTCTCGCTGGCCACGGGCACTGTTTCGCTGCTGCTGCTGGCGGCCTGCATTGCCGGCCCGTTGGCAGCCTCACAGAACCGTCTGCCTCGCAAGCTGAACATCGCTGCAGGCTCACTGGCGTGGAGCATCGGCCCGGAAACCGATCGCATTACGTTGTCACTGTGACATCGGCCGTAATCAACCGTCGCACGACTGCGTGTGTTGTCGTGCGGTGAGCCCCGAGCTGGTGCTCGGTGGTCGTAGCATGGGCTTCAGCCCGTGTCGTCCTCCGCGTTCAAGCCCCCCAGTGGCGAGCCATCGGCGTAAGCTGAAGGGTGTTGTTGCTGGTCGTTACCGAGCTGGTGCTCGGTGGTCCC
>CAXBSH010000625.1:0-2034 GCA_963977705.1 uncultured Planctomycetaceae bacterium
CATGCCGCCCGGGCCCTCAAGGTAGACGTTACGCTCTTTGCTCGTTGCGAGCCACTTTCCATCTGGGCTCTTCGCTTGGGCGAACTGATGCCCCCGATCCCAACCCTGCGGATATGCTCCCTCCTGCACAGGCTCCAAGTTGGTGGCAGGTGCCGGCGAAGTCGTCCGAGTTCTAAGGTTGTATTGAAGGAATTGATCGCCTTTTTTGTAGATCACGTTGCTGCCATCTGCCGCCGCAACCCGGATGAACTGAAGAAGTGCGGGGACCAGTTCGGTATTGATAAGCGGTACACCAGCTATGACGAAGTGCTGGCGGATCGGGACATCGACTTTGTGCACATCAACAGTCCGATTCCGGACCATGCATGGATGTCGCTGAAGGCGCTGGATGCCGGTAAGCACGTCATGTGCACAGTGCCGATGGCCACGACAATCGACGAATGCCGTCAGATTGTCGAGAAGGTCAAGCAGACCGGGCTGAAGTACATGATGGCGGAAACTGTGGTGTACAGCCGCGAGTTTCTGTTTATTCGGGATCTGTATCGTCGTGGTGAACTGGGTAAGATTCAGCATCTGGCGGCTTCGCATCCGCAGGACATGGATGGCTGGCCCAGCTACTGGGAAAAGATGATTCCGATGCACTATGCGACTCACGTCGTCAGCCCGTGTCTGGGGCTGGTGGACGGACTGGCAGAGTACGTCAGCTGCTTTGGTTCAGGGACGGTCCGCGACGACATTGCTCAGAAGTCCGGCAACCGTTTCGCTGTTGAGACCTGTCACATCAAAATCAAGGACAGCGACCTGACGGCGCACATCTGGCGATTCCTGTACGACGTGGCTCGTCAGTATCGTGAAAGCTTTGATGTGTATGGCACGAAGAAAAGCTTTGAGTGGACTCTGGTAGAGCATGAGCCGCATGTAATTCACACGGCGAAGAAGCCAGAGCCTGAGATTGCTGAGAAGATTACTGTGCCGGATTTCGCGCACCTGCTGCCGGAGTCGATCCGCCGGTTTACTCTGCCGTCAGAGATTCATGATGCGGATCATCTGTCGTTCCTGCAGGGTGGTGGCCATGGTGGCTCGCATCCGCATCTGGCCCATGAGATGCTCAGTGCACTGGTTGAAGATCGCGATCCTCGTCCAAATGCCGTGACATCGGCCAACTGGACCTGCGTGGGGATCTGTGCTCACGAGTCGGCCCTGCGTGGTGGCGAAATCGTGCGTCTGCCCGAGTTTACTCTGGGCTGATTCGGTTGCAGTTGCAACCTGGACTTTCGGGGGGCGGACATTGTGTCCGCCCCCCCGTTTTTTGCGATTTGCGAATCATGAAGTGTGCGGTGTTATCGTGGCGTTCGAGTGGTGGTGTGTTTGGGGCTCTGCGTAAAAACTGTGCGCGGTGTTGCTGTACCGTCAGAGTGTTGGTAATTCTTCACCAACGAAGGACACGGTTGTCAGTGGTCAGTGGTCAGTGCGCGCGAGTTCCTCTTGGGAGGGCGAGGCTCCTGCCGAGCCGAAGTCAATTGCCACTGTTCAGTTGTCGTTGTTTGCCGACAACCGTAGCCCGAGCATTCCTGACGCGAGGGACAAAATGTCGTAGTCTGGGCTTCAGCCCGGGCACAAACTTCTCGTCACCCTTGAAATCCCCAGTGTTTTTTATGGACGGGGCCGAGCAGGAATGCTCGGGCTACATTTTGTCCTCGGCGTCATACCTGCCCGGCCGCCCTTATGCCCACACAATATCGCGACGCCGCGAGCGTTTACCCGTCGCTCAGCCATTCCGTGGGCTGATAACCAGTCGAGGCAAAGATGACCCTCGGCAACGTCCCCAAACTACTGCTCGGTGGTCGTAGCATGGGCTTCAGCCCGTGTCGTCCACCGCGTTCAAGACACCCCCACAGTCGAGCCGTTAGCGTAAGCTGACGGGTGTTGATGTGAGGACTGTTCACCGAACTGGTGCTCGGTGGTCCCAGGGTGGGATCCGGCGAGCCACTAGCGAGATTGGTGGCGTGGAAAATCGATCTGGCAGGAATCCGG
>CAXBSH010000626.1:0-2034 GCA_963977705.1 uncultured Planctomycetaceae bacterium
GTCCAATTGCTGCCGGGCCAGCTGGCAGACCTGCCGGCCGGCAGTGTTTCCCGCTGCGAACCGGTAGCAGATCTGACTCAGCAGTTTGATCTGTCTGCCCTGGCTGCTGCGGATTGGCAGCAGCAGTTGGCAGAGCTGCGCGCGACGGTGCAGCCGGAGCAGCAGGAGGAGCCTGCACAGTCGCTGACGTTCACAGACGTGGCAGATTCTGTCGGCCTCGATTTTCAATACGATGTTGGTTCGACCGGGCGTCCTGGGTCCATTCGGGTGTTTGAATCCACGGGTGGTGGCATAGCGGTGCTGGATTTCGATCACGATGGCCGCAGTGATCTGTATTTTACTCAGGGCGAGCCGTGGCCGGCGGGCGCTGGGGCTCCGCAGCCTGCGCTGCAATTCCAGGACCGGCTGTTCCGCAGTCGCGGGGGGCGACTGACAGATGTGACTGCGACAGCGCTGACGGATACCGATGACAGTTATGGGCAGGGCTGCTGCGCTGCTGACTTCGATAACGACGGATTTCTCGATTTGTATGTGGCAAGTATTGGTGGCAACCGACTGCTGCGGAACAATGGTGATGGCACGCTGACGGATGTCACGCAGCAGGCAGGGCTGACTGAGTCCGCGTGGACCACCAGCTGTCTGGTACTGGATCTGAATGCCGACGGAACTCCGGATCTGTATGACGTGAACTACCTGCAGGGTGAGGATGTGTTCCGGGTTGAGTGTGGCGAGAATCGGTGTTCGGTGTTGTATTTCGATGGAGCGCCGGATGCTGTTCTGCAGGGGGATGGCGCGGGCGGATTTCGGGTCATCCCTGGGGCTGCTCCACTGACGACTCCTAAGGGTCTTGGGATCGTAGCCCTGCCGTTGCCGGGGCAGCTGCAGCCGGCCTTGTTTATTGCCAATGATCAGGTGCCCAATTTCCTGTTGCTGCCGAATGGTGACGGGACTTATCGGGACGAGGCGCGGCTGCGCGGGCTTGCCGTGAATTATCTCGGGCGTCCCACAGCCTGCATGGGAGTGGCCTGCGGGGACCTGAATGATGATGGTCGGCGGGACCTGTTTGTGACGAATTTCGAGGCCGAGGCCAACTGTTTGTATCTGCAGCGTCTGGACGGGTATTTCGAGGATGCGATTCAGGGGACCGGGTTATTTCAGCCGGGGATTCCTTATGTGGGCTGGGGGACTCAGTGGCTGGACGCGGACAACGATGGTGATTCTGATCTGGTGGTAGCGAATGGGCATGTGGCGGATTTCGGGCAGCCGGGTGAACAGTACCGCATGCCGCTGCAGTTGTTTCGCAATCAGGCGGGTCAGCTGGCGCTGCAGTCTCCGCAGCAGAGTGGCGAGGTGTTTGCGGTGGAGCGTCTGGGACGAGCTCTTGCGGTGCTGGACTGGAACAACGACGGTGCCCGGGACTTTGTGGTCGGGTGCAACGGTAGTGCTGCGGTGCTGGCAGAGAATTCCAGTGCGGTGGGGCCATGGCTGCAGGTGCAGCTGCACGGTGTTCGTTCCGCTCGGGACGCCTCGGCAGCGGCCCTGCGACTGACAGTTGGCGAGCGATTGAAGTGGCAGTTTGTGTCGGCCGGGGACGGGTATCAATGTTCGAACGATCGCGTGGTGCATTTTGGGCTGGGAGCAGAAAGCACTGCGTTGCGGTTGCGGATTGAGTGGCCATCGGGGGCAGTGCAGCAGCTGCAGGACCTGCCGTCCAGTGTGACGGTGCAGCTGATCGAGGGCCGGGACACTGTCTACGTTCGTCCCGAATGACATTGGCGTTGTCAATCAGTAATCAGTGATCAGTGATCAGTGATCAGTGATCAGTGATCAGTGATCAGCTCGCGAGAAGTTCGTTTTGGGAGGATGAGGCTGCTGCTGGCCGGGTGTTGCTATGGTATTTCCATGGTGATTAATCGTTCTTTCTATGGAAGCACTCGGACGTGGACTGAGAGTGGCTGGTTTGTGGTCAGTTGCCTTGCGGGGTCGCGGGATGGTGGCATTTCGTGCGTGCGGGAGAGGCTTATCGAGGTGCAG
>CAXBSH010000627.1:0-2010 GCA_963977705.1 uncultured Planctomycetaceae bacterium
ATGGCTGAGGGACGGGGCGACGTGCGGTGCGTTGAGGGATTGTGTGGCAAAGGGCGGCCGGGCAGGAATGACGCCGAGGACAAAATGTAGCCCGAGCATTCCTGCTCGGCCCCGTCCCCTGAAAAACACTGGGGATTTGTAAGGTGACGAGAAGTTCGTGCCCGGGCTGAAGCCCAGACTACGACTTTTGTCCCTTGCGTCAAACATACTTACGCCACTAACCAAACACATGCCGCAACGGACGCCTGGCCCGACGGGTTTCGTGGGTAATGACAAGTCGGGAGGGCGAGGCGGCCACTGAACCGATCAGGCAGAATTCTGCAAACTTCAGTGGCAATGCCAATTGCAGGTGCGTACGTGATTTCAAGTCGATTCGAAAACAGCTCGGGCAAACGCCAGGGCAGCTGAACTTCCCATCAAGTCCTGCGTTCCAGGACGTGCGAATCAGAGACTGTCGAGCTGACTCAAGCTTGCCGGGGCAGTGACTGTCTCAACTGCGGATGCTCACATCAAGATTCAGAGTCTGGAGTCGCCGGGCCTGACAGCGGAGCAGCCTCGTCCTGCGGTAACGGTTTGCGTGCAAAGCGTTTTTGTCTTGCTGCGATACGACATCTGACAATCTGCCAGATGTCGTCGTACCAGACATCCAGTGTCTGCGATCGAACAAGCTGCTGTGCTTCCGCACAGGTCAGTCGCCGTGCCACCAGTTCAGCTCCCACGACGATTACACCAATCACAATCGTCAACAGCAGTGCAGCAGACTGCATCTCGGGCTCAGCTTCAATCGCCTCGCGAAACTGGCTGGTCAGTCCTCGTCCGCGTGGCAGCAAGGCGACGGTAAGGCAGCCGGTGGTCGTAACAACCAGCAGTGTCAGAACTCCCCGGATCCCGGCTGTCTGCCACTGCAGCAGCTGCTCGGAACGCGACGACCAGAATGCTGGACTGCCCAGATCACTCAGCTGCACCGGCTGATTCTCTGTGTCGTCAGCACCCTGCTCCGTCGCATCATCCTGCAGATTCAGCGTGACATTGACCGATGTCTCGCGATCCTGCGCGCGGATTCCCGCAGTCAGTGATCGGGAAGCTGCTTCCTGTAAGAGTGGTCGTTGTCGCCAAAGAAACATCAGAAATGTCAGAGCTGCGAGGCAGAAGGCCAGCTCATTTTCTGCTTCAAGGCGACCGCGTACCCGGGGTTCCGTTAACAGCAGATGCAGCAACAGGCACAACAGTACCAGCAATCCGCCGGCATGCCGCAGGGTCAGCAGAACCAATGCGGCAATCAGCAGGCGAATGGATGCTGCCAGTTGTGGCAGAAGGCAGAAAATCAGGATTGCAGTGCTGCTCATCGTCAGGAGCAACACGAGCAACCCGCGGAGCAGCGAGACTGTGGGTGACAGAATCAAAGGTTTCAGGAGTGTGGGTTCGTGTTGCTGTCGACTGTCTATGCTCTGTGTGTCTGCCGGTGTTGTTGCTGTGCTCATCGTGAGACTCCCGCCCCTGTTCGCCCTGTGCGGGCGAGGTCCATCTCAGTCAGCACGGCGTGAATGGCGGAGTTCTCTCCGGAAAATGCCGCTACGACTCCCAACCGTCGCAGCTCACGCTGCAGTCCGGTCGCAAGACCGCGAGTGCGAGTCTGTTCGGCTGCCAGCAGCAGATCTTCGGCAGTTGTGCCGGGTAGTTCCAGTGTAGTTGGAGCGGGGCGACGAAACACAGGGGTCGGACAGACGCAGACGACGCGATGATGCCGCGCTCGGGCAAGGCGCAGTGCATGGTGCGCCCCAGCGAGGAGACGGCCCTGCTCTATGCGATCGCACGCAAGCTGCGCAGTGAGTTCGTGGTCTCGGTCGAAGGCACGGTCCAGCGCCGCGAGTCACCGAACGCCAAGATCCCGACCGGTGAGATCGAGATCCTGGTCGAGTACCTCGATGTGCTCAATGAGGCCGAGGTGCCACCCTTTGAGGTCAAGGAGGACACGACGGCCAGCGAGGAGCTGCGCCTCAAGTATCGCTA
>CAXBSH010000628.1:0-2003 GCA_963977705.1 uncultured Planctomycetaceae bacterium
GGTGTGAGGAGGTCTTTTGGACACCGGCACGCAAAATGGCCCTCCCTTCGGGAGGGCGAGGCTCCCGCCGAACCGAAGGGTTCCTGCGGTGGTGTGAACTCGCGGCTCAGCAGGAGCTTCGCCCTCCCAAGGGGCGCGACCACCCCCAGTTCGGGAGTGCGAGACTCCCGCCGAACCGAAGGGTTCCCACAGTGGTGTGAACTCGCGGCTCAGCAGGAGCTTCGCCCTCCCAAGGGGCGATGCAGCTGCGCACAGGATTTCGCGTTGATCCAGGAAAAGTACCGCGCGATACATTCCCAATGAGGGAGCGTCCGCCGTCCGATCAACAAATATCACGCCGAACCACACCCCGTTTTTCTCACTGAGGACATCGGTAGATCGTCGCTGGAACCGGCATTCGCAGCAGAAAAAGTCCCTCGTTGCGCCCACATCCGACATGCTCATCGTCAGCACCTTCACCTGACGCTTGCTTCCATTTGGCCACGGTCATGGCAGATCTCCTGATGAACCAATTTCCCTCACTGCTCGTCAGACCGCTGTGACGAACCTTCGTAAACCCATGTCGCCCTGACACTTGCACCCTCGCATATCATTTCGCGATGACTCAGATTCCCGGGTTCCGTGCAGAGCAGGGCGGGACGGTGGACGAGTTGTCGCCGGTGGGTAGGATACGCACAACTCTGCGGAGGGTTTCGGAGTCAGACGTAGCTATTGGCTGAGTTTGACTGGCGGGATTCCTTTGCAGACCAGTCCTGATGGTTTCCCCCCTGCTGCAACTGCAAAAGGTTCCTGCGTGTCCCAGTCATCTGAATACGGCGGTCCGATTTCCCGCTTCATTACTCACCACTACCGCCATTTCAATGCCGCGGCACTTGTGGATGCGGCCAAAGGCTACAAAGCACACCTTGACGCCGGTGGCAAGATGATGGTCTGTCTGGCCGGGGCCATGAGCACTGCAGAGCTGGGCCTGTCTCTGGCCGAAATGATCCGCCAGGATAAGGTCCATCTGATCTCCTGCACCGGCGCCAACCTTGAAGAAGATGTCTTCAACCTGGTTGCTCATGACTACTACGAACGCGTCCCCCACTACCGTCAGCTCAGTGCTGAGGACGAGCAGGCGCTGCTGGAACGGCACATGAATCGGGTCACCGATACCTGCATTCCCGAAGGCGAAGCCATGCGTCGCATGGAAACCGCCATGCTGGAAGTCTGGACCAAAGCCGATCAGTCCGGTCAGCGATTCTTCCCGCACGAATTCTTCTACCAGGTGCTGCTCAGCGGCAAATACCGGGAATTCTATCAGATCGACCCGAAGAACTCGTGGATGCTGGCCGCAGCCGAAAAGAACCTGCCAATCATCGTACCAGGCTGGGAAGATGCTACGCTGGGCAATATGTACGCCGCCGCCGTCATTCGCGGCGATGTCAAAAATGTTCACACAGTCCGCACTGGCATCGAATACATGACGTGGCTGGCAGACTTCTACACTCGCACGTCCGCACAGAACTCCATCGGCATGTTTCAGATCGGCGGCGGCATCGCCGGCGACTTCCCAATCTGCGTGGTACCGATGCTGCATCAGGACCTGCAGCGCGATCATGTGCCACTGTGGGGCTATTTCGCCCAGATCAGCGATTCCACCACCAGCTACGGCAGCTATTCAGGCGCTGTCCCGAACGAAAAAATCACGTGGGGTAAGCTGGGCATTGAAACTCCAAAATTCATCGTGGAGTCGGATGCCACAATCGTGGCCCCACTGATCTTTTCATACGTCCTGGGTTGGTAGCCGTTACCACGTCGCCAAACTATGGCTCAACGAAAAATCACCTGCGCACCTGCAGGTTGCAGTTTGATGGGGTTGGTGAAAAAACGCACTGGAGATTGCTTCCTTATCAGGAAAAAGCACAGGCACTCAGACGCAAACGACAACAACCGTCAGCTTACGCTAACGGCACGCCCTTACGGCGGGGGGTGTTCGGCTCGGCAGGAGCCTCGCCCTCCCA
>CAXBSH010000629.1:0-2000 GCA_963977705.1 uncultured Planctomycetaceae bacterium
CTTTCTATCGTTTCTGGCCTCGCCGGCCGAGTTGTCGCGGGTCGTGTTTCCCTACCTGGGGCTGACGCTCATCGGATTGGGAACGATTCTGCGCGATCACTTTTCGGGTGGCGAAGAGATCGACGGACTGGCTGGAATCCAGATAACCTGCCGGTGCTGAAACCGGCTTGCCTTGTTTGTCAATGCCGGTGTTGAATGTGGCAGTGCCACTGTCAACAGAAAGTTGCCACTGTGGTTTCCGCGGCACCTTGATCGATTTATTGTCTTCTGCCGCACGTCCATCTTTGATTGAGAACTCTCGTTCACCATTGGCGAGATATGACACCAGCCAACGGCTTCCGGAGGGTGATGCGTCCTTGTCCTTCGCCGGCCACGTCTTTCCGCTGACGAGATCAATGTAGGTTGCTGCGTTGAAGGCAGTTCTATCCTGCGTGTAGGTGACGTCAGCAATTTCGTGGTAAGTTCCGACGAGCTCCTGACGGTTCACAGGTGCTCCCTGACTGACCACTCGAAGCACGTCTTCATTTGCTCCTCGCGGCATCCGAATTGCCTTGCCCTGCCAACCGGAAACGTCAATCGTGTAGATTACGAGCGGGTTCTCCGCCCATTTGGGCTTCCACGTGAATTCAGTCGCATTTCCGTCAAGGATCTGAACGGTCCGAGCGTCGCTGTAGCTGAAATCGTACAACGGAATGTAGCCAAGTTTTCCAAGTACAGCTTTTCGCTGCAGGTCTGTCAGTTCCCCGAACGTTCGGTAGTTGGACGACTGATAGTCTGCGGCCGGTGGGTCCATCACGCCGGCAGCTGCCCAATTGATTTCAGAATTCAGATAGTCAATGCCTTCAATGAAGTACTCGCGAGTTTTCTGATCAGTCGGCGCATTAGCGTTGTAGTAACCATCCTGCGTGAGGGCAACATTCATCTTATTACTATATTTTCCGACAGGCAATGAGTCTGATGCGACTTCTCGCTGTTCGGTTGTTGTTACAAGAGTAACCTCCGGAATCTGAACAACTCCGAGATCAACTTTATTGTACCCGGTAATCACGTAGATTGTTTGTGGTGCAGTCGAAACCACGGGCCGGGGGCGGGCGATCTTCCCGGGGCCAAACCCTGTCGCTGATTCAACTGTGAAGTCTCCCCCGGAGTTCAGTCGCATAGAACCTGCTGATCTCACTGTTCCTCGGTCAAGAATGTTCAGGGTCCCTCCGACAAGCTCGGCTGGGTTAATACATCCGCTCTCCAAAACGCCTTGTGACCACGACGGGCTGACACCAGCATTCACATGCAATGCACCGGCTGAGGATACTGATCCACTCAGCGTCAGACTGTTGGTGCTGTTTATGTAGATGTTCCCTTCCTGTGTCTGAATTGCGCCTGAGACGTCGATATCGTGCGCAAACAAAGCAACCGAATTGCCCGCGGTCACAGATGCGGCCGGCATACCGCCAAATGAATCATCGATGTAGAGCAGGCCATCCGCAGTCAGGCGGATCACACCTTCGGATTCAGTAGCGTGAAGGGAACCGCCCGCGAGGGCATTGATTGATGGTGCGGAAATTGTGACCGACCGCGATGCGCAGATGCGATCTTCTAACGTAACCGTCTTGTCCGAAAGTATGCGAATGTTGCGTGTGTTTGCCTGCAGGTTGCCGTTGATGTGGGTCATATCACCAACGGGGCCTCGGATGACAATCTGATCGGTCGCGGTGAAGTTGATATCGCCGACGCTGGATGTTCTTACTTCACCCCCGCCCAGACGCACTGGTTGCCCACCAGGCACTCGCGGTTCGGCAGGCACATTGAGGATCCGTCCGGTGTCGTCAACGTAATGACCGCTGGCATTAATCAGCCAGCCATTCTCGTCGATCAGTCTACCATTTTCATCAATCAAACGGCCACTGCTGTCTGTTTTCAGCACCAGTGGCAGAATCAGCAGTCCGATCTCGGTCACATCAGAACCCGCATGAATCGTTATGAGTGAATCAGCTTCGATGAGT
>CAXBSH010000630.1:0-1996 GCA_963977705.1 uncultured Planctomycetaceae bacterium
CGGCCGCATCAGTGCGCAGGCTGCCACCCGTCCAGTTCAGGATCTGCGAGTGGATATCGGTGGGCCACAGCTGTTGCCAGCAGGCGGTTTCGCTGAACACGACCCAGAGCATGGTCGCTGCGAGTGCCGAGGTGGCGGCCAGTTGCAGTCCTGGCAGCAGCACGGGGCGTCTGGCTGGCGACTTGCGAGACACATCAGGCCTTCAGCAGTTCGACGGGAACCGTACCGCTGGGGACGAGGTGCGTGGGTCGTCCCGAGAGGTCCATAATGGTGTCGTCAACCCTGAGCCCCATCGCGTGGTAGACGATGGCACAGAAGTCTTCAACGCTGACGGGTTTGGAGACCGGGTATTCGGCTTTATCGTTCGTGGCGCCGATGACCTGTCCGTGCTGGAACCCGCCCCCGGCCAGCAGAATACTTTGAGCCTGTGGCCAGTGATCGCGACCGGCATTGGCGTTGATTCGCGGAGTGTGTCCGAATTCTCCGGCAACAACGACGAGTGTGTCATCGAGCATACCGCGTTCAGCCAGGTCCTGAATCAGGACACCGACGGCGCGGTCGTGCCGCGGCAGCTTGTCTTTAAGCGCCGGTTCAATGCTGCCGTGGTCATCGAAGTAGCCGGTGTTCAGCGAGACATAACGCACACCCGCTTCGATCAGTCGGCGTGCCAGCAGGGCCTGTTCGCCCCAGCCTGAACCATAACGCTGCCGCAGCTCGGGAGATTCTTCCGATGTATCAAACGCTTTGCGAACACGACCGGAGAGCACCAGATCCATAGCCTGCTGATCCATGGCGTCCAGCTGGTCGAAAACGCGGCTGGTGTCCACGCGACGTCGCAGTCCATCCAGCTGTCGGCTGAGCGAGACGCGATCCATCAGACGCGATTCGGAAAGGCCTTCGGTGAGTGCAAAGCTGCGGTAATCACCAGTGGGCAGCTGACCGGCTTCGTTGCCGTAACTGAAGTCACCGTAACGGAACGGATTGTGATTAACTCCCAGCCACGCAGCACCATGGAAGCCGAAGCCACCATCATTCATGTTCACGCTGGCAAGTGAGCCTGTCTGAGTGGGACCGAGCAGGTGTGAGGCGACAGCACCCATGGAGGGATAGCGAGGCATACGGTCGGCCCCGGTGGCACCGGTACGACCGGTCAGCATCCAGTGCGCGGCGGCCCAGTGGTCTCCATTGCCGTGCGAAAAGCTGCGAATGATACTGCAGTGCTGCATGATGCGGGCATGTTCCGGCAGCAATTCACAGACGTCCAGGCCGGGCAGACTGGAGGCGATCGGGCGGAACGGGCCACGGTATTCGGCCGGGGCCTGCGGCTTCATGTCGTACATGTCCAGTTGCGACGGACCACCGTGCATCCAGACCAGAATGACGGACTTGCGTGAACGAGCAGCGGGGTGAGTGAAACCGGATTGTTCCGCCTGCAGCAGTTTCGGCAGAGACAGGCCGAAGGCAGACAGGGCACCGATCTGCAGCATGCGACGCCGGGACTGCCGGTCACAGAAACGGTGGGCAGTGGAGGATGGGCTGAGGATATTGAGCACGGCGGGGTTCCGATTGGGGCGGGGGACGCGGGCAGAGTGTATTAGTAGTGTTTTCGGGTCCGAGGATGCTCCAATCTACCCGAATTCACGGCGCTGGCAAATCCGGAATCTGTTGGCGATGAGCGGATCCGGGGAATTTGCCGAAGTCGCCTGAACCGATGTTAAGGACTGCCGCGAATCCACGTTTTTCGTCGCTGTCACCCAACCTGCCTCTGGCGTTGGTTTGTCGGGCAGGGTATGCTGCCGGGTGGTCTGCTGCCTGTTTGTTTCGGTCAGGAATCCTGCCCATGTCAGATGCACCAACGTCCGGTCTGTTGTCGCGGCAGTTTGGGCCCAGCGGTCGCCCGTTGTTTCAGGCGGGGCGACGGGGCTGGCTGCTGCAGGCGGGGTTAACGGGTCTGGCCGGTGTTACACTGCCCGGTCTGCTGAAGGCACAGCAGACC
>CAXBSH010000631.1:0-1979 GCA_963977705.1 uncultured Planctomycetaceae bacterium
GGGATCCCGTTCCGGTTGATTTTGCTCACGCCACGCCCAGCCGGCTGCACTCCAAAAGCCTTTTTCCCTATACCCGCCTGCGTCCACAAATTGACGAAACTGAGCATTCGTGACGGGAAACCTGCCGATCTCAAAAGCTGCTGACAATTCTTGAAATGCATTCTGTTCTCCATAGAAAAACGGCCCGGCCGCTACCGTTTTCCACGCATCCGGATTCCACAAATCCAGTTCCGGCCTGGTGTCCCCTAACCGCCCCTGCACCAACGCCAGCCGCACCCGCAGACGCTCGCTGCAATCCGTGCGAAGCGCTTCCTGAAACAACAAAGTGAACTGATCACGCAACGGCTGTGCTGGCTCCCAGTTTCGATCCAGCACATTCTCCACCACGTCACAGGCCACGACAGCCAAACCGATCTGCTGGTCCAGACTGTCCGGCTGCAGCGAGTTCACAATCTGCAATGCCAGCTTCTCTGCATTTGGACGACCATTGACAGCCACCCGCCGCGCAAACAGAAACTGCAGCGTCTGCCGCCAGTTCGATACATCACCGTAATTCCGAAACGGCGTCAGTACATCATCCCCCTCGAACTGCTGCCCCAGCGCTTCAGCAGCCAGAAACTCCTGAAACGAGGCATGAGCAAATTCAGCCGTCTTTTCCGACTTGCTGCGCAACAGACCGCTGCGATTCAGCAAATCATCCAGAGTCTGCAGAGCTGTCAAACGCTGTTTCTCGCGAACCTGATTGCGGCCCTCATGATCCTCCAGAATCTTGACAAGGACATCCTGATGCAACTCAAATTCGGGTGATGTCTGCCCTTCCTCAAAGCCCAGATGCATGCCTCGAGCGATTGCGACCAGACGCCCTCGCTGCCGCAGGACCTCGGACTTCACCGTCGAATACTTGGCATGCAGCGACGTATCAATGATTCGATCGTACAGCGAATGCAGGTCCTGTGGCAGTACCTTGCCTTCACTGTAAATGATACAGATCGCGGTCACCAGCAGTGGATTTGCGACCAGTTCCCGGACCCGCTCAAGATTACGGACCTGCTGCAACATCGAGTCCGCCACGGCCAGTCCGCGTTCCTTTGACTGCTCCACCACAACGAACCAGCGCTGAGCCAGCAGATCCTGCAGCTCTGTTGGTAATGGCTGCAGCTGAGTATATCGCAGACCAGCAGTCTCCAGACGCTTCCGCGAGACCGCATCCACACCATGCGGACGGCTGGTAATCATCACCCGATTACCAGCCTTCAGCCAGCAGGTCACGGCACCGGGCAGGGCGTCCAGCAGCCCCCGCCGTGGTTCCCAACGGGCGTCCTCCGCACCGTGTTCCAGCGGGACCTCATCCACACCGTCCAGCGTCAATAAGACCCGCCCAACCCGCAACCACTGCAACACTTGAGCGCCGGACAGACCACGCTCGTGCTGGTACTGATCCACACATTTGCCCAGTAAGTCCTCCAGTTCGTCACGGTTTAACTGCGTGCGGTGCGTGCTGCACAACGGCACCTGCAGCTCCCGCAGTGGAATCCGCACAGCCAGCAGGTCCTTTCGCAATGCATCCGGAACCACCTCGACGAAACCCTGGGGAGTCTCCACGGTTTCCGATGGGGCAAGATCACACATGACCTGCAGACACAGCCACCGGCAGAACGTGCTTTTTCCAGCGCCGGGATCACCCTCCACCAGCAGCGACGACTGTCCCACAGCCTCCAGCAACAGTTGCCATGCAGGCTCTTTTTCTGATTCCTCTGTCGCCTCTGTAGATTCGGCTTTGCCCGGCTGCGCCGGACGATCCACCAGGGCCGGGACATACACCTGCCGCAGATTGACCGACAACTGCTGCTTCTGCTCCATCCCAAACGGCATCACATCCCGACAGTCTGACTCCAGCCACTTCCGATAGTCACTGGAAATCAGCGGCAACGATCCTGCCAAAGTACGAGCTGGCATGTCAGCGGCTTGCCGAAACTGGT
>CAXBSH010000632.1:0-1976 GCA_963977705.1 uncultured Planctomycetaceae bacterium
GACCCTTTGATTGGTGGTCATCGGCACACGGTATGGGAGAGCGACGAGCAAAGATGGGCGGCGTTGCGGGTTGGTGTGGGCATAAGGCGGCCGAGCAGGAATGCTCGGGCTACGGTTGTCGGCGAAACACGACAACGGAACAGTGACAGTTGACTTCGGCTCGGCAGGAGCCTCGCCCTCCCAAGGGGAACTTCACGTGCACTGACAACTGATCATTGATGGATGCGGTGGCTCATGACGCCTTATGTTTGCCGTCAGTCTTCCGTGGATCTGCAGAGACTGGTGCACAGGGTTTCCGGAGTGCTTGCTAGCCACGGATTGACAGGCGGTCCAGAAACTGTTCCGGTACGCCCCTGAAGGCTGTTGCATCCTCCGCTGCATGCGAGAAAACCAGGGAAAATTGCTCGCCGGATTTTGCAGTGCACAGGAAGTACTGCCAGACAATCGTTTGTGTGGCACGTTTTCCCGGCCCCGTGGCGGACGCCGTTGACGTTACTGGATCCCCCCCTGCTCCACCACCAAGGGCCGCCCCCGCTGCTGCTGACTGCACTTCAGCCTCTGCCCGGACACGATGCACTCGCCAGCCCCGACGATCTGACTCCACTTCCGCAGCCACAATGCCACCCTTCCACGGACCGATCTTCTCCTCAATCTCGGCAAGAAACTTCCCCTCTTCAGTAAAACGTCCGGCAGGCATCCGCGGCGCTGCCGCCAGATTGCACTGCGCGGTCAAGGCCCCGTTGGTCAGCATCCGCAGAATCACAAGCTCAGCACTTTCCTGAAAAACGTGCCAGCGTCGGTCGTGCAGCAGCACCAGTCGCCACGGTGTGATGAACGTCAGCAACAGTCGGCCTGCCTCTGGAAATTCCACCGGCATCAGTGCTGCCAGCTGCTCATTCGGCCCGGTCGGCTCCTGTGTCCACGAAATGTTCGCAGTCACTTTCAACCCCGGACTGACGGGCCCCGCACTGCGGTCCTCTTTCAGTACCGCATTGAAGCGGCGAATCAGCCCGGCCCCACGGTCAAACACCAGAGTTCCCTGCAGGCTGACCTCTGTCGCAGATCCGGTCACCGCCCCGCTGCCTCGGCACTCAAAACCAATCCTCGCCTCCTGCGCTGATAGTTCAAGGATCTGCCCGGAAACACTCTGACTGATCGCTGCATCCATCCCCACCAGCTGAGGAAACACCCAGGCATCCGTATTCCACTTCTCAGTCGCTGCAGCCAGACTGCGGCCAGGCAGCAGTCCCGTCACTGCAATCGGGTCACAGGGAAACTGCAGCAGGTCCAGCTGGGCTCGAGTCAGCCGCACCTCGGGGCTCAACTGCACAAGCTGACCATCATGACCATACAAATGCATCAGACTGCTGGTCGGGGGCAGTTCCGTCGCTGTCTCATGGCTGCGTCCAACCCGCGTCGAAACTTTCGCCTGCAGGTAGCGACGAGTCAGCCGTTGCCCCTCCAGCTCATCCACAGGCCCGCCCTGGTGCAGCTGCTCAAAATCAAACTGACTGTTGCCGGTAACGGATAACACTGTTGGGCGCGAGCCACCGGGCGTTGTCAGAACACCTTCCAGCGCGCTTTTGTAGCTGATCTTTGTGCGCAGGCCGCTGCCAGCCTGTAACTGGATGCTGTCATCTGCAGCCGCCACAGTGGCCCCCTGCAAAGCACCGGAGGAACACCAGAGCCGCGCGGCGATTCCTGCGGAACCCAGCATCAGAAACTGTCGCCGACCTTCCCCGACAGTCCGCTTCCTGCGACGATCTTTCATGGCTCAGCCTTCCAGCTCTCTGCTTCCGATCCCTGCATCCCTGACGCCGTGGACAAAAATGTAGCCCGGACATTCCTGACGCCGAGGACAAAATGTAGCCCGAGCATTCCTGCCCGGCGCCATCCCTTAAAAAACACTGGGGATTTCAAGGGGCACGAGAAGTTCGTGTCCGGGCTAAAGCCCAGACTACCACTTTGGTCCCTCG
>CAXBSH010000633.1:0-1953 GCA_963977705.1 uncultured Planctomycetaceae bacterium
AATTCGACTGGTGGCATGGCGAGAGGAGAAATGTCGGGTGGAGGGTTGATGGCGTCGGCAGGCAACGGGGCGGTCTGACTTGGTTCTGCAGTTTTCTGTGCTGCCGCAGGCGTCTCGGAGGCAATGAGGTGTGTCAGCATGCGCAGACAATCGCCGGCCCACGGACCAAGTTTGGTCAGAAGCTCCACTTCGGCTCTGGAATCGCGGTAACGCAGTTGGGTAAAGGCCGCCGGGATTTGCTGGCGTATGTCTGCCGGGATGGATTGGACTGACCAGCGTGGCAGTTTTCCCTGGGAGCGAAGGACAAAGGCGTGTACGTATTGTGGTTGAATTCCCCACACGAGCCAGCCGTCGCACACGGCGATCGTCGACGTACCGAGGTACAGCAGTATCGACTTGTCACCGGTGATCGTGCGAAGTTCGGCAGTGGCAGCAGTTTCAAATTCAGAACTGGAAAGCCACGTCGTAAGGCTGCTGGGCAGCAGCTGATTGAATTGATGGTAGGTGGGGCAGCCCCAGCGGTCATCGCGAGTCCAGCCCAGATTGTCGAGGGCTGCGACCAATGCATCGGTATTCCTGATGCGGATGGCCAGTGTCGGGACGATTCCGGGAAGGAGCTGCTGGCGTCCATCGTGATACAGGCATAACACCGGCTCAAGTTGCGACAGGATGGGGTTGCTGAGTGCCAGGAAATGTTTGAAGTCTGTGTGTTCTGCGAGGTTCAGGGCGTCGTCAGAGATGCGAGGTTCATCCAGTCCACTGACAGTCTGCTGAAGCTGGCTGATCAGGCCGGGTAACTGCTGTTGGAATCTGGCGAGGTCCACGGTCTGCAGGCTGAAGGATGTTACATCTGCGGGTAACGGGGGCAGCTGTGTGAGAGCGACGGTGTGGTCACCCCAGCCGATGCATTGCAGCGGGGCTGTGTCTGACTGCAGATACCATTGCTGTACGACGTACTGACCGTGTGACCCCAGTCGCAGTGACCACGCTTGCCAGTCATTCATTCCCAGTGCGTTGAGGATGCTTTGAAACTGCGGCTCCGTCATGATTTCCGGATCCACGAGATTGGCTCGGTCAATCACGGCGAAGACGTGTTCGATGTTGCACCAGATGCGAAGAAAATCGACTGTTTCGGGATTGCCCTGCCATGCGGCCTGCCAATGGGTTTGTGCCGACAGTTGTTCTGCCGCTGGCGTTTGCAGAAGTTGTTCAATGCTGGGTGCCGCTGGTTTGTCCGTCGAGATCAGTGTGAATCCATAGAACAGCGCCAGATCAGAGCCTTCGACCCAGATCGCTGCAGAGGCTTCCTCGATCGCCCTGTCGGTTCTGAACACGGTTCGATCTGAAATTATGGACTCAGAAAAACTGCCTTGATCCAGTTCGGCTTCTGCCAATTCCTTGATGGCGGCGTAGTATGGGGCACCGTTTGGGATGACCAGTATGACATAGGGGGCATCGCCGTCAGGGGTGGCCTGGAATCCCATTCCAAGCGTCATGCCGTGTGTCCACAGTACAGTGGCGATCTGTGATCCGATCGCTGACATCCGGGGCGTAAAAGTTTCCTCCCAGTCGGCAGCCAGTTTGGCCTGCGTGAGCATGCGGTTTGTGTGTTCCCAGAGTGTTGGAATCAAACCACTTTCGAAGAACGCCTTATAGGATGCGGTTTGCTGATAGGCGTCCCACGCGGGTGCTCCCTGCCATTGCACGACGAACGCGAGATCTGCGTTGAGGGGCGGTGATGCTGTTTGATTTGCGACAGCGAGCTGGGGCAGGAGCAGAAAAGCAATTGTGATCCAAAACCGTGACACTGGAATCCTTCCCAAGAGGGGTATGTCACCGAGATCCCCGTGGAAATCAGCGGGGCTGTGGTGACCAATGTACAAATAATGGCGTGGTGAGGTCCGTGGTCAATAACCTTTGGGAAAAAGTGGTCGGGGGTCGGGGGTCGGGGGT
>CAXBSH010000634.1:0-1928 GCA_963977705.1 uncultured Planctomycetaceae bacterium
CTACACCATCTGATCCTGATGCACCTTGGAAAGTTCCGGCCGGAACTGTTCCACCAAATGCAGTTGCAAATGTTGAGTTTATTGCTCGAGGTGATGCCCAAACTGATGTAGCAGTTGCTGACATCCAGCTGGTCAAAATATTTGTTGAACCAGATGAATCTGAGCGATACCAAACTGTAATTGCAGTATCTGGCAACTTAGGTGCTTTACCCGCTTTTGTAACTGTCTTGCCCTTAACTTTTGAAGTTGTCACCGGAGTGTTGTCTGCAACGATTTTTGCATCGTTCCACTTCGTGATTTGTCCAGCAAAAATTCCAGCAAAGGCAGGCTGCCAGGTTCCCGCTCAGCCTCATCCAGAATCTCATCCACCAACCTGTCATCAAACTCAAGGCCAACCTGCTGAGCCGGCTTTTCAATCACCTCACGCATCTCGTCCCTGCTCATCGGCCCCAACTGCAACTGACCATCGCTTAGGCAGTCCAGCAACGGACGATCGTTCATGACCTCCCCGAAATAGTCCCACCGAATCGTAAAGACCACAGTCAGAGCCCCGCGTGGGTCATTCACACACGCAAGAATATCATCAATCAACCGTCGCCTTTGGGCCGGGTCCTTGCACTGAGTATACAGCTCTTCCCATTGATCCACGATCAGCAGCAGTCTTGTCGTGCCCGGTTGCTGCTGCAGCGCGACCGTCACAAGATCAGCCAGCGTCAGCGTCCCTTTCAGCAGATGCTGAAACCGCTCTCGGATCTGTATCTGCTGATTTTCAATGACCAGTTCTGCAGGTCTGACCAGCGTCTGAAATGCGCCAGCCAGAGCATGCAGCGGTTCCTGACCCGGAATCATCGTCACGGCTTCCCAGATGTCCCCGTTGGCCTGACGCTTCCTCAGTCCCGGCAACAGTCCGGCTCGTACTACCGAAGACTTACCACTTCCGGATGCCCCCGAGACAGTAATGAACCGCTTCTTCCGAACCAGCTCAAGTAACCGGTTCACATAGCTTTTTCGCCCGAAAAACAGCTCACTGTCTTCCTCCCGAAACAACTTCAATCCACGATAGGGCGACGTCCCGAGTGGTATCAGTCCGGACCGCAACGCAGTAACCGGCTCAGCACTTCGCAACGAATCCACCAGACGCTGCAGTTGCAGATCTTCTTTCTCGGACGTCAACCGGCCACTACCACCCTCCGCCCGCAGATCCAGCCACATTCGCTGCTGCAGAAATCCACCAGGTGGCTCAGACCCCGGTAACAGCAATGATATCACAGGGAAAGCATTCCCGGCAGTCGCGTTCCGATCCAATGCATAATCCCGCTCCTTCTGCTGCCATGGACCAAGCTCGCCTTTCCCAAACACGATCGCAATCGCACCGCTCTGATCCAAAGCCTGCTCAAGAGCAGCGACCCAATTATGCCCCGGTTGCAGATACCAGCGATCAAGGAAGCATTCAACCCCCAGTTCCTTCAAACGATCGGCCAGTCGCTGCACCTCAACGTGGTCTTTGGAATTGTAACTGAGAAACAAATCGTATTTTTTTGGAACGGCCAAGGCACACCCTTTCAGGACAGTGAGAAGGACCCCATGACAATACGACACCCCCACCCTGACCGTCAATCAGCCAAAACTTCGACCAGATGTGAATCTCCAAAGTTCGCCTCAAAACTGCCGCAGAATTCCGCTCTCATCACCATGTCGTCTACCTGCCCCACACGCACGAAACGCCGTCGGGCCACCAGTCCATTGCGGCATGCATTTGGTTTGTGCCGAGCTTATGTTTGCGATTCAGGCCTGAAGGGCAACGCTGTGAAGCAATTTCAGACGGCTCATTTTTGTTCCATCTGTTCTAGCTTTCGGAGTTGTTCGGTGGATAGGGGTCTCACGTTTGGATCGCCGAGCGGTTTCTTGTCGGGGTTCTTCGGACGATA
>CAXBSH010000635.1:0-1926 GCA_963977705.1 uncultured Planctomycetaceae bacterium
GTGGTCCCACGGGTCGCTGGTGATTATCCCGCGGCTGCAGCAGAAACTCAAGTTCCACCCGCAGTTGTTGTGCTTCGTCGACGGAACCTGCGCTGGTCTGGCTGGAAGACCTTCGCAGAATCTCTGCCCAGCAGTCTGGACCGTCACAATGCAGCCGAACTCGTGTTCGATCATCAAAGTACTGTTGATCAAGGGCCATGGATTCCACCTCCAATGCAATACAGAATTCCGCTGAGCGGGCATCTGGATGACGGTACCAGGGTGGTTGTACTCAGATTTGCTGAAGATTTTTTCATCCGAGTTGTCCGGTCACCGGCATAAGTGGTCTGTCGGCAGCAGTGGTTGCTGCCGGATATTCGTGGCAGGTCTGAAAGGAGTTTTGTCATGCACGGCACAGAAGAGAGCGTTGCAGTGGCTGAGGTTCACACAAATCCCGGCGGTGACCGAACGGCGGCGACCTGGCCGGAAGCAGCCCCTTCCGAGCCCTCACCGCCAACACCGGAATCTGTGGTGGCCTCACAGTCCAGCGTAGCAATGGCCATGCTGAAGTCTCATGAGCTGGCAGAAGATCGGCGGCGACTACTGGAGGCCGAAAAGCGTTTGGTGGATGCTGAGCGTCAGGAATCTCTGGCCCGTGAACGCGAACTGGCACGGTTTGACTGAATTGTCCGCGGCAAGCGGGCGAAGGCTCTCTGAGGAGACCGGAGGATGTGTGCCGTTATCACTGAGCGTGCGACGTGTCGTCTGCGAATTCGGCGCAGTGCCTGGGAACCGGCTCTGCGTCGAATGCTTGGTCGCGGCACGAATTTTGCCTCCGGCTCACTCAGACGGGAAGCCTTTCCCGGTGGCTGGTTGTTTCTGGCAGATCAGTTGGAAGTCGGCGACACGGTTCGCGGCGGTTCACTCCGCTCTCCACAGGAAGACTGGTGTGTGGTGACCACCGGTAATCCGGCATGGCTGCAGATCGAACGTCTGATTGCAGTTTTGCAGCCGCGAGCTTCTCAGACACTGGTCCTGCTGCTGCTTGATCAGGAGCATCCGGACGCTTGTCGGCTGCTGTTTTGGCATGCGGGGACGCTACATCCGCTTGATTCCTGCGAGATCGTTGGAGCGGGCATGGTGCGTCTGGACCGGCATGCGGGGTCAGCGTTATCAACAGACGAGGGACGCAGTAGTCGCACACGGGGTGCCCTTGGGGCACCGCTGCACGACAGACTGCGGTCTGCAACAGTAACAATCGTGGGTACGGGACGCAGTGGTAGTCAACTGAGTTTTCTGCTGGCGGCAACGGGCATCGGTCGTTTGCGGCTGGTGGATGCTGATGTACTTCTGCCGGAAAATCTGGACGGCATGCCCGGTCTGACTGTCAACGATCTTGGTCAGGGTAAGGCGTCAGCGCTGGCTTGCCGTCTGCTGGAGTTTCAGCCCGACCTGCAGGTGACGTGCTGTGAGTATCCAGCGAATTCCGAAGCGGCTCAGGAGGTACTGCAACGCCCCAGTAACCTGCTGGTCAGCACGGTTGACAACGATGCGGCAAGACTCTGCCTGAGTCTGCTGGCCAACCGCACATTGACACCGCATCTCGATATTGGCACGCTGGTCAGGCAGTCGGACTCCACGACTGGCACGCCTGGATTGTTTGCCGATGTTCGATTATTGGTGCCTGGCAGTTGCATCGTCTGTGTGGGCGGACTGGCTGACGCCGATGCCGCGTGGTACGAATTGAATGCCCCCGTGGGCAGCCTGCAGCGTGGTGAGCCTGTCCCGTGGTCTTCCCAGCGTTCTGGTTCACTGGCCCACCTGAACACTCTGGCCTGCAGCATCGCTGTGGAACTATGGCTGCGCCTGCTGCGGGGTGAAATTGAGTCGTGGTGGCAGCGCATCACGTGGCCAACCGGCGGGGCATTGCAGATCACTGGCGGTGCC
>CAXBSH010000636.1:0-1898 GCA_963977705.1 uncultured Planctomycetaceae bacterium
GGGAGCTCCGGCTTTTCGCCGGACCCCGCATACCGGACTCTGGTCGCCGAACTGGAACTGCTGCAGGCCCTGCACCTGCTGACCAAAACTCTCACTCACGCGACTTCCCCCGCCGCTGTCCACGACACACTCGCTCAGGATGCCGCTGTTCCACTGCAGGCCTCCCTTGCACTGGTCTGTCAGCGGACCGCCACAGGTCATTGGACCGCACTCACCGGACCGGGCGGCGCCCAACTCAATCAGCGGGCCGACGCTGTGCAGGACATCCTGAACTTTGTCGCCCAGCACAGCACCACACTTCCCCATGTGTCCGACGGCCCACCTCACAGACTGTGCCTGCCACTCAGTATCCCGCAGGACAATTCCCGGCCACAGACAGTCCTGTTCCTCGAAGCCACCACACCTTGGACAGCGCGGCGCATTGAACTGGCCAGCACCGTTGCACACTACGCCCTGCTTACGCTGCAACATTGCCCCGATCAGCCCGCGGAAATGGCTCTGACACAGCAGCTGCGTCAGCCCTCCGTATCCCGCTCCGGCTTCAACATTCGTAATCGGCGAGTCCAGCTTGTCGGCGGCCTGTTGCTGCTCGCCCTGTTGCCACTCGAGCTCAAGATCCCGGCCAGCGGACTGCTCGAACCGGTACAGCGACAGCGGCTTTATGCGGCAGAATCGGGACTGGTCACTGAACTGACTGTCAACGACGGGGCCACGGTCGTCCCTGGCGATGTCCTCGTCCGGCTTCGCAGTGATGAGTTGGAACTGCAGCAGGCAGAGCTGCTTGGTGCGCTTGCCGAAGCCCAGGCGCGGCTGGCGGCACTGGAATCCACCGCAGCCCGGGGCTCAATCGGTACCGCTGCCCTGACCATCGAATCCGAACAGGCCGAACTGCGCGCACGAATCCTGTCACTGGAACAGCAACGCAGTGTCCTGCAGCGCCGACTGGACTCGCTGATCCTGCGTGCCACCGCAGCCGGCACTGTTGTCGGTCGCGATCTGCAGCAGCGATTTGTCGGTCGCCCTCTGCTGCGCGGACAGTGGCTGCTGGATGTCGTCCCTGCCGATTCGCCATGGCAGCTGCAGCTGGATGTGGCCGAAACCGATCTGCGACATGTGCTGCAGGCGTTTGCGAGTGACCCCGCGGCATCCCGCCACGTCACGGTCAGTTATTTCACCGAAACAACCCCGGAACGCCAGCTGCAGACAACCCTTGCCAGCATCTCCAGTGCCGCCGAGCTGAGTCCGCGTGGCGAACTGCAGACTCGACTGACAACCACCGCAGCACCGGCCACCTCCGGCGAACGACCGGGGGTCGGAGTGCAGGCCAGCGTTCATTGTGGTCGCAGGCCACTGCTGTACATCCTGCTGCGTCGTGCCTTTGACTTTGTTCGGCGGACAGCCTTGCTTCAGGGAGTTTACTGAGCCATGCGGCAGAACCTGCAATCCTCGCGGTTTCACTGGACGTGGTTATCCGCCCTGATCCTGCTCAGTACGGCGGCCACCACACTGGCTCAAACCATCCCCGCCAAAGCCGCCAACCCACCCCGCATCACCGCTCGCGCCTGCCGCGTGCAGCCTGGCGATGCCGCTGATCTGCCGGCCCCGGAACGCGGACCACTGCTGAAGCTGCTGGTAGAGCAGGGCAGTGAAGTTCGAGCGGGTGACCTGCTGGCGGAACTTGATCAGGAAGATGCCCTGCTGGCACTCAAGCTGGCCGAACAGGAGCTGCAGGCTGCCGCTCAGTGCAAGATCGGTGGCGTCGTATCCATCTAGCAGCAGTCGCTTTGACTTGAAGCCCGTGCCCTCAAAATATGCGACGGTAGGTTCAGCGAGATGCTCCGCTTCTACTAGGCGGGCGCATAAGACTTCAAGCAGCGCTTGGCGCTGATAGCCGCCTT
>CAXBSH010000637.1:0-1878 GCA_963977705.1 uncultured Planctomycetaceae bacterium
TTCGGCTCGGCGGGAGCCTCGCCCTCCCGAGGGGGACTTCGCGTGCACTGACCACTGACCACTGACCACTGACCACTGATCACTGATCACTGACCACTGATCACTGACCACTGATCACTGACCACTGAAAACTGACTCAGCCTTCGAGCGAAAAAAAAGCACAGTTCCGGCAAGTACCGGAACTGTGCTGCTTTGGAGCGAATCTGACCATTCACTCCGAAGTACGCGGGCCTCCGACAGCAGCTGCTGTGAAGGCCTTTCATTGATTCATCATTTGACGACACCGCTCGGTGCCTCATCGTTGACGGCAGGAGGAGCCGGGATGGCTGGTGGCGTGGGGAACAGTTCCTGTGGGGCCGACAGCTGGGGTCGCACGGCCTGCGGATCTCGTTCCACCTGCCCTGCTCGCTGACGTACCGCAAACTCCTTCGGAGCAGCTTCCTGGTTGGGGTCATCCAACCCGTGTGTGCGGGCCAGGGCACGCAGGCGAGCATCGCTGTAAGCTTCCGGAGCCCAGCCACCTTCGGACAACCAGACGCCATTGGTCTCAAGCAGGTTGCCACTGGCCAGGTTGAGCGACGTAATGGCTTTGTTGTAGGCAACAACCTGGCGGAAGTAGGCGGCTTCGGCCTCTGCCAGACTGGCCTGTGCTCGCAGAACAAGGTCCAGCGTCAACGTCCCGATATCCTGCTCTGCCTTCAGCAGACGGACGCGTTCTTCGGCCGCCTGGACTCGATTATAATTTGACTCAGCCGCACGCCAGGCCGCAGACACTTCCTGCATCGCGATCGAGATATCGTGAGCAATGCTGCGCTCCTGAGCTGCAAGAATCGCATTGGCTCGAGACAGCTGCAATTCATAGTTGCGAGCCTGGCTGCGAGCCTGTCGCAGACCCAGCGGGATCGACATTTCGACACCCATGGACCACGTGGACAGATCACCGCCCGTCATCGAGCCGTATCCGCTGCTGCGATCCTCAGAAATCAGGCGATCACCAAACCCATTCACAGCGTACGAACCAACAGCGTCCAGCTGCGGACGCACAAGACTGCGAGCGGCGTCCAGCTGCAGCTGCAGGCTTTTGATCTGCCACTTCTGACGACGCAGCTCCGTGCGTTTGGCCAGACCGTCCTGCAGACAGGCTTCCCAGTCGGGCTTCAGTTCCGTACGGGCCGGTTCGGTGGTGGGCCGCAGTACTGTGCCGTCATTCATCGGCATACCGATCAGGCGACGCAGCCCGGCTTCGGCCGTGTACAGCTGATTCAGAGCCAATTCCAGCTGTGCCCGAGTTTCATAGAAACGGTCACGCGCCTGCAGTTCGTCAGCCTGCTTCAGTGTGCCGACTTCCAGCTTCGTTCGGGCTTCACGCCAGGTCTGAAATGCACTTTGATGCGTGGAAACTGTCGTGTCGTAAAGCCGGTAGGCGAGGTACAGATCCCAGTAGGCGTTTTCGATATCCCGCAGACCATTGCGTACTGCTATTTCGAAGTCCGCGAGAGTGATGTCCTGATTGATACGAGCGATCACGACACCCTGGCTGACCCCGGCAATCGCTCCGAAGCCCGGCCGAATTGGACCGGCAACTCGAGTGAACTGCGTACCCGCACCAGCCAGCAGTGGCTGCCGCACTTGTGCGCCGACCGAGCCCGAGTACGTTGACGGGTACAGAGGACTACCGACAGTATTGCCAAGGTAATCCCAGTTATGGAACACCCCGACTGAACCACCGCTGGCCAAAGCCTTATCAATCCCGGTCTGGAACCCGGCCGTTTCACTGGAAAACGGGTTCAGCGGTGACTGATGAGTGACACGGTCATCACGTCCCCAGCGCATGGCCGTTGACCATCTGGCGTCAAAATCCGACAGTGCCGCTTCCAG
>CAXBSH010000638.1:0-1876 GCA_963977705.1 uncultured Planctomycetaceae bacterium
AGGGCGAGGCTCCTGCCGAGCCGAAGTCAACTCTCATTGTTCCGTCGTTGCTGTTCGCCAACAACTGTAGTCCGGGCATTCCTCCCCGGCCGCCTCATAAAAATGCCCTGTTTGTGATGCCGCTCCGCCGCTGCGGAATAGGAAACTCATCATTTTCCGCTGGGTATTTCCTTGGGCGTTGCCCAAGGCTACGTTGTGTATGGCCGTTGGCCAAAAATTGGTGTGGGTTGCGTGGTGGCGAGTTCAAGTGCTGACGTTTGGCAGCCCATTTTTCAATGAATGCCTGATGAATCATCACCGCAGCAGTCTGTGCAATGACGAGGTTACGTGGACGGGCTAAAGCCCATCCTACTGTTCTGTTTATCGCATCGAGTGCTGAGGGGGTGGCGAGGGGTGGGGTTGTGAATGACGGGCGGGGTGATTTGGAGTAGGATACGGTTTTGGCCTTGGGGGCTTTTTGACTGAGGGGGTGTGTTTGTGCAGCCAGCCGCACTGATTGCCATCAAGCGTGATGGACTGGAACTGTCAGATCAGCAGATCGACAGTTTTGTCAGTGGGGTCGCTGACGGTCGGATTCCCGATTATCAGGCTGCGGCCATGTTGATGGCCATCTATCTGCGTGGAATGTCACCCCGTGAAACTGCTCGGTTGACCGCCGCGATGCTGCATTCGGGAACGCGTCTGCAGTGGCCGGACGATGGGATCCCGGTGGTCGACAAACATTCCACCGGTGGTCTGGGCGACAAAACATCTCTGATTCTTGCTCCGCTGCTGGCGGAATGTGGAGTTCGAGTACCGATGCTGTCGGGACGCGGACTGGGACCCACCGGAGGGACTCTGGACAAGCTGGAATCCATCCCCGGGTTTCGCACCAGTCTGTCCATCGTGGAACTGCAGCAGCAGGTGCTGTCGCTCGGTTGTGTGATTACCGGAACTACAGCAGAGCTGGCGCCTGCTGATCGTCGGCTGTATGCTTTGCGCGATGTGACGGGGACCGTGCCCTCGATACCGCTGATCACGGGCAGCATCATGAGTAAAAAACTGTCCGAGTCACCGGCGGCCCTGGTGCTGGATGTGAAGTTCGGTTCGGGCGCATTTATGAAGACGGCTGCCGAGGCTGCTCAACTGGCAGAATCGCTGGTGCGCACGGGAACATCCATGCATGTCAGAACCACCGCCCTGTTGACGGATATGAATCAGCCACTGGGGGCGATGTGTGGCAATGCGCTGGAGGTTCAGGAAGCAGTGCAGGTGATGCAGGGGCATGGTCCGGCGGATGTGCGGCGGTTATCAGTGCAGCTGGCGGCTCAGGTGCTGGTGGACAGCGCAGCCTGTGCGGATCCTGTGGTGGCTACGGCACGATGTGAGCGACTGCTGGAATCCGGTGCGGTGTATGACAGGTTTCTGCGGATGGTCTCGGCGCAGGGCGGTGATCATCGATTACCGCTGCAGTTTGCTCCGGTGACAGAGCTGACAGCTGCGCGGGATGGCTTTGTGCAGCAGATTCAGGCCGAGCAACTGGGTTATGCCGTGATCGCGATGGGCGGAGGTCGGCAGCGTGCGGCGGATGTGATCGATCATTCCGTGGGGCTGGAGATGCTGGTTCGAATCGGGGATCGAGTCACCGCGGGGCAGCCTCTGGTGCGATTGTACTGCCATGATCCACAGGCTGTCGGGCAGCAGGTGCTGGCCAGCCTTGTCCTGTCCGAGTCACCTGTGCTGGAACCTCTGCCGTTGATTCACAGTCGGCTGACGATGTCGGATCATCAGTTTGTGCAGCAGGCAGGTTGAGATCAGTTGTCAGTTGTCAGTTGTCAGTTGTCAGTTGTCAGTTGGCAGTTGGCAGTGGGTAGTGGGCAGTGGGCAGTGGGCGTTT
>CAXBSH010000639.1:0-1866 GCA_963977705.1 uncultured Planctomycetaceae bacterium
GCAAATCCTGTGGCTGGAATTGGAAGTTCCTGCTACAAGTCCTTGGTGTGAAAAGGACTTAGTGTGCGCTGGCCGTGGCGGCTCACGCGTCCGACGCACGCATGCCATTGTTCAGTCTCAGCCTCACTGGCAGGTCTGCAGATCGCCCCCGCTCCCTCGAGCAACGATCTGTCGATATGTGATCGCCTCAACAAACTCGGGTCCTGGCACCAACCGTGCTCCTTTGCCGGGAACCAGCACCCCAAACGGCCTGCAGCGAGCCGGTGGCGGAATCAACAACAGGATCGGCAACTTTTGGCGAATCACTTCTGAGTGATGAAAGGAGGAGTACATCATCGCCAAATGCTTCGATCTGCAACTCCCAGCGTCTTTCCTCATCGGTGGACCACCGAGAAATCATCACGCACGTCCGTTTGCAGAGAGCCGTTTTTTGCAAGGGATGGACACGGAAGGATATGCAAAACCCCTGGGAGGTTGTCAGACGGTAATTGCCCTACAAAAGTCATTAAGGGCACGAAAGCGAACTCCTCCGTCCTTCAGCCTGCTTTGCTCTTTCGTCGGCAAGGCACAAACTGCGGCAGACGAAATCACTGACGCCTGCAAAAAGTCTTTCCTCGACGTCCCGGTGCTGCTTAAAAATTCTGGCAAACACCTGTGGCCATGCACATTACAGTGCCGCACCTGTTTTCGCGTTCATCCCCAAAGGACAGTCACCCGCAGATCTCACCGCCACAATTCCGCTCAGCCAGCCTGCCTCGCTCTGTCACGCACCTGCCGCAGTAACTCAGCGACATAGGGCAGCCCCCCGTCACCCTGTCCAGCAATTCGACAGATCGGGCAGTCTGAGCTGCGCGTGTGACCATAATCGGATTTTGTCAGTACCGGCGATCCGTCCTCCTCAAATCTCAGTTGCAGTAACCTGTTCTTCCGCTGCGGAAGTCGATTGGCCAGCCAGTCCTCCACCATTCTGATCGCCAGCGAAACAGCACAGCCGTTCAAACTCCGCAAACTGCCACTCCGCTGGTCAAACCACGGTCGTTGCTGGTCCGCTGCACGCTCACTCAATCCCGATTCCAGCAGGTCCGTTGCCGCCTGCTCCACACCCGGTAATCCCCCGGTGCACAACAGGCAGCGATCCGGCAGACACAAACGAATATCGGCACCCATGGTCCGCCCCGCTGTTCGATCTGCAGATGCCAAAGATTCTCCGTGAAAGATCCCGGTCCCCAAATCAAGCAGCGGGACCAGAAACAGGCTGGCCAATATCGTCGCCAACAACCTCGCTGCAGGATTATCCACCGCGGAAATCAACATCGTCGACCCCGACACTGCTGCCAGTGACGGCTGCGAATTCAGAGCCGAAAGAACGCAGTCAATTCGCCCCGTGCCCGGAGACGTTTTCCATAACTGGCCGGCAATCGCCTGCGCCTTGAAACGACCGATGTCGTCCCGATTCAACAGACTCGATTCGCCCACGTTATGCGATTCCACGCGGTCACTGTCGATCATTGTAACATCTACATTTCCCATGCGATGCAGTGACTCGGCCAACTGACTACCCGTACGCCCCGCTCCGATGATCACGACCCGCTGCTGCTGAACCATCTGCCAGCCATGTTCACCAAGAGCACGTCGAGTTGGTGACCAAATCCCATAGTCCTCTGCGGATTTGTCAGCTTCCTCCCCAACCGCGTTGTGAAAACCGCCGCCCACTACCAATACATCCAGCGGATGCACTGAATGATCCGCTTCATGCAGTTCCGCACACAACATACTGTTCAGCCCGTCCACACCCACACCCAATACCACCCGACGACCACTCCACACACCACCCACAGCCCGCAGCCTTTCGGAATCCTCGGTCCC
>CAXBSH010000640.1:0-1863 GCA_963977705.1 uncultured Planctomycetaceae bacterium
GGGGACCTGCCACTCGGTCGAGTTCAGACCGGCGGCAGATACGATGTACTCGCTCGGTTGTGAGCGGTTCACCCAGACTTCGTAGGTGACAGCCCCGGGGAAGGCCATCCATTTCAACAGCGGATTCTGTGCGGGCACGGTTCCCACCGGTGACAGGAGTACAGGTCTGTCGCTGATGACCAGTTCGGTAGCGACGGACCAGTCACCACGGATTCCGGAGGCTGTGGATTCCGCGAAGGACCACCAACGATAGCGTCCGAAAGGGAGATCTGCCGGGGGGGTGAAGGCGGGACTCGTCAGGCCTCGGACATCGTACACGACCTTTCCGGTCGCGGCGTTTCGCAACTGGAAACCGTACTGGCTGGCTCCACTGACAGCACTCCACTGAAACTCGGGGCGCCGTTGAGTGCTGAACACGAGTGGGGTGATGGGAGTAGGTGGGGTGGTGATGGTAAAGTCGCGAGCTCCGCTCCAGCTGGCGGCGTAGCGACCACGGATCAGTGCGCGGCCCCAGATTCGCCAACTCGACATCCTCAGATCAGTTTCAGGTTTCCAGCTGTTGGTGGTTACGATCTGCTGAATAACGCCGGCCTGACCGGTGGAGACATTTGTGAGATAGATTTCGTAGGCATCGGCACCGGAAACCGCGGGCCAGGTGAATTCCGGCCGGGCAGTGGCAAGCCGAGAGGCTGGCTTCGGCAGCAATATTGCCGTGCTGATTTCGAAGGAATGTTTCAGCGACCAGGGAAGGCGCTGACCATTCGCCTTGACGGCCTGCACCCAGACATCAAAGCGACCAATTCCAAGGTCCTGCTCCGGCTGATACGAGGTATCTGAAACGGTTGTCAGGATGAGAGGATCACGGGAGGTCGAATTATTCGTAATCCAGACTCTGTACTCCACAGCGTCGGGTACCTGAGTCCAGTTGAACGTTGGCCGCTGCTGCTGAATGGCACTGACAGGACTGAAAACGATCGCTCGAATCGGCGTGATAACAACATCAAATGTCTGAAAGTTGTATGCATTGTCTTCGGTGGTTTCAAAGTTGCCGTCGTCCCCCGAGTCTTCGATGTAATAGCCGATCGATACGGAGCCAGAGCGTGCACGGACAGGCTTCAGGATAAATTTTCCTGAAGTATCCTCCTGACGGACAAACTGCGGCAATGGCAGAATGTCCGGGTCGGACGAATACAACGGCACAAAACGCACCAACTGCTCTTCCCCGATTCCTGCACTGATACTCGTGACCGGAATATCCAATACCGTCGTATCTTCAAGGCATTCGAACGAGCGGCCTATGGAGCAGGTCGGAGGCAGGTTTGTGACGACTGTGACCGCGGTACCAAACAGTGCACCATTCCCGGTATTGCGGAACACTCGCAACTCAGCCTTCGGACCATCCGCGACAACCAGATCGTTCCGCTGATCTCCTGTCACATCAGCGACAAAAAACGCCTGCGGGTGATGATCAACTTCCCGGGTGTGAGGTGTGTTAAACAGGCCGAAGAATCCATCTGTGCGGACCTCGAGGGAACCATTCTGGTTATTCAGCGAAATGAGGTCCGGCAGATATCCATTCAGGTCGCCGGTGGCGATCGAGATCTGAGATGAGGGGAAGTTTCCAAGGCTGTACGGATCACTCAGAGTGCCATCGAAGCCCTGCTGGTAGACAAGCAGTTGATTGTCTCCGGTACTGATGAGCAGGTCGGACAGGCCATCCTGATTAATGTCCTCGGTCAGCAGCTGTCGGACCGTCGTGGTGAGTCCGACCACCGGGGCATACTGCAGGCCGTCTGCCGTGGGAACGCCGACGAGCAGCGACCCGATCGTGCCCGAACGGTTCCCCTTGCCGGGACGGATGCC
>CAXBSH010000641.1:0-1816 GCA_963977705.1 uncultured Planctomycetaceae bacterium
AACGCGGCTGTAATTAGCCCGTCCCGAGTCAGCTTGCCAGCAGAATACGGTTGGGACCGCTGGGTCCCGGGGTTCTGCTTATCGAGCCCAGCTTTGATCCGGCCGTAACTTGTCTGGCTTCCTTGATCTGCCGATTTCTGTTGGGTCGCCCGAAACTGCTTACCCCGTTCGATTGCCTGTTGGATTTGTGCGGCATCGGCAGCTACAGACTGGCCCGCCAGTCCGGCGATCAGCAAGATCAGGCCAGTGATCACCTGAAAAACTGGTTGAGGGCCAGGACACACCAGATCCAGTCATGTCGACGATCAGGACGGGAATTGAACGGAAGCGATCGTAGGCCTTCTGACGATAGAGTTTCAATCGGGGCCCGGCCGAAGTGAGGTGAATCAGCGGCCGGAAATCGTGCTGTATCCGGTCCCGGCCGGGAATGGTGCGACAACTCAAATTGACATGATGGCCGGTGACCCCTAGATTTCCCTGTGGCTGGCGCGTGAACTTGTTGAGGCTTAGCCGTTTGGGGACTCTTCACAGGGGTGGAACTTGCCCGCACTTTTTGCGATCACCTTGTTCGTCAGCGCCTTCTTGCTGTTTCTTGTGCAGCCGATGATGGGAAGGATGATCCTGCCGAAACTGGGAGGAACACCGGCAGTTTGGAACGCGTGTATGGTCTTCTTCCAGGCTGTGCTGCTGGCCGGCTACGGGTATGCACACGCCAGTACAACATGGCTGGGGAGTCGTCGCCAGGCCATGTTGCACTGCCTGGTCCTGTTGTTGCCGCTGATGGTCTTACCCGTCCTGATTTCTGATGATTCATTTCGCGGGGCCGGTAGCAGCGATAATCCGATTGGTTTGGTGCTGCTGTTGCTCGCCACATCGATCGGTTTGCCATTTTTCGTGGTTTCCACAACTGGGCCTTTGCTACAGCGCTGGTTTGCCGACACCGGGCATCCATCTGCCAAGGATCCGTACTTCCTGTATGCCGCCAGCAACGTCGGCAGCCTGCTGGCGTTGATCGCTTATCCGCTGCTGGTCGAACCGCAACTGGTGCTCGTCAGTCAAAGCAACTTTTGGGCCTGGTGCTACGTGGGCTATGCCGTTCTGGTCGTCTGCTGCGGACTGGCGCTGTCGCGCACGTCAACCCCGCTTGAGACTGACGCAGTCCGTCAGTCCAGCGATGAATCCCCGCTGACAGGGACACGAAGACTGAAGTGGATCTTTCTGGCATTTGTTCCGTCCAGCCTGTTACTGGGTGCCACCACATATGTTTCGACGGATATCGCTCCGATTCCGCTGCTGTGGATTGTTCCGTTGACGCTGTACCTGCTGAGTTTCATCCTGGTCTTCTCACAGAAGCAGATCATCCCCCATACTGTCAGCACCCGGCTGCTGCCGATTTGCATCCTGCTGTTGACGTTAATGCTGGTGACGGGAGCCACCGAATTGAAGGGACTGCCGCTGTGGTTGCTGCTACTGCTGCATCTGGCGACTTTCTTTTTGACATCGATGGTCGGCCATGGCGAGATGGCTCTGGACCGACCTGCAGCGCGGCACTTGACGGAGTTTTACTTGTGGATGTCGGTCGGCGGAGTGCTCGGCGGACTCACGCACATCCAGCAGCGCGATGTGGTCGCCTTCGCGGTCGCGTAGTTCCTTAAGCTCCGCGACGCTGATCTGCGGGATATAGTTCAAGGCGCGACCGCCCTTGATCCAGGCGGTGACGCCGCCTTCCAAGTAGCCCCGAACCTTTTCGATCCCCACTCGCGCTAAGCGCAGCTGCGCTTCGCGGGCATGCTCCTGATCGTCGACCATGAGGATC
>CAXBSH010000642.1:0-1802 GCA_963977705.1 uncultured Planctomycetaceae bacterium
GTTCGTGCCCGGGCTAAAGCCCAGACTACGACTCTTGCCCCTCGGCGTCATCCCTGCCCGACCGGATCTGAGCACACAGCCAGAAGCCCCGGAAACCCGTGCGTTTCAGAATTCCCACAGAACGGGCGAAATGGTAGACTTCCGAAGTCTAAGGGGACTGCGGGATATCCTCGACACACCGGAAATCGCAATGTTCCGGTCAGCGGTCACAGGAATGGAATTCCATGACATCATTCATACTGTTTGCGTGCGGCTGTCTTTTGTGTGCCATCTTTCTGGCCACTCTTTATGGCGACAGCCTGCCGTTGCTTGACCTGTTCGAGGGTCGCTGGTTAATCAGCCTGCTCAATTTTCTGGGTCGCGGTTTCACTGGGTTTGCTGGTGTCTTTGAACTGGGCCTGCAGTTCCTGTTGAACAATCTGATGTGGGTCCTTGCCACATCAGCCGGTGCTGTCGGCCTGACGATGGTGCTCGCCCTGATTTCCTCTGGCCTCGCTTTGGATGCTGCCGAGTACCAGCGGGATATTCAGGCTCCCGTGCGATCAGGCGGAGTTCTCGATGCAGTCGCAGACCTGCAGCAGCAACGGAAAGACAATCCTGTACCGGCCACACTGACCAGTCTGTCGCGTCGTGATCGTGATGAATCACTGGTTCTGGTGAGTAGTTGGAGTAGTAGGTATCAGCTGTTTGATCCAGCGTGGGACATTTCCGATTCCCGCAGTCGTCGGCCACCTCTGTGGCCTCTGCCTGCGGACTTCACCGATTTCCCACAGTCACGCCCGTCTGGTCGCAGACCCGTTCTGGATGTCCGGTTCCGCAGACTGGACAGTCGTGATGACGATGGCCAGTACTCAGTCTTCGGCGAACTGATTGAATCGTTTCCTGACGAAGACTTTGTTTCGCGAGCTGTCGAACGGATTGTGCGTGGAGCGTGGCGGCAGGCACTTGTCGGTTATCGCAGCTCGCCGGATTCAGATTCCGGCACCTTCAATGAAGAGCTTGCTGAATCCTCGGCCAGCGAACTGCGCAGGCTCGAACAGTCGGTCCGAGTCATTCCTGGTGCCGGGGTGGCCGAGCAGGAACTGCAGGTGGAAAAACTGGTTCCGACCGAGGTCGAAGGGGATCTGGTGGAGATTCGTATTCGCCTGACCAACGTTGGGCGACAGACCATCAATGGATTGCTTGTTCGCGAAGCTCTGCCTGCCGGGACTCGAATTCGCGAAGCATTTCCGGAACCTGCATTTCGGGACGCCACATTGACATGGCTGCTGGACGGATTCCGTCCGGGCGAAGAGCGAATACTGCAGTTCACAGCGATACCTGCTCTGGAAGCGACCTTTCCCAAAGGCTCGTTCCGCGATCTGCTGTTCGAATCCGACACGGAAGTCTCAGCGGTTCTCGCCGTTGCCAGCCCGGTTGAAGTCCTCGACGACCTCGGCAGTTCAACCAGCCCCACTCGCACCCCGCCCGTCGCATCTCGCGGAACGGCTGATGTCCGGATGACTCTGGATGAAGCCGAACAGCAGGGAACTGTCGGAAATCTGACGCGTTTCTTCTTTGAAGTTTCGAACGAAGGCACAGCGACCTCGGCGGCACTGCAGCTGCGAGTCACCCTTGATGACCAGCTGGAACACGTGCAACTGCGCAACGGCAATGATCGACAGTTATTCGTCAGTATTCGTCCACTGCAGCCTGCAGAATCCCGCAGGTACAGACTGGATGTTCGCCCGACGCTGGCCGGACTGGCCGTGAATACGGCCGAGCTGCTTGACGGAGACAGCCAATTGGCACTGGAAGTCTTT
>CAXBSH010000643.1:0-1791 GCA_963977705.1 uncultured Planctomycetaceae bacterium
GGGCATCTTTGGTGGCTGTGTTGGGCATACACTATGCGCTAGCGCTTTTCAAAGCAGTCCCCAAAACGCCAGGGGGCAGGTGTACTGACAGCTACATGCACACGGCACATGACACGCACCTGCATAAATGTCTGCACGCCGCCCGAGTACCAGCCGCGCTCCTGCAGGTCAAGCTGCACGCTGCAGGCAGTTGCCAGCTGTCGCGCGGCCGCCGTTTCATCCTGAGTCGTGCCCGGAAAGGAGGCATTAAAACTGCGGTGATTGAACCCAAAGAATCCCTGTTCCGACGGTACACTGCGATGCAGCACAGCCACGATACTACCACTATCGACGCCACCTGACAGACAGGTGGCTACGGGAACATCACTGCGAAGCCTGAGACGGCAGGCGTCCACAAAAAGTTCCCGAAACTGTTCGGCCTGTTCGGACAGGTTGTCGGCAGTGGGCTGCAGTCGCAGCTGATACCACGCCTTAGTCATCACAGCACCGTCCCGCGAAATCTGCATCAAATGCCCTGGCGGCAGGCTGCTGACCTCGCGGAAACAGCTGCGGTCCCCGGTCCCACGACGGCCCACAGTCTGAAGATAATCCCGGTCCGGTGTTAGTCTGCCATCAAACCAGCGATCGATCGCCGATGCTTCCGAGGCGAACACCAGCATTTGCCCGGACTGGTGGTAGACATACAGTGGCTTCACCCCGAATCGATCACGACAGAGCAGTGTTTCACCGGTGTGCGTATCATGCAGGGCGATTGCCCACATGCCGTTTAGCTGGTCAAACAACTGCATTCCCCATTGCTGGTATCCTTCCAGCAGTACCTCGGTATCACTGCGACTGCGAAAGCTGCTGCCTTTCTGTTTCAGCAGGCTGGCCAACTCGACAAAATTGTAGATTTCCCCGTTAAAGACCATTACATAACGCTGATCCGCCGAGCACATAGGCTGGGCGGCTGCATCACTGAGATCAAGAATAGCCAATCGTGTGTGTCCCAGCCCCACATTGCCGGCTGGGGACAACCAAACCCCTGTTCCATCCGGGCCGCGGTGCCGCAATGAATCGGTCAGCTTCTGAACATCAGGCGCTGTGACTGCCTGCCCGCTTAGACTGACAATACCGGCAATTCCACACATCAGTGCCCGGCCTCAAAACTCAACGCTTGCCCTATTAACAGACTGTCGCGTGCCAGTGACGCGATTGCAGTCGTGTCCCCCCGTACGCCATAGTCAATAGCCTGCATCAGACGACTCAGATGGCCGGCTGATGAAAAACTATCCCGTACTCGCTGTCGAGCAGCAGCGCCCATCGTTCGGCATAACGACGCATCAGACAGCAGGCGAACCATTGCGGTTGCCATGCTCTGTACATCACGCTCTTCGACAAGAAAACCCGTCTGGCCGTGAATCACGACATCAGGGATCCCGGCGTGGCGAGTGGCGACGACGGGCAACCCGGCCGCGCAGGCTTCAAGGACCGTATTTGGTGTGCCTTCGGAATCACCATAGGATGGGCAGAGCGAATGCTGAGCAAAGCAGCAGGCGTGCTGGAACAATTGGTGAACCTGCGAGTGTTCAACAGCACCTGGAAAGTCGACAGACTGCTGCAGCCCGTAGACACCCGCCAGCGTGCGGCAGGTTTCCAGCAGTTCTCCGTGCCCAGCCATCACCAGCCGCACGCTGGCGGATGACAAGTGGATCGTCGGCATCGACCCCGTCTCCAAGGTGGCGGCCACCTATCTGTATGACCGCAAGGCCAGGAAGCTGTCGCCGCTGTATGTGGCCCGCCCGGAACTGC
>CAXBSH010000644.1:0-1781 GCA_963977705.1 uncultured Planctomycetaceae bacterium
GGGGCTACGGGCTGGATTGGATGAATCCAGTTGGGAGAGTTGCGAGTCGGTGGGTGAGGCAATCAGTTGCTGTCGGCGGCGAAGTTGACGCTGATGATGCGGTTGTCGTTGCGGAGGTAGATGCGTCGATTGGCGAAGGCCGGCATGCTCCAGACAACTTCGCGGCCGAAGGCAAAGTTGCTGGGTTCGATGACTTTGGAGCGACCCAGTTCGCGGTAGCCTTCCGGGGTCATTTCCGCCAGCAGCAGTTCGCCCAATTCGTTGAACAGGATGTATCGACTTCCCTGACGAACGATAAAGGCGGTTTCAGAACCAGCCGGGCGTTTTCCAATCGCGTCGGACGTTTCCCACAGGCGTTTGCCTTCCGGAATCGTCAGTGCTCGCAGTACACCCTTCTGATCGAAACCGTACAGCACACCATTGTCAAGGAATGGCTGAACGTTGACCGGGCAGATCACTGTGGACTTGTCGCGCCAAAGTTCCTTTGCCGCAGGTTGCTGCGGATCCAGTTCCATCATCAGGCTTTTATTGCTGTATCCGGCGGCGTACAGGTAGTTTCCGGAAAGCACAGGCGACATGATGATGGAGCCATTGGAGGCTTCGTAAGGCAGGGACCAGTGCTGTTTGCCAGTGGCGGGGTCGAGTGACACTACGGCATCCGGCTTGTACATGATCAGCTGTCGGACGCCACCATGGGTGATGATCGTTGGCGGGCAGTAGCCCTGTCCCTGTGACCCGGAGCTGGAGCTTCGCCAGACTTCTTTTCCGGTCAGGCGGTTCAGGGCCACGATGTGTGAGCCATCGCCGCCGGCCAGAGTGAGCAGGTTGTCACCATCCAGCAGCGGATGAGCGGCGTAGCCCCACAGCGGTGCGGTGGTGCCATATTCCGTCTTCAGGTCATGGGACCAGACCACTTTGCCATTGTCTGTGCTGAGACAGAACAGGTGCCCTTCGGCGCCCAGTGTGTAGACAAGGCCGTCATAGACGACGGGCGTGCAGCGCGGTCCGGCGGGGTACGAGATCGAGTATTTGACGGGATACTCGTGGGTCCACAACACCTTCCCTGTGGCTTCTTCAAGGCAATGAACGCGTTCTGTGCCGGAAAACTCGCGGCGGTCAAAGTTGTCGACTTTGACATTGTCAGCGGTGACGTAGTCAGTGATGTAGACACGGCCAGCGGCGACTGCAGGTCCCGAGTAGCCTCCGGCAACCGGAGTGGTCCAGACCGTCTTCAATCCGCCTTCGGGAAACTGCTGCAGCAGTCCCTCTTCGCGCCAGACGTTATCGCGCTGCGGTCCCATCCACTGTGGCCAGTCGTCGCCCTGAGTCGTTCCGGTTACGGAACACAGGATGAGTGCAAGGCTGAACCAGCGTTTGGCTGTTCGCAGGGGCATATCTGGAATCCTTTGAGTGGATTATTTCGCGGTCTTGAGCAGTGTGCGGGCGTGCATAATGCGCAAAAGCTCAGCTTTCGGCCAGTTGGAACCTGCGGGTTCTCGCGGATCACAGCGGGCGAGAATTCCGGTGTAGCGCTGAGTTGATGGCCGATGGGTGGGCTGATTCAGGCTCGTTTGACCGAATTGCCGTGGGGCAGAGTGAGGCGTGGTCTGGTGGGGTTGACTGAGCGAGCGGCCTGCACAAATCGCAGCATTTTCGCGGGATCCTTTAATCCTGGGGCCGTTTCTATGCCTCCCGCAGTATCCACGCCAGCGGGGTCAAGAGACTGAATTGCGAGGGCGACATTGTCCGCATCAAGGCCTCCGGCAAGGATCAGCGGCAGT
>CAXBSH010000645.1:0-1780 GCA_963977705.1 uncultured Planctomycetaceae bacterium
GGTGAGCGGGCCATTGGACGCAAGTTGGGCGAGTACCACGGGGAAATGACAGCAGCCACCCTGTTCCCCACCGGACGGCCACTCAGCGGTCTGCAGGTCTACGAAAATGGACGCGCTGTCGACTATCTGATCTCACGCCCCGAAGTGGACCCGCAACGGATCGGAATTACGGGAGCCAGTGGTGGTGGCAATCAATCCATGTACGCCGGTGCGTGGGACGAACGCTTTAAGGCAGTCGTCCCGGTCTGCTCCGTCGGCACCTATCAGTCCTACCTTGGTGCAGCCTGCTGCATGTGTGAAGTCGTCCCCGGAGCACTGGCCGTCACAGAAGAGGCCCGCATCCTTGCCCTCACAGCCCCTCGGGCCCTGATGATCGTCAGTGCCACGAAAGACGCGTTCCAGTTCTCAGTCGGAGAGGCCGCCAAATCCATCGCCGCTGCTCGCTCGGTCTTCGCCCTGCATGACCGACCCGAGTTTCCCCGACATGCCGTCTTCGAATCGCCGCACGATTACAACCAGCCAATGCGAGAAGCCATGTACGGCTTTATGACCCTGCATCTGAAAGGGCAGGGTGACGGCCAGCCGATTCCGGAACCGCAGCTGTCGCTGGAAGAACCGGAGGTCCTGCGTTGTTACCCGGGTGAGACGCGTCCGGACGACTGGGTCACGCTGCCGCAGTTCGCGGCTCGCGAAGCACGTCAGTTGCTTGGTACGCGTCAACCTGTCCCACCCGCCCAACTGCGTGAACGGCTCAACACGGTGCTTGGCAATACAACTCCCGCCGCCATTACCGGACAGCTGCAGACTCAGGACGCCGGTCGCTTTCTGCTGCAGCTTCAGCCTGAACCGGGAATCACACTGGCACTGTCCGGCCGCAAACCGGCGCAGCCGGACCATGCTCTGACGCTGATTGTCAGCGATGCCGGGCTGGACAGTGAATGGGTACGCACGCAACAGCAGGTGGCCGAGCAGCAGGGGCAGGGCTGGGCAGTCCTGGAACTGCGAGCCACCGGCAGGACAGCAGTCAGCGGCGACCGCATCGGAAAGGCGCCCGATCACAATTCGGCTGAGTGGTCCCTGTGGCTGGGCCGTCCGCTGGCCGGGCAATGGGTCCGCGACATTCGCCTGTCGGCCCAGCACCTGCAGCAGCAGGTCCCGTGCGGTTCAGTGCGAGTTACAGCAGCCGGCGCCGGTTCCTTTGCCGCCCTCGCAGCCACCGCTCTTGATGAACGGCTGGTCGCTGCTGACATTACGGGGCTGCTGAGCACGTGGGTCAGCGATCAGCCCTACAGGGAACAGCGACTGGCCAACATCATCCCAGGCGTTCTGCGGGATGTCGGTGACATGCAGCATATCGCCGCACTTGTCAGCCCTCGTGAGCTGTCGCTGCGGGCCCCTGTCAGTCCGCAAGGGGAGGTACTGAACGCCGCAGCCGCCGCGGCAGCATTCAGTAACCTGCCAGCGGCGTGGCAAAGCCATCCACAGCACCTGACCATCACCGCCGATATCGCAGGAAAATAGTGGCATCTTAGGCGAGCCGGGTACGGAAGTGCCTGGGTGCACCCCCACAACACCCACTTCCCCCATCAGGCGAGCCGGGCACGGAAGTACTTGTCATGACCCACGAAACCCCGTGGGCCTGGAGGCCGTCGCGGCGCGTGTTTGGTTTGTGCCGTGCCTATGTTTGCGAGCCAGACCTGAAGGGCTGGTTTCCGGTAGCCCAGAGCGCAGCCCTGGGTGAGGGGCTTGCTGCGATAACGACCCACCACGCTTTCATTAA
>CAXBSH010000646.1:0-1772 GCA_963977705.1 uncultured Planctomycetaceae bacterium
GTCCAGCGCATAGGCCAGATCGGCAGCGTACGCATCCCGATTCCGATCCCAAAGCTGCTCACGGATTTCCACGGCCCGCTTTGACATCTCCACCGCCTCGGGAAGTTCACCAACCTCCATCAGCCGCAGCGCCAGATTGTTCAGCGAAGCGGCCAGTTCCGGGACGACTTGGGGGTCGCTGCCCGCCATCAGTTCTCGCACTGCCAATGCCTGTCTTGCCGGAATCAATGCCCCCCGAGAATCACCCGATGTGGCCAGCATCGTCGCCAAACTGTTCAGACTCGCCGCCCACTCCGCCTGATACGTTCCCGGTGCATTCAATTCCGCCGCTTCATACAGAGTCGTTGCACGACGCGACGCCGCCAATGCCTCCGTTCGCCTTGAGAGCTCATTCAGCACACCAGTAAAATTATTCTGAGCCTGGGCCAGCCGCGCACGAGCAACCTCAGGTTCCCGCTCATACAGATCCTCCAGAATTTGTACGGCCTGCTGCAGCTCGCTCGCCGCTCTTGCGTCCTGTCCCGCTTCCGATAGTCGATACGCCAGACTGATCCTTGTTGACGCGATAGACGCTGCCGGAATCCCGGGAATAGCCTCGGCTGCAATCGCAATCTGCCCGCAAATGATGACAGCCGCCTCCCGCAACGCCGTTGTACGGCCGGGAATCCGGTCGTGCAACTGCACGGCCAGCCCCGGATCCGGAGCCGTCGTCAACACATTCGCTAATGCCCTTCCCAGTGGATCCCCCTGCTCGATCGCGACGTCAATCGCCAGCGGTGCAAGAGTTGGCAGATCCTGAGCCAGAAAGTCCTCAAGATGCCGCATCGCCTCCGGCTTCCGCGCCGCGAGCCTGTTCATGGTCACCAGCAGGTGCTCAGCGCGAAACATCCCCGCCTCCCTGCTGGACCTGAGCACGACGAAACAGACCAAACAAAACATCCCTGAGCTCTGGATCGTCCAGCGAAACCTCAGACAACCGCTCTCCCAACAAGTCCGGCTGAACAGGTTCGATCCAATGATTGCCGGGATAACTGTCGGCCAGAATTCGATTCAGAGCGTGCAGTACCTGGTGCGGCTGACCTCGAAAAAATGGCAGTGCTGACAGCACCTTCAGGCCATCTGCTTCGGTTTCTGCACCCATATTCAGTGTAACACCCGCTAACGCCTGCCCCAGCCCCGTCGCAAGGCCCTCTGACATTTCATTTGCACGCAGTTGTTGTTTCCAGAAGTTTCGTTCCCGATTCAGGACGTAATCCAGCAGACCGTTCTCCCCCTCCACCTGGACGTTCTCCAGCACTGCCAGAGCTGACATCTGCAACAGCAGAATGCGTTCGAAATGCTGTTCACTGAGGTCGGACGGCGGCTTTCCGGATGCCGGAATCCCCAGTGCCTTCGCCAGGTCCTCATGCGCCATCTGCCACGAACTCAGCCGCTCACTCGGATCCACAGTCACCGAACCGAGCCGACGTTGGGAAAAGGCGGGCCCCGTCAGCAATTCCCGCGCTGGGGTGGCACTCTTCAGCTGTTCCAGCCAATCCCCAACCTTACGGGTCAGTAGCAGGATTCTGACGTGAGCCCCACGAATAGCCGTCACCTGCGAGAACACCCATTGCAGAATGCCGCTGCAACTTTCCGCGTAGTCCAGCACCAGCAACAGCCGCCCCCTGCTGGTCAGCACTCCCTGCCAGAGCTCCTCATCTTCAACGAATGCCTTTGTGTCGAGGAAGCCGGCCTGCCACTTCTCTTCTTCTCGCATCTGGCGACAGAGCTCA
>CAXBSH010000647.1:0-1759 GCA_963977705.1 uncultured Planctomycetaceae bacterium
CCTCTCACTCCCGGAACTGAAACAACTGCTGCCCACAGCACGTTTCATCCATGTGGTGCGAGACCCGCGCGACGTGGTCTGCTCCACTCTCAAAATGCGATTCGGAGCATTTGATCCGACCGTCGCAGCACTCGAATGGCACATGACGATTGGTGCGTGGCTGATGGCCGAACGCTGGCTGCCGATCGAAGACCGAATCGAGTTCCGCTATGAAGATCTGTGCATTACGCCCGCCGCAACGTTCGGACGGATCGCCGGCTTCCTTGGGTTCACTCAGGGCGAAGCCGATCTGGCACTGCAGCTGCACGCCGGAGGTGGCAGACAGGGACAGACGGGCTTCGAGGCCGTCGCGTCGCAGCCGCATCACACTCGCATCGCCGAACCACTCAGCCCCAGTCGCGTCGGTCGTTATCGAAAGGAACTGACCCCGGCCCAGGTGCAGGCCGTGGAACAACAGGTGTGCGGCGCGATGCTGGCCTGCGGCTATCAGCCGGAACAGATGCGGCTGCATCCACTGGCTCGCGAAGATCGTACGCTGATGCTGAAAGCGTATGTCAGAGACCTTTGGGGACGCTTCCTGAATCGCCTGAAACCCAATCCCCGCACCTCACCCCGACGTCGTTCGACATGACTTGCGATTCGTCAGGGCTCAGATTAGAACCACACGACCAATTCCTGCTTTTCCCAGTCCTGCCGGAAACTTTCGGAGCTCTGCTGATGCGTCCTGTGAACCGCCCCTCGTCCTCGCTCGCCCTCGCCTGCTCCCTCATCGCAGCAACTCTGATCACTCTCGCAACTCCTCTGCAGGCCGGTCCTCCGGAAAGCCTGCAGAAGAATCTGATCTTTCTGGCACCATTCGACGGTTCGCTGGACGCTACCATCGGTCAGGACAAACGGCTTCACACGGCTGAGAACCTTGAACGCAAAGTGGTGACTCCCGGGAATTCCCGAACGGATGTCACCCTCGCTCCACAGGCCGGTCGCTACGGCGGTGCACTGCGATTCGCCACCAGCGAATCCCCCAAAGTGACACTGTTCAAAGGAGTGAATGCTGGATACTCGGCCTCCAACTGGTCCGGCACTGTTTCGTTCTGGCTGAAACTGACGCCCGATCAGGACCTGAAACCCGGCTACTGCGATCCCATTCAGATCACCGACAAAACGTGGAATGACGCCTCGTTTTTTGTTGACTTTGACAAGGATCTGCCGCGAGTTTTCCGGCTCGGCGTGTTCTCCAACTACAAGTCATGGAACCCTGCCGATACCGCCTGGGAAAAGATCGAACCCAAAGACCGCCCAATGGTCCCCGTCGCCATGCCACCTTTCTCGCGTGACCGCTGGACGCATGTCGCATGGACCTTCAACAACTTCAATACAGCCAATAATTCGCCGGGCTCCGCAACGCTCTACCTCAACGGCAAATCTCAGGGCAGCCTCAAGTCGCCCATGACCTTCACGTGGGACCCGGCAAAGGCTGTGATCATGCTGGGAATTGCCTACACCGGTGATTTCGACGAACTGGCCATCTTCAACCGGGCCCTCAGCGACGCAGAAATCACAACCGTCTACGAACTGCCAGCCGGGCTTACCCCGTAATCGCCGTTGCTGTCTGCCTCATCTGCTCCAGGGCCTGTTCAGGGCCCTGCACAAACAACTCAATCGTTCGCGGGGCTGGACACTGCGGCGGGTAGGACCAGGGCGGATTCTGTGCGGTGGCTGCCCGCAGCAGCACGCGAGCAAAGAAGTACTGGTCAGACTG
>CAXBSH010000648.1:0-1734 GCA_963977705.1 uncultured Planctomycetaceae bacterium
CATTAAAAAACACTGGGGATTTCAAGAGTGACGAGAAGTTCGTGCCCGGGCTGAAGCCCAGACTACGACTTTTGTCCCCGCCGTCAGGAATGCCCGGGCTAAGGTTGGGGCTGAGCAATCAGCACTGGAAACTGCCCTCAGTTCGGCAAAAGCCTCATCCTACCACGGCTAACGGCGAGACACTTCGACAATCACCCCAGCAGCACCCGGCGACACTACCGCAGCACCACACGAAACCCCAGATAGCAACAACGGTTCTCTGGGACAACACTTGAACGATTGGCACAACGCACCAACCGCGGCACAAAATCCCACGCCCCGCCGCGGATTACTCGCGTCGTACCTGACTGCGGACCACGCGGATCCATGTCGACCGCCCGGCTGTAATACTGCGGATCATACCAATCCGCACACCACTCCCACACATTCCCATGCATGTCGTGCAAGCCAAAGGCGTTCGCTTTGTACTTGCCACCAACCGCAGTAAATGCACTGCCGTCATTGAACGGAAACGACGGACGCTTCTCGAAGTCCTCCAACGGGAACTCGGCCTCAAAACTGGCATCACGCACGTTCGCCGATCCGATCAGACTGAGCGGACTGTCGCCCTTCGCAAATTGAGTCGTAGTTCCGGCCCGACACGCATACTCCCACTCTGCCTCCGTCGGCAAACCACATTCCACCTGCATGCCGCGCCGGGCATATTCGTCCGTCAACCATCGACAATACGCCGTGGCATCATTCCACGAGACATTCACAACCGGATGATTGTCAGTCTGCGGAAATCCAGGGTTCCGCCACGAATACTTCGCACTCTGCTCGGCCTTCCGAAGCTGCCGATCAATTCCCCACCCGCCCCGCAGATCCTTCTCGGCATCCGTCGTGTAACCAGTCGCTTCCACAAAGATGCGAAACTGACCGCGAGTCACCTCGTACTTGCCCAGTCGAAATGCCGACACCCGGACCGGGTGTACCGGCGCCTCATCCGCAAGGGATATCCCCTCAGGCACAATGATCCCCGCACGCTCCAGTTCTGCAACTGAATCGCTGCTTCCCATCGCAAACTGTCCGGCTGGAATCCGTACGAATGTCACACCGTGCCAGTCCTCCGCCTCTTCAATCAACTCCGGCTGCTCAGCAGACAACACAGCACAACAACACAGTTGCAGAACAACTCCAAATACGAGCCCGCGAAACATCGGAAATCCCCCACCAAAAGATGTGCGGGTAAACCCGCACGCCAGCCGAGACAATCAGGATCATCCCGCACACGTCTTCACTGCATTCGAAACCCTCGATACTCCCAATCAGGCCACCCAATCGCAACCGTGTTCTGCCCAACTTTTGCTGCGGCCCGCCGCGCAGTTGCAAAGCTCTCCACCTGTATGATTTGTAGCGACAGAACGTGTCCAGCGCAGGAGAACAAATCCACACACCTCCGCGTCCGTCCCTTCAGATCCGGTCAGGCATGCCGCCCGACCAGAGGGAAATTCAATCTCGAATGCAACCGAAATGATGTGCGCATTGATGTGCGCACCAGCCGGTTGCAGTTTGATAGGGTTGTCGAAAAACACACTGGATACTGCTTCCGTGTCACGAAAAACACAACCGCTCAGACGCAAACGACAACAGCCGTCAGCTCCCACCCCCGGGACCACCGAGCACCAGCGCGGTGACGCCCGCCACCTCCCTCCAGATTACACTAACGGCTCGCCTCTGAGGCGGGGGCTTGAA
>CAXBSH010000649.1:0-1731 GCA_963977705.1 uncultured Planctomycetaceae bacterium
GCTTTAGCCCGAGAAGTGTTCAGCATTAACCGTAGGCCGGGCATTCCTGCCCGGCAGCCCTTTAGCAACCACATAGTTGCTTTGCACCTCACGCTTACCATCGCAGGCTATACCGTGTGGCGATTGCTACGGGGCAAAAACGGGGACCTCGGGGTCGTTACCGAGCTGGTGCTCGGTGGTCCCAGGGGGAACAACCCTAGTCTGGGCTTCAGCCCGGGCGCGCAGTGCACGCGAACCTTGAAAGCGGCAGTGGTTGTTAAGGATAGGGCCGAGCAGGAATGCTCGGGCTACGTTTGTGTCCCTCGGGGTCGTTACCGAGCTGGTGCTCGGTGGTCCCGGGGGGGGGGATCGAAGGGAGCGAAAGGGATGCAGGCGGGCTGAAGCCCACCCTACGGAAAGACACAGCAGAATGCACGCGGGCTAAAGCCCGCGATACGGGGAATGGGGATCGCAGGATCAAAGCCAGTGCTATTCAAACAGCCCCTCAAGAGGATTCGCGAAGAGGTCGTCTAGTGATTCCAGATCCACAGCTGCGTCGGCGACGTCAACTTGAACAATCGACAAAGGTTGACCTGCTGACGATCGCTGACTTGTGGGCAGAGTGACGATCTCGGACGGCGAACCCGAAGACAGGCCTTCGCGTTCAATGAGGATCAGGCTGGCGTCTGGGGTTTGTACCGTGGCTGCGGTTTCGAACAGATCGAGGCGTTTTTCCTCAACCGGATTCACAAGATTGCCCGAGGTGAGCAACACGTCATCGCTCGTTCCAACCGGAACGGCTCGTCGCTGGCCGGGCAGGATCGTGCCTGACATCAGGTCGTCACCAGCGGTCGCTGGATCCAGATCACTGAGCCCAAGGATATGCCCCAGTTCGTGTCGCATCACTGTGCCAAGGTCGACGGCGCTGGTGGGTACCGGGCCGCTGCCAACGTGCCAGCCATAGCCAAGAGCGTCGTCGTCCAGTTGAATCAGTCGAGTACCCGCGAAGCCGAAGGCGCCTTCGGAATTGAGGTCGCTGATCTGCACTGTGGTATTCTGCAGGGCCACAATCTGACCTGGCGTCAGGCCGGCCTGCAGCCAGTCTGCCACGGCTTCCCGGCGAGCCTGTTCAACCACTTCCGTGGTCAGAACCTGCCCTGCTCTGTTGACCGCCGCCAGACGCTCGGTCGAAGTCTGCTCAAGGCCGAATTCGTCGAAGGTCAGTCCGTCCAGTCGCTGCGGTGCGGTCGGCGGCAGATTGGCATCGCTGGTGGCAATGTCTACTCCGCAGACCAGCCAGTATCCGGTGTAACCTGTGGGGGCTCGCAGAAGCAGATCAAGGCGTCCGTCGGCGACGTTGATATTGGAAATGGTCAACGCGGAAAAGACGTTGCTGGCCAGTATTGAGGACTGAACAGCATAGGCACCGCCTTCAGCTTCTACTCGAGTCTGCGTGGCCATCGTGGGATGGCCGACATAGATTCGAGCACTGTAGTTGCCGTTCGGCACGGTGTAGCGGAACGTTGCTGTGGCAGTGCCCTTGCCCGTGATCCCGTCACGGTAGAGATTGATGGTCGAAACGGAGTAGCCGGTGGCCTGAGTTGCCTGGCTGATTGTGGAGGCCGCAGCAAATCCGGCTCCGTTGGTGGTTGTGAACAGCTGACTGCCGGACATATGAGTAAATCCGGGCGTCGTGTAGTTCATGTTGCCACCGAAGTCGAAGCGAGCCAGTGCGTTGCCCGTGGATCCTCC
>CAXBSH010000650.1:0-1729 GCA_963977705.1 uncultured Planctomycetaceae bacterium
CTGAAACTCGGTTTGCCGTGCTCAGTCAGGTCGTGTTTGCAGCGTGACTGTGATCGGAACCGTGACGTTCTTTTCAGGAATACGACTTTGGCCCCGAACTCTTCTTCGCAGGGTGACTCCGCCGATCCGCATGACGCCCTGCAGACAGGGCGAGTGCTGAATGTGTGGCTGCCAGAGATTCCGGTGCAGCCGCTTTCGCAGTCGTATTCTTTGACGGACCGTGAACTTGGGCGTGGTGGATTTGGCCGGGTGATTGTGGGCACGAAGCTGCGTCTTCCGCAGCAGGTGGCGATCAAACGGATGCACGACAGTCTGCAGTTTTCGCCGTCCGATCAGCGTCGGTTTGTGCGTGAAGTGCAGCTGCTGGCCCGTCTGAATCATCCGAACATTGTGCGGGTGGAAGACTGGGGGCGTGATTCCAGCGGTCTGTACATCGTAATGGAGCTGATCGACGGGACCAATCTGGCTGATCTGGTGCAGAATGCTGGTCCAGTGTCAGTGTCGCAGGCGCTGGATTTCACTCGGCAGATCTGTCAGGCATTGCAGTGGGCTCACCAGCAGGGGATTGTGCATCGGGATCTGAAACCAGCCAATCTGCTGCTGGACGGTTTCGGCATCGTGAAGCTGGTGGACTTTGGTCTGGCTCGAGTGGACCCGAATCTTCGGGAAAGTCTGGCCAGTTCCCGCGGTGCGGGGATGTTTACATTTGCGTATGCGTCCCCCGAACAACTGGTTGGTCAGGCCGAGATTGACAGTCGTTCTGACCTGTTCAGTCTGGGGGCGACGCTGCACCACCTTGTGACCGGTAAAGCCCCGTTGACGCGAAATTACAGCCTGAAAGCGGTTCCAGTTCCGTTGCGTCCGCTGCTTGAGCGATTGCTGGAGCATGAGCCGGATGAGCGATTCCAGAGTGTGTCCGAAGTGCAGCAGATGCTTTCGGAAGTGTCTCTGGGCGGTCTTCCTGCCGCAGCCCGGGCGAACGAGCCGACGGTTGCAGCAGTGGCAGCCAACCAGCCGGTGTCAGCGGTGGCACCGGCGGTGGCACCGGCGGTGGCACCGCCGCAGCCCGCACCGGCTGCGGCAGCAGTCAGTGCGTTGGTGGTCCCTTTCTCTGCGTCAGCGGCGAAATCTGCTCAGTCAGCGTTGTCACGTCAGTTGGGTCAGGCGGAAGAGTGGTCGAATGATCTGGGCATGAAATTCCGCCTGATCCCGGGTGGGACCTTCGCGATGGGTTCACCGGCAGGTCAGGGCAGCGATGATGAACGTCCGCAGCACAAGGTCACGATCAGCCGTGGTTTTTCTCTTGGTGTGCACACAGTGACTCAGGGTCAGTGGCAGCAGCTGATGGGCACGACGCCGTGGCAGGGGAAGGACTATGTAAAGATCGGTGGAACAATCGCGGCCACGTACATCAGTTGGGAAGATTCGGTGGAGTTTTGCAAGCGATTAAGTGCTCGTTTTGGTCGTCGTTATCGTTTACCGACGGAGGCTGAGTGGGAGTGGAGCTGCCGTGCGGGGACGACGACGACGTATAGTTTTGGGGACGATGAGAAGCAGTTGGGTGAGTATGCGTGGTACGGTGGACTATGGGGGGACTCGGGCAATTGCAAGAACGAGAAATACTCGCACGCTGTAGGTCAGAAGCGGGCGAATCCGTTTGGTTTGTACGACATGCACGGGAACGTGTGGGAGTGGTGTTCTGACTGGTATGATTCTGGGTATTACGGTA
>CAXBSH010000651.1:0-1723 GCA_963977705.1 uncultured Planctomycetaceae bacterium
GTGGGGGCCGGCAGCGGCGCGCATACGGCCGGCAGCATGCGCTGCGTGCCCGGCACCTGGCGAAGCTGGTATGCCAGCTTGCCGCTGACGGGCAGCCACGTCAGCGCGGCGCTCTGCGCCTGGCCGCCCACGGTTTCCTGCCACGTGCCCGACACCAGGCCATTGGCCGTGCCGCCCGACACCGCGTTGTAGCTTAACGGTACGTCAACCGGAATGTTGTCCGCAGCCAGCGTGTTGCCGCTGATCGCGCTGAGCGTAGCGGTGCTGATGGTGTCTCGCGTCCGTTATGCTCACGTCTTCAACCAGCTGGTACGAGGACGTCGCAGCCGCAAGCAGATTCTGCAGATCGTGTTTAGTCTCGTGCTGGTGTTTGTGGTGCGTGAAATGGCGTTGCCAGTGCTGTTTTGTTACTTCGCGTTGGCGTCACCAATTCGAGCACTGTGGGACAAGTATCGCAAGACGCGAACTCCGAGCGTTGCTGCGGCGGATTCTGAGGCGGCGTAACTGCGGCCGTCACTCAAATCGTGCCGACGCTCGTTCGACCCGTACCGGGCTGCGGCCAAAGGTCCCGGTATTCCCGCCAACCAGTCAGCGGCTGGGTGCAAGCTCTCTGGTGAAACGCGGGTTTATTTGGTCGATACCGGACGGCGCGCGCCGTTCCGCTACAACGTCGCGCTATTGGGGTGTGTTGCCGTCGAAGTCGAGGGTCTTCTGGCGGTCGTCGCGGTTGTCGAGCTCTTTGAACAGATAGCTCGGCTGGATATCTTTGTTCTTCTGGTACTTGCCCGTCTGATATTCGGTGATCTCACCTTCGACGGTGTGGTAGAAGATCTGGCAGACCTGAACCGCGGGATAAATGCGGATGGGCTGGATGGCGATCATTTCCAGAGTCCAGTAGCCGCAGAAACCGACGTCACCGAAGCCGGCGGTCACGTGAACGAACATGCCAAGTCGGCCGATGGAAGAGCGACCTTCCAGCATGGGAACAAGGTTGCGCGTTTCGGTGTATTCGATCGTTCTGCCGAGGTACATCTGATTTGGCTGAAGTACCAATCCTTCCGGCGGGATCAGGATGCGGCGAAACCTGTTCGGTCGTCGCATATCGAGGACGATCTCCTCGTAGACCAGCAGCTCATCATGCAGACGCAGGTTGTAGCTGTTGGGATTCAGCTGATCGTCGTTGAACGGGTCGATACGAATATCGCCACCGAGTCTGGCTTTGATTTCGCTACCGCTGAGAATCATGAAACACCCGCTGCATTGTTCGATTGCTCTGCACAACCTGGTACGGTCGATAAGTGCTGACTGAACTGCGGGAGGGTATGGCAGAGGAGGATGCGATGCAACCCGCCGGAAGACTCTGCCGCAGATTCGGAAAACTCGGCTGGCGTACAGAATCGGAGGGTTCTTCAATCGGCGGTGATGACCTCGTCCGGTGTCGGTAGGTCATCCGGACACTCAGGAGTCCATCAGACTCGTACCGCATCCAGAGCCGGGATCTTTCCATCATATTCAGCAAGGCGTGCCTGGTCCTGAATTTCAGCAAAGCCTTCGCGCAGTGTGTTCATAACGCGAGCCGCTGAACGCCAGTTTGTCGGGTCGTCCGTTCTCACCTGATCAAGTGCGAAAACCACAAGGCGCAAGACCTGAGTGGGCAGCTCGCCCTGTTCGAGATCCAGTCCGTCAGCAACCGCCAGCAGGGCCTTTTGAGCGCGAATGCGTA
>CAXBSH010000652.1:0-1705 GCA_963977705.1 uncultured Planctomycetaceae bacterium
GTATTGGGATGTCCGCTGACAGCGAAGATTTCCGGGTAAATCAGCAGTCCATTGGGATTCAGCAGAACAGCCACGCTGCACAGCTGCAGCAGCAGGATATTGCGGTGGAACTGCGGATCTGCCAGCATAATGGCGGCGCTGCGGGAGTGCAGCAATACATCAAGAGCGCGGCCACAGGCCGCGATAGCCAGCAGCGCGAGCCCCATAGCGAAGGATCCGTGCAGATTCGCCCACAGGGCAAACAGCAGAGTAAAACCAATCCAGTGTTTGAGGGAATGTTTCTGAGTCCCCAGTGTCCACGCGAGGGTGATGCAGTAACCGAGTAGCCCTGCCAGCTGTGGGCGGATCACCTGCAATTCGTGCTGATTGACGAGAATGAACACAGTGATTGCGAGGAGCCCGGCGAAGGCACTGCGAGTGCGGCGGGCAGCTTCATAAGCGGTCAGGAACACAGCGAAAGCACCGCAGCCACCAGCCAGCAGCTGAAGTCCGGCAAGGCCGATGTGTCGTTCGGTGAGTTTCATGCTGATTTGAGCCAGCCATGGAATATTCACCATGCGGGTACCGGCAGCGAGTGGCAGCAGTGGTTCGGTGAGCGGTACGGCCTGTTGTTGCAGGATGAATTTGCCGTAGTTCAGGTGATCCCAGAGATCGGTGTGCCAGAGTCGACCGGAGGCGAGTGCCAGAAAGACACCGCAGCAGGCGATGGCCAGCAGGGCGGTCCGAGGTTGTGTGGCGAGAGGCAGGCTGCGAGTTCCGGCTGGTGAGTTGGCAGCCGTGGTTACGGGGGTGCTGCTGACGGGACTGACGGCCGGTGCCGGCAGGTCGGGTGGCGGTGCGAGTGTTGCGGACATGTGGTCGATTCCGGGGTGAGGCAGAGTTTCGGCGATGCAGTCTACAGCGGGGAAGGGGGGTGAATCCGGAAGAAAATGGGCGACGGTGAGCGATGGTTGGGTGGTGGAGTGTGAGTGGTTCAGATGTAGCAGATACGCCGTGTTTTCGCGGTGTTGCGAAATAGCGACAGGTGGGGCGTGGGGCCAACACAGCCGAAAAAACCTGTCTGATCTGAATTTTTGCGAACTTGTGAATTTGTGGGATTGTCTGGCGGGGTTGGTAGTTTCGTCCGGCGCTGGGGTGGTCTAGAATTGGGTTGTCGGGCGGAACCGTGCCCGGGGGGGCTCACGGTGGAATTCAGCGTCAAAAAAACCGGATCAACTTGACTGTCATGGCTGAAGCATATCTGGAACTGGATCATCATGATGAAGCGCGGGCATTATTTGGTTCGCGGGACGAGAATCTGAAGGTTCTGAGTCGGGAGACTGGCGCGCAGGTGGTTTTGCGAGGCAGTCAGGTAAGGATTCTGGGTGACGAGGACCAGGTTCGGCGTGGTCTGGAGACATTGCAGAAGTGGCGCAAGGTGTTGCAGACTCAGCCGGAGGCGACGGTTGAGGAGCTGCAGTCTGGCAGTCGCGTGTCAGCGGTACCAAAGGAGCGGGCGGTGATGGGTGTGGGCGAGGGTTTTCAGGGGTTGACTCACGCGGGGCCGGCGGCTGGGCCAGGTGCTGGTTCCGGTGGCGGTGCGGTGTCCGGCCTGGAAAACTGGCCAGCTCGGGGGATTGCGGAATTCCGGACGGGTCGTGATCGGGTGGGTCAGGTTCGTCCGAAGACGGACGGACAGAAGTTGTATATGGAGGCGATCCGTAAG
>CAXBSH010000653.1:0-1704 GCA_963977705.1 uncultured Planctomycetaceae bacterium
CCGACGGGACGGGGCAATTGCTCGGAATCTGTCGGAGTTGTATCGGATGACGGACCGTCCGAAGGATGCTCTGCACGTACTGGATCTGAGTCTGCGTGAGGGCAGTCAGGACCAGCAGGCGGCATTTGACGCGGGGATGCTGGCGTTTCGTGAGCGGCAGTTTCAGGCGTCATTGACGTATCTTGAGCGTTATGAGTCGCAGGCGGGTTTGGTGCCGTGGGTGAATTATTATCGGTCAATTTCGCTGTTTGAGCTGGGGCAGTATGAGCGGGCTCTGGTGTGTGTGAACGCCGAGCGTGAAGTGACGGAGACGGACGGCTGGCATCTGGATGTGGTGGAGGCGGTCTGCTGGTGTCAGCAGGGTCGTGGGGAGGAGTCGCGAGCAGTTCTGGAGCGACTGCTGGCCGTACCGTTTTATTCGATTGATTATCTGTCCGTGCTGGGGCTCAGTGAACTGCTTAAACTGATTGCGAGGACGGCGGAGCAGATGCAGTCCGACGATTTGTTGTTGGTGGTTGAGCGGCGGCTGATGCGATCGGGGCTGATGCCTGACTCGTGGTTCCAGAATGCTCGCGAGGCCAGTGGCGAGCAGCCTGTTGAGGACGTGAAGTTGTTCCGCTGTCTGCTGCGTCAGGCACTTGATGATTTGTGGCTGGTGGATCCGGATCGGCTGGTTGAGCAGGAGGAGTGGAAGGGTTATCTGGCGGAGTGGGGCGTGTTGGCGCGCACAGAGGAGGAGGCTGTCGAGATTGCGCTGCGTTATCAGGCGCAGTGTTATCATCTGGCGGCGGAAATCGAGGCGGTGCAGGAGCTGGAATCGACTTACACGGACGTTCCGGGACCGGTGTGGCAGGCGGCGCGGTTCCCGACGGAGGACGGGGACGAGTTTGGGGGTGACGGCGGTTCTCGCGACTGGACTCCGGCGGACGACATTGATGACGGGGATTGAAGACTGAGCGGGAGTTGTGCGAATGCTGCAGACGATTCTGCTGTTGCTGATCGTGCTGGATCCGTTTGGCAATGTGGTGCTGGTGAACGGGTTGTTGCGTAGTCGACCGGCGGCCGAGCGGCGACGGATCATTCTGCGGGAATCCCTGATTGCGCTGGGGCTGTTGCTGCTGGCAGCGGTGGTGGGTCGTCCCGTCATGAATGCTCTGGGGTTACAGACCTATTCGCTGGGAATAGCGGGTGGGATAGTGCTGTTCATGATAGCGATGGGGATGATCTTTCCGGCGCGGCGGATGATGGACGAGGAGGATACTGAGGATCCGGTGATTGTGCCGATCGCGGTGCCTTTGATTGCCGGTCCTGGAACGGTATCGCTGGTGCTGTTACTGGCTCAGCAGCAGTCGATTCAGCAGTTATTTCTGGCGGTGGTGGCTGCGTGGGTGCCTGCGACGGTGCTGTTGCTGGTGTCGCCGTGGATTTACAGTCTGCTGGGATCGCGTGGATCGCGGGCGATTGAGCGATTGACGGGCATGCTGTTGATTTTGTTGTCAGTGCAGATGGTGCTGGACGGAGTCCGGCAGTTTGTGGGTCGCTGAGTGAGAAATCGCGTGGGATTTGTGTGTTGATTTTTCGCAACAAAGCCCTGTTTTGGACGGAATTCAAAGAATCGAAACGTTTTTTTGCAGGTCAGGTGTGTATGGCGGGGACAGGTGACGTGGGGGACGTGGCATCGGGTGGTGGGGCCGGTGGTGGGTC
>CAXBSH010000654.1:0-1694 GCA_963977705.1 uncultured Planctomycetaceae bacterium
GCCATCCGGAATTCCAGCGATTGCACGGGCGCGAATGGCTGCGGGCCGCCTTCATCAGCTTCTGTCAGGCGCAAATGAAACGCGGTCAGGGAGGCTTGTTTCTCATCAGCGGCGAAGCCGGGATGGGCAAAACAGCCCTCCTCACGGATTGGTGCCTGCTCTCTGACTGCTCACACGATAACGCCACACAACGGCCATCGCCGAAACTCCCGCAGCGCCTGTGCCCCGCCGTCTTTCTTCAGAACAAATACTTTCAGCCGTCACAGCCGGAAGACCTGTGGAAGCAACTGGCCTCGCAGTTGAGTACTGCGTGGCCCGCTCATCAGTATCCCAACAGTGATCAATTTCGTGATCTGCTGCAAACCGCCGCTCAGAATCTGCCTGAACACCAGCCGCTGATCGTACTGATCGACGGCATCGATCACGCTGCGCAGCCTCAGAATATCGTCCAGTTCCTCCGCAGCACCTGCACTAAACAGGGCATCGACGGACTGCCCCATCGCGTGTTTCTGGTCGTCACCACCAATCCCGTCGATGCCGATGGCCAGTCACTGACTGACGCATTAAAAAGCATGTCTGACTGTGTTGCTTCTGCTGAACTGCAGGTGCATGACGATCACGGCAGAAAGGATATGCTGAAACTCTGGCAGACCGAATGCCGATACCGCCTGCCCAAGGAGAGCGTTCAATCGCATGTGGAACAGGCAGAACAGGCACTGCGGGCCGCCGGCGGAATCCCCATGATCCTTTGTGGCGCTCTGCGGGAAATTGCGGCCGGATCACTGACGCTGGACAAATTCCTCCAGAAGAAAGTCCCTGCCACGATCATGCACTGGCACCGCGATCGCTGGCACGCCATGCTGCAGACCTGCCCTGATGATCGGCACAAACTTTATGAACTGACAGCACTGCTGACCATTGCCCGTGAACCGGTGACCGCAGCACAACTTGCGCTTTGGATGAATTCCACCACTGCCCAGGTGCAGCGATACCTTGAACGACTCTCAGCCATCCTGTCCAGTACCAGCACGACGTCCGCAGACCGCACAGCCAGACCAGAACGTCGCTGGATGCTGTACCACGAAAGCGCACGCACATTTTTCAACGAAGAATGCGACCAACTTCGTTCCCTGATTGATACCGCTCACGGCGAACTCGCTCGCAGACTGCTGCCGGCAGACCAGCCCCGGCCGTGGGCTGATCATGCCGATGTCTATGCACTGCGACATGTCGTCGCGCACCTGCTCGCGGAACCTTACGCGGACATCCATGGCAGGCCGGCTCTGCAACAAGCGATCACGCTGTTGACGGATCCAGCCTTCCTCGATGCCCGGCTCAATACCAAACGACGCTCCTGATCAGTCGAAAACAAACTCCACCTTCACCTGCGCTGCCGGCTGTCCCCCGTTGACTGGCACAACAATTCCCACCGGTCTGGCGGCCGTTGTCACCTCCGCTGCAGACAGCAGAATCGGACTGTAGAACAGGCGTGGCCGGTCTTTTGGCGGACCATCTCCGGTCCCCGTGTGAGTTTCTGCGCTGCCCGCCACAAGGTGCAACGTTTCTGCAGCTGTCGTCGACGTAGTCATCAGAATCGCTCCCTCGAAAAGTCCAGACGAAATTCGGTTGTTCAGGTAAAAAAATGGCCCCGCGACATAGGCCGCGGGGCCGGGTTTCAGTTCAGTTGCCGGGAT
>CAXBSH010000655.1:0-1689 GCA_963977705.1 uncultured Planctomycetaceae bacterium
GTTCAGACGTGTGCTCTTCCGATCTCATCGGCGAACTGAATTGATTTGAACTGATGCAAATTCTTTTTCTTCCACACAATCACGGAGAACGTGCAATGTCTGTTGCTGAACGAGTGAATGGCTCAATGCTGTCGGCTAATCGAATTTCTGAGGCCGGCAGTGGTCGAACTTTTCTGCCTGATCGGGTGAACGCGGCGGAAATGGCGGACGGCAACGCCCGCGTTGTGACGCGTTCATTGGTGATTGGGCTGGGCGGGACTGGTGTCAATGTTGTCAGTCAGCTTAAGCAGATGTGCAATTCTCAGAAAACTGCGAACTTCAGTTCTTGGTTGGGAATTGATACTGATCGTAATGCACAGCAGGGTGTGGACGGTGGCCTTTCGCTGGACGACAGTGAGTTTCTGCATGTGCCCCCTGAACAGGCTCGAAACATCATTGAGCACCCGGAACAGCATCAGGAGCTGGAAAAGCGGTACGACCTTCAGGAAGCAGCGGTGCGGGCCTTTTGCGAAAAGATGGTGGCAGCCGGCCTTGCTCAGGGCAGCCAGGTGCGGACCTATGGCAACATGGCCCTGCAGGCCAACTTGGCGCGTTTCAGGGAGACCGTGCGTCGGAAACTGGCCGAGCTTACGTCCGTCTGGGAAGACCTTAAAGTTCAGATGCAGCACAAGCAGCAGCTGCTGATCAATCAGGAAACGAAGATCTATGTAGTCTGTTCGATGGCCGGCGGGACGGGTTCCAGCATGTTGCTGGAGACTCTTGCGATGCTGCGTGAGATGGCACGTGACTACCGCTGTCAGATTGCCGTTTTTCTGGTAACTTCGGCAACCTACAGTGGAGTGTTGCAGGGACAGAGTGATCAGGTGATGCGTGTGGAGGCAAATTGCTACGCGATGGCGATGGAGCTGCTGGCAGCCAGTCGCGGACAGCTCGTGGATGGCAATGACAATCTGCAGTTGGGTCCGGACGATCGCCAGGCAATCGAGCTTGTCGGCAATCTGTGGGACGAGATCTACGTGCTGCAGTCTGCTGATGCGTCTGGTCGCCATTACGAGAATCCTCAGGCAGTGAGCGATCGTTGTGCCTTGCTGCTTGCGGGGTTGATTGGCACGGAGATCGCCTCGTCCATTTCGCGTTACATTGCCAATCAGCGTACCGCAATGCAGAATCTGCCCGACAGAGCGACCGGGCTGCCGCGGGAACTGGGGACGATCGCAGCACAAGCGCTGTCGGTGAATACTGTGCGGACCAGTGAAAAGCTTACGGATACCTGCCTTGGTGGGTTGATGCAGTCCGCGGTTTTGGGTGAGAGCAAGGGAACAGCTGTGGAGACCACAGCGCGAACGGTTTGCCGGGAGCCAGGTGAGGGAGTGATACCGATCAGCGCCGCGGCGTTGACGGACAGTCTGCAGAAGGCCGCTCCGGATGCCGTGCGAAAATCGGAAACTCTGCTGCGATCAAAATCCGGTACCAGCCGGACGCACGATTCGGCAGCGAATCTGATGCGAAAAACCGGAGATCTGCTGCGAAACCACGAGAACGCCACGTTACCTCAGCTTCGCGATACGTGTGCTCGCGACGCTGCGAACGTCGGAAGAATCTGGAAGGCGGCCGTTGGGAAAAAGGGCCAGGCCGTTCTGGCTGCGTCCGGACTTCGCAGTGCGCACCTGTATTTCCAGCAAGTGCTGG
>CAXBSH010000656.1:0-1660 GCA_963977705.1 uncultured Planctomycetaceae bacterium
ACTTGTGACCAATTCAATACGCTAGAGAAAGAACCGGAGGGCTTGCGCCCAATGGCCCCAGAGTTGTGGCATGCATGATTATGGAATTCGTTTCTTACGTTGGTTTTTCTGGAACTTGGTGGTTTTGGGTCTGCGGTGGTGCGCTTGTCGGGGGTAGCTGCGGTGAGGGCGGATTCGGAGGACTTCTTTCGAAGCGATTTCCAGAGCTCGTTCGTAGCGGGCTTCCCATTGCTCCGCAGTGGCTGAGGGAGACATTCGCAGCAGGAAACTCTGCATGGTGTTCCACACCCCGGTGAAGCTCAAGCGGCGCGGCGTTACTCCGGCTTTGATTGCAGCTTCGCGGCGGAACTGGATCACGAGGTTGTAAGCGACCAGTGAGGTCAGCAATTCCTTTTCAAACATCTCACGAGTATGAACGCGGATTCGTTCAGTGTTCAGCGTGACTTTGACATCGCGAATATCATGTTCAATATCGTAACGTCGGACATACACCGCGACGGCTTGCTGACGCGAGATGTCGGGCGTGGTCACCAGATAGAGCCACTTCTCGGTCCTGCACTCAGGAAGGATCTCGGAAAACCGAACTTTGTGAAGCACCACCTCCAGTGTCTCTGAGGCACAGATTTGAGGATGCGTCTGCAGATTCCTCGACGTGGGTTTCCATGTCAGTGCATACGATTCACCGGGGCCGGGCTGTATCAGCGGTGGCGCCTGTTTGATCAGCGAATGATACTGATGGCTGCTCATTCGAAAGATCACAGACCGGCCGGCGATGATGCAATCACGGACGGGCGCAAAAGTTCCAAATCCCGCGTCGGCCACCACGATAGCATCTGAAGGCAGTTGACGGCACAGCGCGGGAAACAACGCCGCTTCGCAGGTCGCCGAGAGGCCGTACATCGCGCCGAGTTCAAACGCTGCAGAGACACCACTGCGCAGTTCATGAGCACTCAGCATCAGCACCGTGGGCCAGACAGATTCCCCGTGCTGATTGGTGGCTGGAGGAAAGGCCTGCTTCAGATCCTCCGTCGGAGCAGTGGTCAGCGTTGTCCCGTCGACCAGGAAAGTTGGCCGCTCTTTGTGTGCCGCACAAGCTTGTATCAGCGAGCCACTGACACACCTGTAGAGATGCTCCGCAGTGCTGACTTCCAGCCTGTGACGCGCGTCATTAAAAGCTGTGTCACGTGCCGATAGTGTGGCCTCACGAACGCGCTTGCTGGCCGGAAAGATGTCCTCAGCATGTGCGATCGCCTCTTTGAGAACAGCCTGCATCGACAACCCACCACCCAGCCGCTGCAGAATCATCAGCCATAGCGTGGTGAGTGTGGTATAAACGGCCGCTGGTCCCGATGGCTGCATCTGATCCAGTTCCTCTGCAGGAATGATCTCACGCAACCTCCCGATCATCGACTTGACGTCCGGCGAGTCCAGTTTCAAAACACCTTCCGTCACAGCTTCACTCATGGCATCCCTGACATTCTGGCTCCGAAAAATGCGTCTCAGATGTTGTGGCGCAAATCTCGTGCCAATTCGCGGGGATTCCAAACCTGGGGCCATTGGGCGCGAGCCCTCCGGTGAAATGCACTGATTTCGCGCTCAACACCGGACGGTTCGCGCCGTTCCGCTACAACTCCTGAGCTATTTGGCACAAATCCTCCGG
>CAXBSH010000657.1:0-1658 GCA_963977705.1 uncultured Planctomycetaceae bacterium
CATTCACGGTGGCGGTCAGCGTGGATCACTCAGTGAAGTCCGGTTTCTGGCCGGACGCGGTTATGCCGGACTCAGCATCAGCTGGGGTGGCAGCAGTACCGGGCAGCCTCCGATGAATCCTGTCGAAGGCGCCATTGAGGGCGATCCGGCGACAGACTGGGGGCTCGTCAATCCCACTCAGCTGAATGTCCCGGGGTATGCCACAATTCAGCCCGGACCACAGCAATTCAGAATAGACATTGAAGATCCGCGGAATAACAACTGGTATCTGCTGACTGCCGGCTGTCAGCGGGCACTGACCTTTCTGGAACAGCAACCGGAAGTTGATCCGGAGCGGCTGGGGATCCACGGCTATTCCATGGGTGGCAACCTGACAATGTACACGGCGGCAGCCGATCGGCGAGTCCGAGTGGCAGTGCCGGCGGTTGGTGGTGCCGGTTGGCGCTGGCAGCTGCCGGAATTCGCCGAGGGACAGGGACGCCCGCAGGATGTTGTCACAGGTGATCTCGAACTGTTTCGCAGGACACTCAGTTTCGAAAGCATCGCCCCGCTGATTCGCTGCCCTCTGCTGCATCGCAGTGCCACCAATGATTTTCATGGTTGGATGGATAACGTGTCTCGCACGAACGCACTGATCCCTGATCAGCCTGTGCGCAGCAGCTGGACCATCCACATGAATCATCGGCTGGCAGAATCGACCGAGGTGGCATTACCACTGTTCCTGGATCAGCATCTGCGGAACGGACCGGCGATCCCGGAACCAGCTGAGGCTGAACTGCGACTGTCGACCGGCGCTCAGCCCATCCTGCAGGTGACGCTGCCAAAACACCCGTGGACCGTGGATCGCTGTGAAATGTTTTACAGTGTCGACCCCGATCCGCGCGCCAGATTCTGGCGCAGTACTCGGATTACAGACCAGTCAGCCCAGACAGCAACAGCCACTGAAGCAGCAACCCGTTACGAAGCAGTACTGCCACTGGAGACGCTGGAACGCCCGCTGTTCGCCTTCGCCAATGTGTTCTATCGCCTGCCCGAACCGGTTGACCTGTCTGCACTTCCCGGTCATCGGGAACCGGTAACACAGCTATGCCTCAGCAGTCAGCTGCTGACAGCAACGGCAGACGATCTGCAGAGTGCCGGAACTGTGGCAACGCTGCAGCACAGTCCGCTGATCGACGATTTTTCTGCTGGCCTGCGTGACTGGTATCAGCTGAATGCGGCCCATCCGACACTGGTACAGACATGGACTCGAAAACTGACAGATCCGCTGTATCAGGGCAGGGCAGGTGCTCGATTAAGACTGAGTCTGCAGCTGGAACACTCAAATCACCTGACATTCGTAATTGTGCGGAACGAGTGGCGGAATTACCGTGGGCCGCGCACGACGTGGATCTGTGAGCGGGACATTCCGGGAAATGCGGCTGTCCAGAATATCGAGTTTTCAACGGCCGATTTTCTGGCTGCTGATGGTTCGGCCGACTCACTGCCGGACTGGACCAGCCTTGATCAGTTCGGAATCTGTGCCCATTTTTCCGAGCGTCGCAGCAGAACCGATGCACGCCCATGGCAGGGACCGGCAGTCAACCTGAAGCGACTGGAGTGGTGCTGAAATGGATCAGGACAGCGTGCACGATCTGGAATCGCTGCTGGAAGCGGGG
>CAXBSH010000658.1:0-1637 GCA_963977705.1 uncultured Planctomycetaceae bacterium
GGCTCAGGGGAATATCTCGGGCTCAATCTGGTTTTTCAGGTGTCTGGCAGCGATTACGGCTGTTCACTTTCAACTTTGCTCGACAGGCTGCATTATGCAGCTTTCCTGATTTGTTCAACATCCTTCCTGTGCTGCGGAGTCCCCTGATGCCGCTCGGTCGCGTTCTTCTGACAGTGTTGCTGTTGGTCTGCATTTCGCCGGTCAGCGCACAATCTCCGGACAGCCCGGAAGTTCTCACTGTGATCACTCATAACGTCTGGTATGGTTTCACAAAAAAGGGTGAGCCGCGACATGCAGAGTGGTTGCGGTGGATGTCGGCACAGTCACCGGATGTTGTGTCACTGCAGGAACTGAATGGATACACGGCCGAGCGTCTGGCGTCTGATGCGAAGACCTGGGGACATGCTCACACCGTACTGCTGAAGCAGGACGGGTTTCCGACGGGGATCACGTCGCGTTATCCGATATCGGACGTGCGGATTCTGCGAGACGGTTTTCATCATGGTCTGCTGCGGTGTCGGATTCAGGGTATCTGGTTTTACGTGATTCATTTTCACCCGTCGAATTTTGAGCGACGGATTGCTGAGGCAGCTTTGCTGGCAGCGGACGTGGCTGCCCTGCCCGATCCAGCTCCGCGGATCCTGCTGGCGGGTGATTTCAACGGATTTTCTCCGGTCGATCGTGGTTCGTATGACGCAGATCCGCAGCTGGTGCCGTTTTTTCGTCGTCTGGACGAGCGGAACCCGGGGGCGAGGAATCTGAATGAGGGGCGGCTGGATTACGGAGGGATTGAGGCGATTGTGCAGCAGGGCTATGTGGATGTGCTGGCTGCAGCGCGGTGGTCGTCCGAGAAGTTTGTGGGATCCTTTCCGACACCTCTGGTCAGTGACGAGGATCATGGTACGGACCGTCGGCTGGATTACATGTTTGCATCGGCGAACCTGGCACAATCGATTGAGTCGCCTGTGATTCTGCGGGATGTCGTCACAGCTCGACTGTCGGATCATTACCCGATGCGAGCGGTGATTCGTCTGCGTGCGGCGGCGCCGGTGAATGTGTTCGAGGGTGAACCACAGCTGTTGTCAGAGACGGGGGCGGGTGAAGGTCCGGCGTGGCATCCGGCTCTGGGTCTGCTGACCAGTGGTGAAGGGCATATCAATCTGCGGGATCGTGCGGGCAGTGTGTCAGTTTATGTGCGAGATGCGGGTTCGAATGGTCTGCTGGTGGATCGTGAGGGCCGGATTGTGGTGTGTGAACCTGTGCGTCGTCGCGTTTCGCGGCGTGCTCTGGACGGTACGACAACGGTGCTTGCCGAGACATTTGGTGGCCGGCGTTTCAATCAGCCGAACGATCTGGCACTGGATTCACGGGATCGGCTGTATTTCACGGATCCGCAGTACGGCAGTCGTGACGGCATGGAGCTGCTGGACGATGCGGGGCGTGCTGTTGAGGGGGTGTATCGGATTGATCCCAGCGGTCAGGTGACTCGCATTATCGCTCATGAAGTGGATCGTCCGAACGGGATAGCGATCACCTCGGACGATCGTTTTCTGTTTGTGGCTGACAACAATAATAATGACGTGGGTGGGGCACGGAAGTTGTGGCGATTTCATCTGCAGGCGGATGGTCAGCCGGAT
>CAXBSH010000659.1:0-1628 GCA_963977705.1 uncultured Planctomycetaceae bacterium
CCATACTGCGGCCGCATTTGGGCTGGCTGTCGGGTTAGGGGCGTTGTTTCCCCGGTCGCGTCTCTGGTGGTTGTTACTTGCGGCTGGCTGTGGCTTGCAGCGTGTGATGGCGTCTCGGCACTTCACTTCGGACGTTTTTGTTGGTGCCGGGATTGGTCTGATTGTGGGATCGTTGGTTGTGCGAAAGACGGCAGCATGGACTGGGCAGAGCCAAACAGCTGATGATGTTCCGCTGCTGTCTGTTGGCAGCGAAGTTGCTGAGCGACAGCGGGCGGCCTGAAGGTGGCTGTTCAGTGATTTGGCATTCAGCCTTTTCTGGCCGTTCAGCCTGCGCGTCGCATGGGCAGGCTTCCTGAATCTTCATCAGAAGAATTCAACTGCTCGGCAACGACATAACCGGTTCGTCGGCTGGCATGGAAATACACGCGTGCACAGACCTCGCCCAGAATCCCAAGGCTGAACAGCTGCAGTGCGGCGAAGGCTGCCATGACTGTCAGCAACAGCAGCGGGTTTCCTGTCATATCCGTGCCACGCAGTTTCATGAAGACGGTACCAAACGCGGCAGCGAACGACAGCAGCAGGCTGGCAGCTCCGAAGCTGCCGAACAATCGCATCGGGCTGTTGAACCACTGCAGGCGGTATTTCACAACCAGCAGATCCAGCAGCACTCGCATGGTGCGATCCAGTCCGTATTTGGTTCGTCCACTGACTCGAGGACGATGATTTGTGCGGACTTCAGCACAACGCGCTCCGGCATGCTGGAGCAGGACGGCGAGGTAGCGATGCATTTCGCCATAGAGTTCGATGTCTGTCAGGAAGCTGGCTCGAATCGCTTTGAGGGCACAGCCGAGATCAGAGCATTTGACTCCGGAGACCATGGAGAACAGTCGATTGGCGATGATTGAAGGGAGCCGACGATGGAGCAGTGCGTCCTGCCGTACCGTTCGTACTCCGAGGACCACATCGTAGCCTTCGTCCAGTTTCCTGAGCATTTCCGGGATGTCGGCGGGATCATTCTGGCGATCGCCGTCGAGTGTCACGATGACGGCACCGACAGCCGCATCAATGCCGGCTTTCATGGCGACAGTCTGTCCGTAGTTGCGTCGCAGTTTCAGAACACGACAGCAGGCATCTTCGGCAGCGCATTGTTTCAGCAGTGAGAAGGTCGCGTCGGTTGAGCCATCGTCAACGAAGATGATTTCGAATGAGCGTCCGGTGCTGCGCATTGCAACCGCGATTTCACGGTGCAGTTCGAGCACATTGCCTTCTTCATTCTTGACGGGAACTACCACCGAAACATTCATTGGGAATCCTTCCACTCGCGTACGGTACCGCCAATCCATGCGACACCGCCTGCAGCCGAGTTGCAAAAGAACTGCCTTTGCAGGTAAGCGTCAGGTTAGCAAATTTTCGGAGTAATGACACTCGGAAAATCGTCCTGGGGGCCCGAGGCGTGGCAATTTCCTGTTGCGGACATTCATTGGGGAGCTTTGGGGGGTTCGGATACGGCAGAATTCGCCGACTGCAGGATACTGCGAGCCTGTCGTCGGAGATCGTCCGCGGTCAGGCGTCCGTGGCGTCGAAAGCGGACGCTGCCATCTTCGGGTTGCTGCAGGATTCGCTCGGCC
>CAXBSH010000660.1:0-1617 GCA_963977705.1 uncultured Planctomycetaceae bacterium
GGTACCACTGCTTCCACTCCAACAGCCGACACAGCAGGTAGGTGGCGAGCAGATAGACACACATAGCTGTCAGCGTGGCAACAACGGAAGCCTGGCGTCTGACCATCAGATCGCTGCACCAGCCAAGAATCTCATGCAGGATGTAAGCAGCCAGCGCATTCGTCCCGAATGTCCGAAAGATAGAGATCTGCCTGCCATGGCAGTCACAGGCCCAGACAAACAGGGTGTAAACCAGCAGTGAGACACCCGCGGCAAAGGTACAGTAAGACAATGTGGCAGCCCGCTGACTCATCATCCAATAGTTCCACGGCCTCGATTCATAGGCCGGGGGCGGAACGAACGGCGGTTCCGGAAGCTTCCACTGATTCCAGCGATGCGATGCCGGCCAGACCGGATCGCTGGCGAGTTGGGATTGAGGATTCGATGAACTCTTGGGACTGAAATCATAAAGCGTTGTTGCTGTTGCAATCAGATAGCCCAGACCTCCCAGCATGAGACCAGTAATCAGCATCCGGAGCATCGACCGCTCGGGAGCAGGACAGCACCAGTCACATGCGGCAGTCCCAGCCAAAGCCGGGATTGACCAAGTCAGGAATCCCAACGGTCCGCCGTCGATACCTCGAGGATCATGATTGACCCACTCAAAATTAAAGGCCCAGGACAAGACAACATGCAGCAGCCCCGAGGCCACAGCCCACGCCACACGAGTCCTGAGATCTTTGCCGATGACGGGATAGATCCACGCGCTGGTCACGGCAATATGCAGCAGAGTCTGAAACCAGGTTCGTTTCGCCAGCATCACGACGAGTCCAGTCCAGCCTCCCATCGCGAGCTGTTTACGAATCCCGCCCCACTCTCCCAACGAGTACCACACAATCGCCAGCAGCGACAGACTGGCCAGTCGGCGGCCAAACCGCAGCCAGCGGGCTGACCGACTTAGCTGCGCGAGGCGTTCCCAACTCAGCCGCATTGAGAACCCCGCCGCGAACAGAAAGTGCGGCATGAAGGTATCGGCGTAGCTGCAGTAATCGTTGGTATGCTTCAGAATCCGGGGGCAAACCGAGAAGCTGCCGAGGAAGTTGACCTTGAGAGACCGCCAGTCCAGCGATTCCCGAACCGATGACAATCGCTCGCATCTGTGATTCCCTCCCTCACGTCGACACATCGACGGTGAGCGAATCATACAATGCCGCCTCTGCGTCTGTACGGGACGGTGCGGACAGTCGCAGTGTGGGGCTGGACGCGTTCAAGTTTTGTGGCACTCGAGACGGATTTGCCCGACCTCCTCGATAGAGGACACCGAATCTTGAGAACATAGCGAGAGTGAAGAAACGGCTCCGTAGAACAGCCACGGGAGATGTTGAACCCCGTGGGACGTCAGCACAAGACGTCGGCGAAAGACCCACTGGCAGATCGAGATCGTCCGCGTAATGACCTAGCATAACCGAAGAAAAGGAACCTGATCAGACGTCACGACCATGAGATTTACAGCCAAAAGCTCACGTTCGCAAACTGTTCTCGTAAATATGGCTCCAGGGACAGCAAGGCGATGAAGCCTGCCACTGCTGCCATGAACATCGAATCGCCTTTAGCCGTATGACTGTCGATCATCTTCAT
>CAXBSH010000661.1:0-1613 GCA_963977705.1 uncultured Planctomycetaceae bacterium
GCAGCGCGCTCCAGTTATTTTGAAATATTTCCAGCCATGGATCGTCAGCGCCTGTCCGCTTCAGTTCGGCCAGTTGCAGCAATTGTTGCTGCAACTTTTGACGGGACTGTCGCTGTTGCTCTGCCTGTTCAGCCAGTTCCCGAAGTTGTGACTCCTGTGTCCTGAGGCGGTCGTTCAATTCCTGAAGTTCCCTGAGTTCGCTGTGCGACTGCTGCAGTTGTTGCTGCTCGGCCACAAGCTTGCTCTGCAGCTCAGCGATCGCCTGCTGCAGCGGTTGGCTATGTATTGGTTTTTGCTGCAGGTCATTGATCAGTCTGGTGCTGCGTTCGACGAGCTCGCTGCGCAGGGTGGTGAGTGTGACGGCCACCTTTCCTGCGGTGGCGGAATTTGTGGGAGCAGCGGATTCCATACGACCAGCCAACAGCCACTGCCAGCTGAAAGATTGTGCTATGCGCCCACCCAGACCACGTCGACACCAATCCAGACAATCGCTGACTGACCGTTCACCGATTTGTTCCAACACCGCCAGCAGCTGTTCATCCGTTATCTGCAGCAGCAGTTCTGTGAGCGTTTCCTGATCGCGCAGCGTAAGTTCTCCGACCGCAAGTTTCTGGAGGGCCAGCTGCAATCGTTCCTGCTGCGTTGATAGACTTTTGGGGACCTCAGGCATTTTCAACCCCTTTTGCACTAACGAGTTACCGAACTGCCATTGGTGCCAGCCATTGGGCAGCTGACTTTTCACTGCTGACGAGATAAGGCAGCAGCAGCCACGCGGACTGGCTGTCATCAGGTTCCGGGTGTAACCACAGATCAAAGATTTCCTGGCCCTGTGGCTGAAACTCATATTGAACTACGCGTTTCACCGCCACCGAGTCCGTGTTTGTCTCGATTTCCATCTGAATCCGCAGTGGACCGGACTGAGAATTCAGTGAGAGATCCAGCAGTGGCCGCAAATCCCGCCCCTCATACACCGGCTGCCGCAGCTCCCACTCGATGGGTTGAAGTCCAGCTCCCTGAATCCGGATTCTGACACCGCTGATATTCCAGCGATACTCGACAGTCAGCTCACCTTTCGCCAGAACTGCTGCACCCATCGAAATGGCCAGTTCTGGTTCGTCGAAGTCGAGTGCTTGTGGGCGGTGGCCAGTCCGCTTTTGAATGGCGTCAAGAACCGCCTGCCGCAGGGGCTGGAAGCGTCCCATACCACCGGCAAATACGACAGCTTCGGGCTGTGGCAACTTATTGAGGAATGCAGTGGTTTGTTGCTGGATTTCTTTGAGGAACGGCTGCAGACTGGTCCCGACTGCATGGCAGCGGGGGTCTTCGTCCAGCCAGCTTTCTTTCAGTCGGCGAGCATTTGTCAGCAGGCTTCGGGCCTGCACGGGATCGAGCAGCAGATTGCGTGCCTGCAGTTGTTGCCGCACACCCTGAGAAAAAATGCCGCCGTCTGAACCATCATTGGCCAGCGTCAGCAGATCATCGGCATCAATCTCGACGCGGCGTGACTGTTGCAGGAGGGACGCAGCAATGAGACCATCGAAGAAGTCACCACAGGCTCCACCGATGCCCACACGACCCTCGCGAACTATTCGCTGTTGCCCATGCACAACGGC
>CAXBSH010000662.1:0-1609 GCA_963977705.1 uncultured Planctomycetaceae bacterium
GGCAGGTCCGGGGGAATCCCGTGGCAATTGTGCGAGGGGGTGGGAATTCGTCGAATACTCCGATTCTATTGCTGCATGGGCAGTAGCAGAGTCTGTTGCCGACCAGCTCGAACGACGGTCACGCTGACCTGTTCCCCGGCACGCTTTTCGGTGACCCCATACCGCAAAACATCGGAATCTGAGAGCAGATCTGTTCGACCATCGATCGAAATCACGACGTCTCCCTGCAGAAATCCTGCATTCTTTGCTGCGGCATGGGCGCCATACTGGCCGAGATGACGCACCAGTAGTGCCATTCCGGTTTCCGGAATGCCATTACGCCCGCGTTCTGCCGGCTCGACAGGCTCAAGTTTCATTCCACCAGTGGCCATTCTTCGCAGTCCCCACGCACTCACTCGCCAGCTGATATCCGACAGTCGCCGCCAGCCGGCCGGAAGTGTCAGAGTGATGGTGCGACGAGATTCCTGTGACTGTACATCGGCTGTGACCGTTCCCCCCTCAGGCTCGATGCCCTGCAGCACCCACTGCACATCGGCAATGGACAGCAGTGGTTGTCCGTTGAGCGAGAGAATGTGGTCTTCCGCGCGAAACCCTGCCGCAGCAGCCAGCGAATCAGGCTGCACTTCCCGTACGGTTGCCGCTTCGTCCGGGTTGAGCACCAGTCCAAGCGAGCGTGGGTGGGGATAGGGATTCAGGACGACTTCCGGAATCGCTTTGTCTTCCGCCCGGTACTGGTCACGTATCGAGTCACCAATCTGATGACAATGAATACAACTTTTCACGACATCGCCGGAATAGTTCAGTTGGCTGGTGTATTTGTCGCGGAGTCCCGGCATTTGCTCGGGTGTTCGATGCAGCGGTGGAGGTCCGTTTTTTTTCAGCAGGGACTGCCGCACTGCGGGAAACCGCTGATGCAGATCCAGAGCTCCCTGCAACGCTGCGGCCAATCCTTTGAGTGACACATCGCCAATCCATTCCGTGCGATGGCTGCGTGTGCCGAAGCGCCCGTAGATCGTCCGATCAGCATTCAGCATAAACACGGCAAATGACTGGTCCGTATCGAACTGAAACAGCGACAGGTCAAGGCCATTGGTTGAAACAACTCGCACGCACACAAATTGCTCGAGCAGCGGTTTGAGCACGGGATCATTGTCAACGAGGTCATCGTCCAGCTTGACACACTCCTCACAGGGTATGCAGCGGAGCACAACAAGCAGCGGTTTTCCGGTTTGGCGGGCGTTGCGGAATCCGGTTTCCAGATCGTTGTAGATCCAGTGCCCAGCGGTTGTCACTTTCTCGCGGTCTTCACGGACTTTCTGATCGCGAGTTTTTTTCTGCTGTGCGTGAACTGGAGTGCCAAGAAGGATGGTGAGCAGGAGGAGTGTCAAGGTTCGCATGGTGGGATCTCCCGGTTTGGGGCTGTTGGGTGAGTGGTAGTGGGGGAGCGGTGGAGCGGTGGAGCGGGGATGGAGAGCGGGACGTGGGGAATTATGTGAAGAGTTGAGTGGGAAGCAAGTGCTGCAGGGGTGGGGGTGAGGGAGTGAGGGAGTTTAACCACGAAAGACACGAAAGACACGAAAGGGAGATGGTGGGGTGGAGTGACTCGAGG
>CAXBSH010000663.1:0-1606 GCA_963977705.1 uncultured Planctomycetaceae bacterium
GGTGGCCTTTCCTCGCAGGAGCGTCGTGAGGCAGAGGCCCTGGTGCAACTTGTGGACATGCTGGCACTCATGCGCCTGCGGGTGGAAGCCGTGCAGAAACGGTCAGCGTAATGTCTCGGACACAGATTCCCGCTGAACTCGCGAGAATTGTCCGTGACCGGGCCGCAAATCGCTGCGAGTACTGTCAACTTCCGCAGTCCTGCAAGGAAGCCACATTTCACATTGATCATGTTGAGCCGCGACGAGCAGGTGGTCAGACCAACCTTGAAAACCTGGCTCTTGCTTGTGTGACGTGCTCACTGAAAAAGGGGGCCCGAACAAGTGTCGTCGACCCGGAATCCGGTGAGGCAGTTTCGATCTTCAACCCGAGATCCGAGGTGTGGGAGGATCATTTTTCGTGGACTTTTGAATGGTGTGTGGTTGGCCTGTCGCCCTGTGGCAGGGGTACGGCTGAAGCGTTGGGCATGAATCGCCCTGCTGCAGTTGCGATTAGATCCCTGCTGGCTGAACTCGGGAAATTCCCCGAAAGATCCACCCCTAAACCCGGGGAGTGACTCGTTTTCCGGTGCACATCTCTTCGTCGGAACCGGAAACCCGGCTGCCTCTCCCCTCTCTTCGTGTTCCTCGTGCCTTGTTCCTCGCCCCTCGCCCCTCGTTCCTGACTCCCCCACTCCCTCGCCCCCAATTTGCTTAGCTCCTGCCCTTGTGGCATTCTGTCTGGTACTCGGAGAAGCGGAGGCAGGCTCTGCTGGGAAGCAACCTGCTGAGGAATATCCGAGTCTCGCGTCGAAGCGGGGGTGTGGTGGCGGTTGTGTGACTGAAATGAGCCTTTTGGTTGCGACCGCCCCCACCTGCTTCACGGCTCACGCGATGTTTTGCCTGTCAGGTTCCATACCGAAGGTTCTTGCAAAGGATTCAGCTGCTGCGGTCACAGCTTGAAAAGGTTCCATTCCCGCCCTTCCTTTCGACCGCAATTCTCCTGCTTCCAGCCAACTCGAAATACTGCTGATGACGCTACTGGAAGAGAGACCGGGTGGTGCATGAAATCTGGTCTGCTCTCCTTTGTTGCGAATGATCAAACGGCCAGATTCAGCAGGCTGCCGATTTTCTGGTCCAGTTCGGTTCTGTCGCCAATCCAGCGAACAATGCCTGTCAGACGAGTCAAAGCATCGACGACGGAGAAGATGGTCAAACGGCCGTTCTGACTGGCCAATTCCACCGCTTCCTTCGCCATCTTTCTCGGAATGCCTCGCTGCGACAACTTGTTCAGCACCGTCTCCGCATCGTCACCCAGCGTACGCCGCATGGCCGTGCGAATTGTGCTGACGAAGTGGTCCCGGCGTGCGTCACGGCGTGCGACAAGTTCGCGGATGCTGTGACGAATGTCGCTCAGAGCACTGCGGACGTTGGTTGTATGCTTGCGCGAAACTTCCGTTACGTCCACTGCGTCCCAGACAATGTGATTCGCACACACCGCCTGAAACCAGAACGTTTCAATCCCCACACTGCGACGGCCCACTTCGGAGTTCCACAGAAAGAACCCCGGAGCAAACGCCTCGCCGTCAATCTCTGTCCAGCCCAGCGGGTCAATCAGGAACACAAACAT
>CAXBSH010000664.1:0-1601 GCA_963977705.1 uncultured Planctomycetaceae bacterium
CACCGAGATCTACCCTCTTTCCCTACACGACGCCCTTCCGATCTGGGCTGGTATCGATGAATCGCTCGACTGCGAACAGGGCGAGCCATGCCACGAACAGGCCACAGGTGGCGGACAGCAGAGTTTCTGCGATCTTGATACGGCGAACGAGCCGCCGGTAGGCCAGCAGTGAGTGGCGAGTTTCGTTGGGGAGTTGCAGCGTGGGCTGTGACATGACGGACAACGTTTCTGCCCTGCGGGTCAACAGTACCTGAGACGGAGCGTAAAAGAGCCGTCGCAAGTCTAAGACAAGAGGACGTTTATGGGGAGTGAAAAACCCGGAAAAACAGGGGGAATCTGCTTACCAGCCGATGGACATGTTGGCTTCGATGGCTTTGCGGGCTGTATTCAGGTCAGCCCCTGTGTCCAGCATGTAGAGCCGGATGGCGTGGAGTTTGTCGCCGGAGGCTCGCGCGAGGCAATCGCGGGCGACGTCGCAGGGGCGGGTTTTGTCGCCCAGTCCGAGCATGCCCTTGGAAATCACCCATAAGTCGCGTGGTCGTCGAGTGATGCGGACAATTTTTTCGTCAGGATAGTACTTGGCCGCGAGGTGTTCAGCCTGTTCGAGGCTGTTGGCCCAGCCGATCATAATATGGGCTTCGGTCTCAATTTCGAACAGTGGCATGACCTGACCTGAATACCTGTGTGGGGGTGGGTGGGGCGATCGCCTGCTGTGGCTGAGTTGCGGTTGAGCCTGAACGTTTGATTATGACAGGAGGTACTGTTCGACCTGCGGGACTGTAACAGGGCTGCGGGGATTGGTCGAACGAATGGCGTGGGAGAGTTGTGGGGAAATCCGACGAATATCACCGTTTTCCGTCTGCGTTGCCGTATTTCGCTGTGGTTTGGCTTGAACAGATGGTGACTGCACCGCAGAATGCCTGTTAGATTCTCGAAACTGACGAAGGCCTTGTGGTCCCTGATCGACCTTCCTCACTTGCCGACTGTGTTTGCAGAGAATTTCAGGAGATTTGCCGTGTCAGCTGCGCTCCGCAAAAATCTGCCATCAGTGGTGTTTTCGGTGCTGGTCAATGCTGCCGTGCTGTTTGGGCTGGCGTTGATTCAGCGGGCAGTGGCATCTCAGGGGCTGGACCTGATGCTGGAGTCTGTATTTTCTGAGGAGATACCTCAGGAAGAGATGACTCGCGATCTGGATCTGGACACTGCCCCGGCTGAGACGTTGAACGTGATTGCCGGTGGGACACCTTCGACGGCAGTTGGAGCCGCTGCTGCACAGCCGGCGACAACGGCCGTGAATGTGCAGAAAGCGGCGGTGATGAAAGAGATGAGTATCCGTCCGGTGGTATCCGGGCTGGCGGTGACTGTGCCCGAGACTGCAGGAGTAAGTGTCGACGAGGATGTCTGGCCGTTGCTGTCGGAGACCTGGTACCTCACCGGCGTCGCGGTCCCAACGAATGCACCTGTGCACGAGGCACTAGCAGGTGTGTTCACGCCGGAGCACGGGGTGAAAGTCACGGTGCCGTTGGCGTTGACGGTGTAGACACCCTGTCCGGGCACGGTCAGCGTGGTGGCAGTGCAGTTGGGTGAGACTTGCGCACCTG
>CAXBSH010000665.1:0-1596 GCA_963977705.1 uncultured Planctomycetaceae bacterium
GCATGATCGATGGCATCAAGAATATCCTGACGAGCGAATTTTGAACCGCAGGCCTGCGGGCTTTGATTGATGCCACGGAAATTCGGATGCAGCCAGATCCAGCCACGCTCCGCACACGCCCGCAGCCATTTCTCGTTGTCCTGCGTGTAATCCGAACTCCATGAGTGCAGAAAGACAAACAGGGCAGTGGGCGCTTTCGTGGCAGAATCCGGAGCCCATGCAAGCACAGGTTGGGGTGCCCCATCAAGCGTACTGGGGATGCGATACAGTGTCGTTTCAGGAACTGGTGCCTGTGCCTCAATCGAGTCGTCTGCGGTTACCGCCGCAGGGACAGCAGCAGGACTGAACACCGCGAGTAGAATCAACAGCAGGACACGATGAGACATGGCTGGGATCCGTAATTCGGAAATTCAGGAGTTGGCAGCAACGTAGCGGGCAAAATTATTCAGGATCGCCTGCCAGCCCGCCTGCTGCTGTTCGATGGAATGCTGGGTTTCAGCTTCAAAGGTCACTGTAACAACGACAACGTCAGCCTGCTGCCGAAAGAGAACGGATGCTGTGCGTTCGCCGAACGTGTATTCAAGGCGGGTATACGGTTCAACCACCGTCCACGTGCCGGCAAAGTCAAAGCCAAAACTGCCATCCTTCGCCGCCATGTGATAACAGAATTGTCCGCCGACTTTCAGGTCCACTGTGGCTGAAGTGGTATGCCAGTCTGCTGAAGCGGCATTCCAGTGGATGATATGAGCGGGTGAAGTGTAGAGATTCCAGACCAGCGAGAGAGCGGCCGAGACTTCAGTTTCGACAGTGATTTGCATCAGGCAACCGTGATCATGAGATGTGGGATTTGCGCAGCCACGAGGATCTTGACGAGCGACGACAGTGATGGCAAATCACCAGCATCGAAAACTCGGATTGCAGAGATCAGCGGTGTCCGAAAATGCAAGGAAAATCGGTTGCGGATGGCGGATAGGGCACCCAACCGTGCGCAATATGAGGACATGTTGTGAAACAGCAACATGTTTTCGTTGGCAGGAAGCCTGTTTTGGGGCTCAGGGGCGAGGGGCACAGACAATCAACGCCCCTGGTTTGCTCGCCAGCGCACAACATCAGAATGCTGCAGTGGTCCGCCATGTCCGGGAAACAGCGGGCCGGAAGTGATGGCAAGCAGGTGATCCAGACTGGTCAGAATCTGTGGCAGATCCTCTGCAAAGTAATGCAGCCGTGGTTTGTGAGACCACAACCATCCTCCTGCATACCCACCCATCAGCAGATCTCCGATGATCGCGCGGCCATCGTCCAGAACAACCGAAATTGAACCTGCTGTATGTCCTGGAGTCTGGTGGATCGTGGCTGGTATGCCGAAGGAGTCGAGTCGCAGTCCAGCCAGAGCTGGAAAGTCACACGGGTGATTCCGGAATGTTTTATTTATGAACAAGGGGGCCAGCAGCCTGCCGGAAAAGGTTGCCGGAGTCAATTTGAGCGGAGTCTTCTGGTCAGCAAGGTGCTGGTCCGCCGGATGAAAGGTGATCGGGCAGCCTGCTGCCTTCGCCAACTCGGCCGTGCATCCGAAGTGATCCACATGCACATGCGTAT
>CAXBSH010000666.1:0-1586 GCA_963977705.1 uncultured Planctomycetaceae bacterium
AACTATCATGAGTCGGTACTTTCGCAGTCCGTTGTTTGTCCTGGTCTCGACGGATTTGTTCCTCGTGTCTTTTGATCTGCTGAGGACCGTCCAGCTGCTGGCCACCTGAGAAGTGTGAGAGGCGAAAAAACCGGGATTTCGCAGAAATCTTAAATCTTTCAAAGATTGCGTCATCCAATTGGGCGGCGGGCGGCATTAGAGAGCATGTCAGGTGGCTGACCGTCAGGCACCTCATTGCTCCGAAGGTCCTCCAGCCGTCTTTTTCCACGAAAGTCTCAACCATGAAACCGATTACTGCCAGCGATGTGGCACGCCTCAGCGATGGGCGTGTCACAGACGCGGACGAGCGGGATCGCATCTTTGATGCGATCGCCGCCGATCCAGAACTTGAACGACTGTTTATGCTGCTTAACGAGGATTTGGACGACGAAGCGATCGAATCACCCGAGGAAACTGCCCGAATGGCGGCGGCACGCGACTTTCAGGCATTGCTGGCCAGATCTCGCATGTGCGGGCTAAGCAAAGGTCTGCCATTGTCCTCTGACCCCGCCCCACCGACTGTCAGCATGAATTTCCTGTGGCGCGAAGGTTCTGAACCAGCGAACTGCACGTTCGAGCCACTGCCAGGCCGACCGGGAGCGTGGCGTCTCAGTACCAATCTGCCTGCCCACGTAAAAGTTCTTGCAGTCGTCGTTGCCGTGTGCCGCTTTAAGAATTCAGACGATCTGACTCGTCGCAACGTGCACACTGACTGGAGCTCCCGTCCGATTCCTGCGACAGCAATCGAGGCAAAGGGTGCTCGCATGGCTCTTTCGACCGAGCTGGCTGCTCAGGCATCCGGCGGAACCACCGAGCATCGCGGCGAAACCATCAACCTTGTCGTGCTCGACCATGAACCGTGGTCCGCCCGAGTCATTCGGTCCACGGCTTGTCCCGGAGAGACAAAGCAGGTCCCGCCTATACCGCTGCTGCTCACAGCATTCAGCGCAGCCAATCAGTCTGTGGCCTGCGAGGCGCGCCTGATGCTTGAGGAGACGGAAGTCCTGACCAATCTGTTCCCGGGCTGCGTCAAGGCGGTCACTCATCTGGAAGTACGACCACTGCCCCTCGAGCACCTGTATCGCCTCGGATCCACAGAATCCTCTACGCTGATCGGTTCAGCTCCGCACAGTGTGCGGAGCGCCAGTGGCATCCCAGCATCTCCAGGTGCATACCTCGTGAATCTTGACGACACTGAGGTTTGTGCACACCTCGATCACACAGACTCGGTCATCTGCCTGCAGATTGCCGAATTGGATCAGGAGGTGCAGTCATGAGCTGCGACTATTTTGAAACACCTGACCAGCCACGAACCCCCTGGAATGAGCTGGCGGAAAAATCTGCGGCTGGCGATGAACAAGCATTGAGTCAGTTGTTAGTCGAGACTCGCCCCTGGCTGGTGGCTTTGGGAATGAAGTGGCTGCGCGAGTTTGGGGCAAATGTAGATCTGGTTGAAGACATTGTACAGAACGTGCATACGGCACTGTTCTGGAAGCGGACAGTGAAGCCCGACGAGAAAGTAGCGGGCTGGCTGCACACAGTCCTGT
>CAXBSH010000667.1:0-1586 GCA_963977705.1 uncultured Planctomycetaceae bacterium
GTCATGCATGGGGTTCGAGGTGCTTACGCACCCGTTCTGCTGAAACCGGCCCTTCAGGCCTCGAGCGTTTTTTTGGGGTGTCGTGACCAGGTGCTTACGCACCTGGCTCTGCTGAAATCGGCCCTTCAGGCCTGAGGGGGCCTTGGGTCGGCCTCAGGGGCCTTGTTTCGTTGGTTCAGCTTACCTGCGGGTGGTATTCAGGCCTGAAGGGTCGTTTTCCGATTGACCGGTTTACAAACAGCTGAATTCGTGGGTAATGACGAGGCTTCAGCCCGTGTCGTCCTCCGCATTCAATCCCCCCCTCAGCCGAACCGTTAGCCTAAGCTGAGGGGTGTTTGCACGCAACGCTGTCACCGAACTGGTGCTCGGTGGTCCCAGGAAAGTTCCCCTCCCAAAGCTGCCGGAAGCCTCCCCTTCTGCGATTGCTGAACATTCGACAATTCGTTTTTTTCGTGTCTTTCGCGTCTTTCGTGGTTAACATACACCTGCACAACGCGAACTGCTTTGGCGTTGAACCTTTTTGAAGCCATCAACAGGAACAGCCGGATGTCTGGCAAAGTCGTATTAAGTGTTGGACAGTGTCGACCGGATTCTGCGGCCATCGGTCACTATCTGCGGACCAATTTTGCCGTGGAAGTGGTGACCGCCGATACCGCCGCAGCGGCACTGCAGTTGCTGGCCACTCGCGATTTCCAGCTGGTACTGCTGAATCGCATCCTTGATGCGGATGGCACGGAAGGCATGCAGATTCTGCGGGACATCCGCCAGCAGGATCGCTGGAGTGATGTTCCGGTGATGCTGGTTTCAAACTATCCGGAATGGCAGCAGAAGGCCATCGCGGCCGGTGCCATCGCAGGCTTTGGAAAGGCCGAATTGAATCGCCCGGAAACGCGGCAACGCGTCGCAGAGGCTCTGCAGATCACCAGTTGACGTGGCAGACGCGAACGGCAGGCAATCAGATGGCCCCCAGGGCACGGCGGGCGCGTAAACAGGACGCAGTATTGATCGGACCGCCACGCTGCGGAAAAACGCACTGCAGACTGGCACATGGAGGAGACCACCAGGCATCAGTGCGGTGACGTTAATCCTGGCACCTTCGGCTCGGCGGGAGCCTCGCCCTCCCGAGGGGGAAGTTTGTGGGTGTTGAGCGATGAAGACGACACGGGCTGAAGCCCATGATACGAACACCGAGCACCAGCTCGGTGACGGCGTTGCGCCGCGGGTTTGTGCGGGCAACAGGTGGCCGAGCAGGAATGAAACGAGGGACAAAAGTCGTAGTCTGGGCTTTAGCCCGGGCACGCACTTGTCGTCACCCTTGAAATGCCCAGTGTTTTTTAAAGGACGGGGCCGAGCAGGAATGCTCGGGCTACATTTTAGCTGACCACTGAGAACTGAGCACTACTTTCGGCTCGGCGGGAGCCTCGCCCTCCCAAGGGGAAGCTTGTGGGTGTTGAGCGATGAAGACGACACGGGCTGAAGCCCATGCTACGAACACCGAGCACCAGCTCGGTGACGGCGTTGCGCCGCGGGTTTGTGCGGGCAATAGGCGGCCGGGCAGGAATGCCCGGGCTACGGTTGGGCTGACC
>CAXBSH010000668.1:0-1560 GCA_963977705.1 uncultured Planctomycetaceae bacterium
ATCCGGCGGCACCAGATGTTCTATACCGTTAAAAGCCTGATGACAGGCGCCGCAACGCACCAGCCCCGCATGCAGCTTGAGCTGGTCGTTAGCAACCCGGAACGTCGTCTGACAATGGGGGCAGCGGGTGGCGAGCGCCATAGGCTTACAGTGTTTTCTGACCGCTCAGGGCAACCCAGCCTTCGTGCTCGGCCCAGACAGTCAGTGTAATAAATGGTGCGTAAGCTGCAGCAACTTCTTCAGCCTGACGTGCCAGCACACCGGACAATACAAGCGAACCACCCGGCGCAACGCGACCGGACAGCATTGGTGCCATCAGTTTCAGCGGACTGGACAGGATATTGGCGACAACGACATCAAACTGATGCGATTCAGGATAGCTGGCTGCAAAAGGTTCAGGCAGCGCAAATTCGATGCTGCAATGATTGCGTTCAGCATTGAAATTGGCAGATTCGATTGCCTGTGGATCAATATCCACACCGACCACCGATTTGGCGGACAGTTTCGCTGCCACCATGGCCAGAATGCCGGAGCCGCAACCGTAGTCGAGCACGGTTTTATCTGCAGGGGTATTGCTTTCCAGCCATTCCATGCACAGGCGTGTGGTCGGGTGGCTGCCGGTGCCGAATGCCAGACCCGGATCGAGTTCCAGAATCAGTGCATCCGGTTCCGGAGCGTCGTGCCAGCTTGGTACAACCCAGATGTTTTTACCGATATGGATAGGCGCGAACTGAGACTGCGTTAAGCGCACCCAGTCCTGTTCTTCCACACTGCGCGTTTGCCAGGCAGGGATCTCGGCCAGACCGATAGCTTCAGCAGCGATACGAACCAGATCGGCATGATCAATATCGGTATCCGCCAGCGCGACGACGCGGCTGCGTTCCCACGCGGTTTCTTCCGGTTCCATGCCTGGCTCGCCGAACAAAGGCTTTTCGGCCTCGGTGCCTTCATCTGCATCTTCCACGGAAACGGATAAAGCTCCGGCTTCCATCAGTGCATCGGATAAAGGTTCCGCTTGTTCGCGGGCTACTTCCACAACGATTTCTGTCCAACCCATTTTTCTGACTCTCTCAAAACACTGCCGGTCTCAGGGACCGGCAGCAAGGTATTACTTCGATTTTTTATCCAGCCCCGGCATGTCTGCCAGTTTGTGCTCCAGATAATGGATGTTGGTTCCGCCTTCAAAGAATCTGGCGTCCAGCATCAGTTCGCGGTGCAGAGGGATGTTGGTTTGTATCCCTTCGACCACCATTTCTGACAGCGCAATCTGCATACGGCGAATTGCCTGTTCACGGGTTTCACCGTAGGCAATCACTTTGCCGATCATGGAGTCATAGTTAGGCGGTACAAAGTAACCGGCGTAAGCATGTGAATCCACGCGGATGCCCGGGCCACCCGGCGTATGCCAGGAGGTAATGCGGCCTGGCGAAGGAATGAACTTGAACGGATCTTCTGCATTGATCCGGCATTCAATCGCGTGACCACGGAACTGGATATCCTTTTGCGCAAAGCGCAGCTTCTCATTGTACGCGATACGGATCTGTTCCTGCACAATGTCGA
>CAXBSH010000669.1:0-1540 GCA_963977705.1 uncultured Planctomycetaceae bacterium
GGTGTCACGAGGCTGGTGCTCGCTGGTCGTAGCATGGGCTTCAGCCCGTGTCGTCCACCGCGTTCCGGCCCCCCCCACAGGCGAAACGTTAACGTAAGCTGACGGGTGTTGTCGTTTGCGTCTGAGCGATTGTGTTTTTCGTGGAACGGAAGCCGTATCCAGTGCGTTTTCCGCCAACTCCATCGAACAGCAACCTGCCGGGGCACACATGATTTTTCGTTGCTCCCCAAAATCTGCAAACCTGACAACATCCAGCCAGTGCCGCGCCCAGCGCTGGCCATAGGCCGGAGAGTCCAGCAGACAGTCAACAACGCTGTTGCAGGCACACTCGGGTGCATCCGACCGTTCGGCAGTAAAACTCCTGATCTTGTCAGGCGTCGGAGGCAGTCCAGTCAGATCGAATTTCGTCCGCCTGAGCCACGCGCCGGGATACGCTGCCGGTGCCGGTGCCGGTTCGACCCCAGCAGTTTCCAATGATCTGGGTCAATTTACCAAAACAGCATCAGGTCTTTTTGTTATTAGTAACTCCCCAAACGGCAGAGCGCGATCGCGCGCCAACTATAAGGGACTCCAGACTTTGTCGAAGCCGAAACTGGTGAAGTGCCTGTCGTTGGCCGTCGCAAAGTGAGTCACTCCATGGTGACGCAGCGTGAAAGCGAGGCGAGCATCGATAATGGTACGGAATCCGGCTGATGTCATCTCCGCCCACTGCCACAGCGACTGGGCGACGGCGGGTTCATAATCGCCAAATTCCCACCTGGGGTTGCTGCGCAGCGAGGCACAAAATGCGGCAGCTTCAGAAGACGTCTTCGGATTTCGAAATACCGCGGGATTCCGCAGTTGCATGTAGATCTCGACCAGCACCAGCCCGCACAGCAGAAATCTCGTATTGCCCGATGCGTGTTCAGTGAAGAACCGTTGGGCCTGGGCGTAATGAGAAGATTGCGGATTCGCCGCGTACAGAAACAGATTCGTGTCCGCAGATAAAATCACGTTCTATGCTCGCTCGCTGATTGCTTCGACCTCGCAGTTTACGGAAGCCGGATCGGTGAGAAAATCGCCACCACAATCGAGCAACGGAAACTGCCACGTGTCCTTACCCTCGTTTCGGGACGGAAAGCGATCTACGAAGTGCTCTGCCGCTTTCCGCATGACTTCCGAAAGGGACCAGTCCCGCTGCTCTGCGATCTCTTTAAGTCGCTTATACAGTGGGTCTGGAAATTGGATTTGAGTCCGAATCATGATGTCAATGTTACACCAACATCACATTAGCGTCAAGTAAATCATTGAGTGTTAAAAACAGATCAGCAGATGCCCGGTGATAAAGATCGTACCGTCGGGCAGAACGGTCAGATACGGTTCGCGACCGAGCAAATTCAATTTTTCGGCATGCGACCATGTCTGTCCGCCATCTTTTGAACGAAACAGCAGCGTCTGTTCCATAACCTGACTGCCACCCCGCCTGTACTGATGGAAGGCCGTCAGCAGCAGTTCACCATTCGGCAGTCTGGCGATACATGGCTTGTAATCGTCCGGTTCA
>CAXBSH010000670.1:0-1523 GCA_963977705.1 uncultured Planctomycetaceae bacterium
CCCCGCCAGCCCCCCATCCCGCAGCACCGTCCTTCGGCTCGGCAGGAGCCTCGCCCTCCCAAGGACAACTCCCCCTCGCACTGCCCACTGCCCACTGACCACTGACCACTGACCACTGACCACTGACCACTGACCACTGACCACTGACCACTGTCCACTTGTCCCTCCGCCGCTGAATTCGGTAGGATCCGCTGGCCGTCTACCTCCGTGGCCTCGGACTGCCCCAACGAAGAGCTCAGAAATGTCGGACAGTGACTTACAGCCTCAGCCGCCAATGCAGCCCGCCGACAGCAACCAATCGGGCCGGCTGATCAATTCGGGCGAAGCGCGCATGTTTCCCTGTCAGGCTTGTGGAGCCGATCTGAAGTTCCACATTGGCCTGCAATCGCTCAGTTGTGAATTCTGTGGCCATCAGCAGCAGATTCAGCACAGCGACAACGCGATCGTGGAACAGGATTTTCAGCAGATGCTGCAGCGATTGCAGGCGCAGCGTGCGGCCGCGCGGCAGCAGCAGGCCGCGGCGCATGACGGGGCCTCCAGCGACGCAGCGCCGGAAACCGCGCAGCATCGGGAAGTCCGCTGCGAATCATGCGGGGGCAACGTGGAGTTTTACGGAACACTGGCCAGCACGACCTGTCCGTACTGTGCTGTGCCGATACAGCTGGAGCGAGCGCATCAGGCAGATCCGGAACGTATTCCGGTGGATGCGATGCTGCCGTTTCTGGTGGACCGCGAGCGAGCGGGACGGCAGTTGGGCGAGTGGCTTGAATCGCGCTGGTTTGCTCCCGGCGATTTTCGGCACGGGGCACAGCAGGGCCACTTCAATGGCGTTTATCTGTCCTGGTTCACCTTTGACTCGCTGACCTTTACCGTCTGGTCGGGGCAGCGAGGCGACCATTACTATGTGACGGTCGGCAGTGGGAAGGACGAGCGGAGGGAACGACGCACCAGCTGGTGGCCGGTCAGCGGCAACTTCCAGCGTTTCTTCGACGACGTTCTGATTCTGGCCAACGACGGATTATTGAAAGACCATCTGGAGTCTCTGGAGCCGTGGCCGCTGGACAAACTGGTGCCCTTAAATCAGCAGCTGCTGGCCGGGCAATTATCGCGGACCTACGACATCGAACTGGACGAATGTTTTGCTGAAGCACGAGCAAAGATTGACGCTGCGCTGCAGGCGGATGTCGTATCCCGGATTGGCGGTGACGAGCAGCGGGTGACGTCGATCAACAGTCGTTACGAGGCCGTTACGTACAAGCACATTCTGTTACCGGTCTGGTTGATGGCCTATCGCTACAACAACCGCACCTATCAGGTCTTTATCAACGCCTGCACGGGCGAAGTCACCGGCCAGCGTCCGTGGAGCCTGCCCAAGATTCTGCTGACGATCCTGATTGTCATAGCAATCATTGCCGGACTGTTCATGGCCAACTCGCAATCAGCCACCAGCGGTGCATCCTTGGGCCGCATCAACGAGACTGTTCGTTAAGCATCCCCTGCCCCCACCGGTAACCGTATCCGGC
>CAXBSH010000671.1:0-1523 GCA_963977705.1 uncultured Planctomycetaceae bacterium
GGCTCTGCTGAAACCGGCCCTTCAGGCCTTTTGTGGACTTTGGGGGGGCCGTGACCAGGTGCTTACGCACCTGGCTTTTCTGAAACCGGCCCTTCAGGCCTGGGGGCGATGTCGGCTGTTGGGCGCATTGGGGCTATTGCGGCCGTTGGGGCCGTTGGGGCCGCGTGTTTGGTTTGTGATTTGCCTGCGTTTGCGATTCATGCCTGTATGGCCGATTTCGGTAGCCCAGGGCGCAGCCGTGGGTCCGTCCCGGGGCCGTTCTGCTGGCGCGGAAGTCCCGCCATCGGTTCGCGCAACGCCTGAAATCTCTTGAACTGTCATACGACACCGGTAATATCGATGGCTTGACACTACAGCAACGCACCGATGCACTGCTCGCCTTTACTCGACATGCAGACTGCCTGCGGTGGCGACAGCGTGTTGTCAATGCCCTCGGCTGCACTGAAAACACAGATCCCTGAAAGTTATTCGTACACATGGAACCTCAGAGACCTCAGGCGCGTCCCGTGTGCTTCGTGGCGGCAGCTGGAACAACAACGCCAGGAACTGCCGGGCGGCGTACCGCAACACGAACGATCCAGGCAACGACTGGAACAACACCGGCTTGCGCTTGTCCGCAGCTCAGGTCTGCCACTGAAGTGGTGGATCAGACCCGGTCTCTGAGCTGTCGGCGGACCTTCGTCGGCAGTCTTCAATCCCCGTCGGCTGGTAGCGCGATCAGATGGTCGCTGTCGAACGCCGACGGGGATTTTGTCTTTACCTGGGGCCTCGTATGAGCTCGACAGAACCCATACTGATGGAACCGGAAATGCTGCCGCTGGCCGCTCCGGACTGGGCCGAAGAATTCGGTGAAGATCAGTTCGGAGTCTACTGTCGCTTCCGGATCGGTAACGCACCCTTCGTACTGCGCTGGATTCCTCCAGGCAGATTCCAGATGGGTTCGCCGCAGGATGAGCAGGGACGGTGGGATGACGAAGGGCCACAGCACGAAGTTACGATCAGTCAGGGGTTCTGGTTGGGGGAAACACCGGTCACGCAGGAACAGTGGCGGGCTGTGGTCAAGGGCGTCGCAACAGAACTGCCGGAAAGTCCCAGTAAGTTCAAGGACAAGCCACAGCATCCGGTAGAGTCAGTGAACTGGCATCAATGCGTGCAGTTCTGCGACCTTGTGCAGGGGCTGCTGCAGTCGACGCAGCCGTTTCGTCTGCCCACAGAGGCCCAGTGGGAGTACGCGTGTCGGGCAGGCACAACCAGCGCGTTCCATGATGGTTCGGCCTGCACGGAACCAACGGGCAAAGACCCGGCGCTGGACCGTCTGGGGTGGTTTGATGAAAACAGCGGACGCTCGACTTGCCCAGTCCGGCAGAAGGTCGCCAACAACTGGGGGTTGTACGACATGCACGGGAACGTGTGGGAGTGGTGCCGAGATAGCATGCGGAACTACACCGCGGCAGCCTGCGTGGATCCTTTGGGCTCAGAAGTCTCAGGCGCGTCCCGTGTGCTTCGTGGCGGCGGCTGGAACT
>CAXBSH010000672.1:0-1513 GCA_963977705.1 uncultured Planctomycetaceae bacterium
GTACCAGTCATCAGAGTTCGCATACAATTCAAGCAGCCGTGAAGAGAATTCCTGCGGCACCCCACGCAGATACTTCTCTTTGTACTGATTCTGCTGCTTAGCCCATTTCTGAACTGCTGGATCTGACTGATTCTCCAGCCACTGAAACTCGTCAACCACAACGTCACCAAAATAGGTGTTTGTCACCGGCCTTTGCTCTGTGGCTGGTGGCTTTGGAAGGTGTTGTGGCGTTTGCAGCAGCAGGCTTGTGAAGACTGTCAGGCTGAGCAGTGCAGACATGCGTGTTCTCCGGGGGATGTGGAAATCTGTAACCCTGAAGTCTGCAGGAACCCGACTTTTGTGACAGGAAATCCTGCTTTAAGGTTCATTTTCCTGTCCCCCGGGGATCCTCATTGGCAGTCCCCTTCCAAAGCGGACTGATATTCTGCCTGTTCCATTCGTCCCACGCCGTCGAAAGCTCGGCAACACGCTGTGGTTGACTGGCCGCCAGATCCTGCGTTTCACCAGGATCGCTCTCAAGATCATAAAGCTGCCAGCCGGTCTGAGTCTTCAGCTGGAAATCACGAGCATCCACCAGTTTCCAGCGGCCTGCCCGAATGGCTCGCTGCGGACCAAATCGCCAGTACAGCTTGTCATGTGGAACCGCCGTGGTGTGCCCCTGCAGACAGGGCAGCAGATTCACGCCCTCAACCCCATCCGGTAACTGACCGCCGGACACCGCACAGGCTGTCGGCAGGATGTCCAGCGTCGATACAGGAGCCTCAGAGACAGTCCCGGCAGGCAAATGACCAGGCCAACTGACGAAGTAGGGTACTCGAATGCCGCCTTCCCAAAGCTGCCCCTTATCACCCCGCAATGGCTTGTTGACCGCTGTGTTAAAGGCGAAGAACGGTTTACGGCCGGAACCGCCGTTGTCGCTGAAGAAGAACACCAGCGTATTCGGATGCTGCGATCGTACCTCCTGCATCAGTCGACCGATCGAATCGTCCAGCCCCAGCAGCAACGCCAGATAACCGCGTCGCTGTGGATCCGTGACGGTGGCCGGAATCCGGTCCGCTACGGCCCTGGAAATCTCCAGCGGAGTGTGAACGGCGTTGAAGGACAGAAATACAAACCACGGCTGCTGCGCATGGCGGCGAACAAATCGCAGCGTTTCATCGGTGAAGACGTCGGTCGTGAATCCTGGAACTCGCACTGGTTCACGGTTTCGCAGCAGTGAATTCGACGAATAGGCGCGACCAAACACCGGCTCAGCATCAGGCTGCAGCTGGCGGTCGGTACTACCACATCGTATCCCTTGAGCACCCAGGGGTACAATGACGCGACATTGCTTTGCGCGGCCTGTTGAATGGCTTGGGTATCACCCACATCAAAGTTCGGCATGCCACAACAGCGCTGTTCAGGTACCACAACCTGAACCCTGTTTTTTTCAAGCACTTGCACCGTGGCCTTGCCGACGTCTGTGACTTGATTATTCACCAGGCAGCTTGCAAACAAGGCAACTTTTCTGACT
>CAXBSH010000673.1:0-1512 GCA_963977705.1 uncultured Planctomycetaceae bacterium
GGGCAGTTCGGCTCGGCGGGAGCCTCGCCCTCCCAAGGGGACGTCACTGACCACTGAAAACTAACCTGCCACTTCAACAAACACTTTCAGAGCATGTTTGTCTTCGACCAGCAATCGCATCATTTCGCGGTAGTTATCCAGCCCCTGCACGGGAGTGGTGAGGATCTTCTGCAGTACTCCTGGCCATGTGGCTTCGCCGAGCGCCAGATCGCGGATACCCGATTCAAAGTGGCGGAAGTTCGCGTTGACGGAACCGACGAGCAGTTTATTTCCGAGCACCCAGTTGAGGTTGATGCGATCGGAAGGAACGGTTGTTTCGTGCTTGCCACCGGTGATACTGGTCCAGACCATGCAGCCATTGTGTGCCAGCAGATCCATGCAGTTGAATGCGATGCTGCTGCTGCCGGTGGCTTCAATGATCAGATCGGGTTTGCCGTATTTCGCGGCGACGTCGTGCAGGGACTGATCGGCGGTACTGATGTACTGGGCTCCGAATCCTTCAGCAATCTCGGCCTTCAGATTGGGTTTTGGTCCGCGAGCCAGAGTGAAGACCTGAATGCCGCGCAGTCGCAGAATCAGGGTGCTGAGCAGTCCGATCTGTCCGGCGCCGGTCACCCAGGCGCGTTTCGGTTCCCAGACCTGCAGTCGTTGCTGTGCCAGAAAAGCCTGTTCGACGGCCTTTGCCGCACAGCTCATGGGTTCGGCCAGCACGTGCAGGTGTGCGAGTGCCTGCGGCATGCGGACGATGTATTCTTCGTCATCCACGAAATACTCGGTCAGAAACCCGTGCCGCAGATTGATGCCGCGTTCGTAGTAGGTTTCTTCACTGGTGATGTCATTGCGACCGATCCTGTCGTAGATGGAACCGCCCGGACGACGCACGGTACAGGTCACGTAATCGCCCGGACGGACTCGCTGAACCTGCGGCCCGACCGCCTCCACGACTCCAAAACATTCGTGGCCAATCACGAGGAAGTCATAACCGGCCGGAGCATTGCCATATTGTGCTTCATTGATTTCGCGGTCGGTTGCATCCACGCCAACCTTCAGGACTCGCACCAGCACGCCTCGTCCGTCTGGAATATCACTGACCGCGGGCATCGGCAATTCGGCGAGATGTACACTGTTGGGCGTTCCTGGTCGTACGGCAATCGCTTTCATGGATCGATCTGTCTTCCTGCAGTGTCTGGTTTCCGGCGTAAGGCTGTCTGTGGCATTCTATGAGGCTGTCATCGCCAGTCAAAGCCGTGACAGTGCCCCGACACGTTTTCCCCGTTGCCGGCGTGCAACCGCCGCCCAACCGTAGCTCGGACTTATCGTAGCCTCGGCTTCAGCCCGGGAAACACCCCCCAACTGTACCGCCCCGTAGCCTGGGCTTCAGCCCGGGAAACACCCCCAACCGTAGCCCGAGCATTCCTGCTCGGCCCCTACCTCAAAAAACACCGAGGCTTTCAACGGCGGCGAGGACTACTAGCTCGGGCTGAAGCCCACGCTACGAGTGGTGGTTCCTCG
>CAXBSH010000674.1:0-1505 GCA_963977705.1 uncultured Planctomycetaceae bacterium
GGTATGGGAGCTATTTTCATTTTGGCTTTAGCATTTGTACCTTGGGTTAGTGCTCTAGCTGTAAAGATTGCAATCGAATGACAGAGAATACTTTTTCTAATAGCCGCTTGATCAATTGGTTTAAGTTATCAAGCCCAAGCACCTTCTATCCGGTGGCGGGCAAGCTCATTCCTTTTTTTTGGGCCTTAGCTGCAATCTTTGGCGCTATTGGTCTGTGGATTAGTTTTTTTGTTGCGCCTGTTGATGCCGTGCAAGGGCAGGGCTACCGCATTATTTTTATTCATGTGCCTTCAGCGAGTCTGGCGATGTCAGGCTTGTCATCAACATCGCTTGCTGGCAATGAATCACCGTCACCGCAGCGAGGTCGAATTCGATCGTGCATTTTCGTTTTCTACTACGGTGGACCAAGTCATCTCGACACCTGGGATCCGAAGCCGTTTGCTCCAAGTACTGTGCGTGGTGAGTTTCAGCCGATCTCGACGTCAGTGCCCGGCATTCAGATCTCGGAGCATCTTCCTCAGATGGCTCGCGTGATGCATCACTGCGCGATTGTTCGCAGCATGCATCATACGAATCGACTGCATGACTCCGCGTCTACGGAGACTTTTACCGGGCGACAGGGACCGCAGGGAGACCGGGAAGAATTCGCCGTCATCCCGCAGTTCTTTCCGTCGCACGGAGCAGTCATCTCTCGGGAGCGGCCTGTAGCACGAGATGCGATCAGCCATGTGGCTCTGCCGTGGCTTATTCACAACGTTGTGACGACACCATGTCAGGGCGGTGGATTCCTGGGACAGCAGTTTGACCCGTTTGAAGTCAGTGCAGACCTTGCCACGATTCGTTATCAGGTCGATGCCTTGCGTCAGCAGACGGAGTTGCCAGGCACCAGAATCCAGCGCAGAACGTTGCTGCTGGATTCACTGGATCAGCAACCAGCATTTGAGCAGTCGATGATGCGACTGCAGGAGAACCGCTCCCGGGCCGTTGAACTGCTGTCATCCACTCAACTGCAGAAGGCTGTTGAGCTGCAGGATGAACCACTTTCAATTCGTGAACGTTATGGGATGAAAGCTCCCGAGGGATTACCGGGACACGGCGCTGCCGCTGGTGCGGCGGGTCGTGACTTGCGAGGCCAGAATCTGCTTCTTGCCCGGCGACTTGTGGAAGCTGGTATTCCGTTTATCAACGTGAACGACTTCCGCCAGCAGGGCCAGAACTGGGATTCTCATGCGGACAATTTCACTCAGCATTCTCGCTACCTGCTTCCCCAGGCAGACCGCGCACTGGCTGCTCTGATTGAAGATCTGCATCAGCGCGGTCTTTTGAAGAACACGATGGTCTGTAACCTTGCAGAATTTGGTCGGACTCCAAAGGTGAATCCGGCTGGCGGGCGCGACCACTGGCCTCAGTGCTTCACCGTTGGATTTGCAGGCGGCGGTGTGCGGGGTGGTCAAACCGTTGGGGCCAGCGATCCCATTGGGGGTGTTCCTGCTGATCGACCGGTC